>JAINDL010000196.1 GCA_019931245.1 Bryobacteraceae bacterium CoA2 C42
GAAGACGACCGGCTGTACGATCAGATCCGTCTCCGCCTCGCTGGAGATCCGGAGGTTAAGGGCGGCGCCCTCGAAGTGGAGGTCAAAGACGGGGTGGTTACGGTCAAAGGCATCGTGCGCACCGACAAGGCCAAGGCGAAAGCCGAGAAGCTGATCCTGAAGATGAAAGGCGCCAAGAAGGTCAACAACGAACTCCGCGTCTCGCCCACCGGCAGCATCGAATAATCGGATGCCGCGCGTTCGCTTTGCCCCCTCGCCCACCGGCTACCTGCACATCGGTTCGGCGCGCACCTTCATTTTCAACTGGCTCTACGCCCGGAAACACAACGGCACCATGATTTTGCGCCTCGACGATACTGACGTCGAGCGCAATACGCAGGCTTCGGTCGACTCGATCTTTGACGGCTTGCACTGGCTCGGCCTCAACTGGGACGAGTACTACCGGCAGTCGGAACGGCTGGCCCTGCACAAAGAGATGGCCCACCGGATTCTGGCCCAGGGCCGGGCTTACCGCGACTTCACCCCGGCGCAGACCGGTGAGGAGGAGCGCACCGAGGCCGGGGAGCCGTGGCTGTTTCACCCGGAGATGCGCGAGCTTTCGCCGGCCGAATCGGATCGCCGCGCCGCCGCCGGCGAGCCGTTCGTGCTGCGCTTCCGCGTCCCCCGCGGCGAGAACCGCGCCGTCAAGTTCAAAGACTCCGTCTTTGGTGACCAGTACAAGAAGGCCGATGAGATCGAGGATTTTGCCCTCCTCCGCTCAAACGGCATGCCGACCTACCACATGGCATCCTGCGCCGACGACGTGGACCTGCGCATCGACCATATCATCCGCGGCCAGGACCACCTGACCAACACCTTTAAGCATGTGCTGATCTTTGAGGCACTTTGCGAAACGAAGCCAAAGTTCGCCCACCTGCCGCTGCTGATCGCCCCGGACGGCGCCAAGCTGTCGAAGCGCAAGCACGGCCCGGTGGTGAGCGTGACCACCTACCGCGATGCCGGTTTTCTCCCGCAGGCCTACATCAATTTCCTGTGCCTGCTCGGCTGGTCGCCGAAGAACAACCGGGAACAGATGGCGATTCCCGAGTTGATCGAGGCGTTTTCCTTTTCCGGGGTGAACCGGTCGAACGCCGTCGTGAATTTTTCGGACGAAGACCCCATCGACCCCAAGGCGCAATGGCTCAACGGGCAGCACCTGCGTTCGATGGCGCTGGACGGGCTGCTCCCGGCCGTGCGCGCCACCCTGGAGGCCGCCGGCTTGCACGCCGAAGAGGCCAACTTCGCCTTCGTCGTCGATACCATCCGCGCCCGCTATACCTCGCTGCACGACTTCGCCACCAAAGGCCTGCCCTACTTCAGCGACGAGTTTCCGATGGAACCCGCGGCCGCCGAGCGCCTCGACGAGCCGCGCGCCCGCGAACTGCTGCGCACGCTCGGCGCCCGCCTCGCCGCCGCGACCGAGTTCACGGAAGCTTCGGTAGAAACGACGCTGCGCGAGCTGGCCGCCGAGGCGGGCGTGAAGCCGGGCGTGCTGATTAACGGCTCCCGCGCCGCGCTGACCGGCCAGGCGGTGGGGCCGAGCGCGTTTCACGTGTTTACGGCCATCGGGCGCGAGCGGTCGATCGCCCGTTTAACGAAGGTATAGGTTTATGATCATCCTCGGCCTTGGCGGCCTCCGCAACGATCCGGCCTGCGTGCTGCTCCGCGATGGACACGTCGCCGCCGCGGTTGAGCAGCGCAAGGTGGCCCGGCGCACCAGTCCGGAAGAGCTGCCGCTTGAAGCGATACGGACGTGCCTGCAAATGGCGGGCGTTGGGGCGCGCGATGTCGAGGTGGTCGCCGTGGCGCGGCCGTTCCCGGCGGGTCCGGAGTCGGAGACCCATCTCGAACTGCGCCATCAGTTTCCCGGCGCGCGGATCGCGGTGGTCGAGCACCACGCGGCGCACGCTGCCTCGGCGTTCTACTTCTCGGGCTTCCCGCAGGCGACCGTGCTGACGCTCGACCGGCTGGGCGACTTCCGCTGCGGGGCGCGCTGGCAGGCTTCGGCCGCGGGTCTGCAGGTGGAAGAGGAGCTCTATTTCCCCGACTCGGTGGGCGACCTATATACTCGCGTCACCGAACTGCTTGGTTTTACCGCCAACGCGGACGAACACAAGGTGCAGTGGCTGTCGACGGCCGGCCAGCCGGTGTACCAGAGCCTGTTTGCGCGGATTTTGCCGCCGGGCGCAGCGTGGCTCAAAGCGGCCGACCGCAGCTACTTCGACGGCGCCTGGTTCAGCAGCAAGTTCTACGCCGAACTCGGCCTGGCCGACGGCGCGCCGGTTCCGCCGGAGAAGAAGGCCGATATCGCCGCCAGCCTCCAGGCCGCCGTCAACGATCTGGTGCTGCACCTGGCCGGCCGCGGGGGCAATCTCTGCCTGGCGGGCGGCCTGTTCTGGAACGCGCTGCTGGTCGAAGCGCTCGAACGCAGCGGCGCCTACGACCGGGTTTTTGTGCAACCCGCCGCCGGCAACACGGGCACCGCGCTTGGCGCCGCGGCGCAGGTGTGGGGCCGGCCGGTGGCGATGGGCAACTTCTGCTGGGGGCCGGAGTACTCCACTGAGCAGTTCAAACAGGTTCTCGAAAACTGCAAGCTGCGCTTTCAGCGGCTGCTGACCACCGACGCCATCATCGCTACCGCCATCGAACAGTTGCGGCAGGACAGGATTCTGGCCTGGATGCAAGGGCGTATGGAGTTCGGTGCGCGGGCCCTGGGCAACCGCAGTCTCCTGGCGAGCCCCGTGAATCCCTACTCAACGGAGAACCTCAACAGCTTCATCAAGCATCGGGAACCGTTTCGCAAGTTCGCGGCCAGTGTGCCGGCGGAACTGGCCGGCCAGTACTTCGAGGTCAGCGACAACGCGCGGTTTCTGGCCACGGTCAGCCGCGTCCGGCCCGGCTACCGGCAGCAGTTCGCGAGCGTAATCCTGGGCGGGGACTATGTTCGCGTGCATACGGTCGCCGAAGAAGACAACCCGTTGTACTGGCGGCTGCTGCACGCCGGCGGGGCGGCCTTCGGGTTGCCCGTACTGTGTAACACCTCCTTCAACCTGTTCGGCGACCCGCTCGTGTGCACGCCGCGCGACGCCGTCCGCAGCTTCTACTCTTCGGGCATTGACGCACTGATCGCCGGCTACTTTTTCCTCGAAAAGTAGCTACCAGGCGTGCACGGCAAGAATGGTCGGCGGACTGGGCGTGTCGCCGATGATTCGCGTTTCGAGCAGCACCTGCACGTTACGCTGCTCCCAGCCGGCGGGGGCCATCTGCGCCACCTGCTCCCACCCGTGCTCGCTCGTGGCAAAGTCCGCCGCCACCTGCGTCCCCAAGCCCGAAATACCCCCAATGGCGATCACCCGCCGGTTCCGCCGCGGGTCGAGCAACCGGGTTACCTGCGCATAATCTACCGGCATGGCCGAGACCGGGTGGAGCCCCTTCACCCGCCGGACGAAGTCGGGCCGCTGGGAGTCCTTCACCACATACTCGCCGGCGCCGGCGATCTCGAAGCTGAAGCGTAGGTGCCGGGTCAACTCTATCGTCCAGGGATTCGAGAACATCCCGATCACCACCAGCGGCTGCCCATTCACCTGATCAAAAGACATCTCCGCGGCGACGCGCACCTGAAACGGTTTACCCGCCACGGCGAGCATCCGCGTGACGTCCACGAGCGCCTGCACGGTTGGCCATGAGGTCTGCGCCTGCCGGCTGAGAGAGAGCTGGTCGAGACGGATGGTCGCCCCGGGGGCGTGCGGCCTCCGCAGCGCTTCAACCACCGACAGGTCCACGGCCGATACCGCCGGCGCGCCGCTTGCGCAGACGACCAACTGCCCCGGCCCGGTCAACAGGGGCGCCCACAGCGCATCCAACGCCCGCGACTTTGGCCAGAACGTCCAACCGCCCAGCGCCGCGGCCAACCCGCCGCCGGCCGCCCCGGCCATCACCCGCCGGCTCATTCGGCGCGGCGCGGCCACGTCGACCTCGGCCGCGGCCACGGGCGCCTGCCCGTGAAAGACTGGGACATAGGACCCCGTGGGGAGCTCAATGCGCAACCCGCCCGCGGGCTGGTCCTGGTAGAACTTGGCGAGCCGTTTCCGGACTTCGGTCGCCTTCACCCGCACAATCGAGTCGCCCGCGGTTTCAAATCCCGGCGCCCGGCCAAAGACCTCCGCCCCGATCACCCGCTCCTTCAGCGACTCGTGCCGCCCGGCCAGGGTCTCCTCCACCACATAGATCAGAAACGAGCGGCACTTCTGACTGGCCCGGAACTCCGGACTGGCCACAATCTCCGCCAGCGCCGCGCGCACGGCGGACTCGAGCGCGGGAGCAACTGATCGAACCGGGACCACTGCGCTTTCCACTAAACGCGAACCCTCCAGCCGGGAGCTTATCACGCCCCGTAACGGTACGCAACGGTTACGACGGGCCTTAACTTATTGAATTTACAAAGAATCCAGCGGCCCCGGGCGGACCGTTTGGCTCTGGTATTTCGCTGCCATACCCCTCATACTGTGAGAGTGCTACGACCTTTCTCCCTATCGCTGCGCCTACTCGGTGCGCTTCTTCTGCTCCCTGCCGCCCTACTCTACGGTCAGGGCAACCTGGGCGGCCTCAACGGATCGGTCGTGGACTCCTCCGGCGCCGCCGTCCCGGGCGCGCGCGTCACCCTGAAGAGCCAGGCGACCAATCAGGTCACCACGGTCGAGTCATCGGACGCCGGGTTCATCCTCCGCGGTCTGCCGCCGGGCGCCTACGATCTTGAAGTGGAAAAGACCGGCTTCAAGAAAGTAGTCCGGCAGGGCGTTGCGATCCTTACCGCCACGCAGGCCGACATCACCATCACGCTAGAAGTCGGCAGCACGACCGACGCCGTGACGGTCTCCTCGAGCGCCATCGCGCTCCAGACCTCCTCCCCCGAGGTCTCCACCGTTCTCCAGCGTCAGACCCTGCTCGACCTGCCCATCCAGATCGGCTCCGGCGCCTCTACGACGGCAGCGTCCGGCCGGCGGCAGCCCGAGACGTTCATCTTTCTGACCCCCGGCGTGGTTGGCACGCAGTGGGGCAAGAGCATCAACGGCAGCCCCGAGTTTGGCCAGGAGATTCTGATTGACGGCATCTCGGCGCAACTCGCCTCGAACCCCGGCTTCCTGGCCCAGACCTCCCCGCCCTATGAGAGCGTCGAAGAGTTCAAGGTGCAGAACACGCTTTTCCCGGCCGAGTACGGCCGCGGCTTCGGCGTCATCAACTACACCCTCCGGTCCGGCACCAACACCTTCCACGGCGGGCTGTTCGAGTTCCTGCGTAACGACAAGCTCGACGCCCGCCCCTTCTTCAACCGCACCCGCCCCATCGTCCGCTTCAATGAATACGGCGGCAACTTCGGCGGCCCGGTGATCATCCCGAAACTGTACAACGGCAAAGACAAGACCTTCTTCAACTTCAACTACACCGGTCTCCGCAACTCGCCCCCGCTGCCCGGCAACCTCGTCAGCATGCCCACGCCGGAGTTCCTCCGCGGCGACTTCTCCCGCCACGTCGATTCGGCCGGCGCCATCATTCCCATCTTCGACCCCGCCACCACGACCGCCGACGGCACCCGTACGCCGTTTCCCGGCAACATCATCCCCGGAAACCGCTTCTCCCGCGTCGCCCGCAACACGACGCCCCTGCTTCCGGCCCCGGACCTGCCGAGCTACTTCAATAACTTCCTGGCCCGCAACGCCAACCCGGTGAACGACGATATCTGGTCGCTCAAAGCCGACCATCTGCTCTCCTCGGCCCAGCGCGTCAGCTTTGTCGTCTGGCGCGCCACCAACATCCAGTACGTCAACTCCGTGCTCGGCCGCGCCAACGGCCCGCTGGGACCCTGGTTTACGGCGGACACCCGCGGCAGCAACTACCGCGCCAACTACGACGCCACGCTCACGCCCACGCTGCTGTTCCACGCCGGCTACGGATACACGAAATCGAACCCGACGCGGCAGCTTGACGCCCGCAAAGGCAACCAGACCATTCAATTGCCCGGTATCCCGGCCGATAATCCCGGCTTCCCCACCTTCAACATCAACAACACTTACGGCGGCCTGGAGATCGGCAACTCCGCCCAGCAGCCCAACGACCCTTCGGCCAACATCAGCCACGCCTGGGTCGCCAGCCTGTCCTGGGTCAAGGGCCGGCATCAGGTCAAGGTCGGTGGAGAGGGCCGGTTGATGAAGTTTGTCAACTTCGCCGGCACGCAGAACGGCGGCCTCAGCGGCTCCTACGTCTTCAACAACCTCTCGACCTCCTCGCTCACCGATCCGCGCTTCAACCAGTTGGGCAATGGCTGGGCCAGTTTCCTGCTCGGCGAGGTCTTCTCCGGCACCCGTTTCTTCCCCATGGGCGAGCGCACCGTGCAGAATGAGTTCTACGCCTACTACATCGACGATGTGTGGCGCGTCTCGAACAAGCTCACCCTCACCCTCGGCTTCCGCCACGAGATTCCGACGACGGTCCGCGACGCCGCCGGCCGCCAGTCCGGCTTCGACCCCGCGCTGCCGAACCCCGGAGCGAACAACCTGCCGGGCGCCCTGCGCTTTTTCGGCGACCGCATCGTGCCTAACTTCTACGGCCAGCTTTCGCCCCGCCTGGGCCTGGCCTACACGGTGAACCCGAAAACGGTCATCCGCACCGGCTTCGGCATCTTCTTCTCACCCGGCAACGCCACCCAGATCGGCCAGTTCCCGGGGCGCTACAACGCCGGCTTCACCTTCCCGCAGGCGTTCCCGAACACGACCAACGGCCGCGTCTCGGCCTTCAACCTGGACCAGGGCGTACCGGCCTTTAACGGCACCCTGCCCAACCGCGACGCCACCCTGCTGAACGGCGCCACGATCGACTTCATGAACCCCGGCGCCAACAAGGCGGGCTACACCAACAGCTGGACGTTCAACCTGCAGCGCGAACTGCCGGCCAGCTTCCTCCTCGATGTCGGCTATGTGGGTTCTCGCAGCCTCCGACTGCCTTCGGGCCTCGAAAACCTCAACCAGGTGGATATCAGCAACCTCCGCCTCGGCAATCTGCTGAACGGCGACGCTGCCTCGGCGGCCGCGGTGGCCGCGGGCATCCGCCTTCCCTTCCCCACCTTCCGCGGTTCGGTGGCCCAGGCGCTGCGCCCCTACCCGCAGTACACCGGCATCAATAACCTCGCCCAGCCCACCGGCTTCAGCAACTACCATTCGCTCCAGACGCGCCTGCAGCGGCGCTACGCAAATGGCCTGTCGATGCTGGTCTCCTACACGCTCTCGAAGACCCTGGCGCACGGGTCCGGCTACTCCAACCGCGAGATCGACGCCGCGGGCGGCGCCCCGCTCGACACCCGCAACCGCGACCTCGAAAAGCGTCTCGCTCCGTTTGACCGCAAGCACGTCGCCATCGTCAGCTGGACCTACGAACTGCCCTTTGGCAAGGGCAAGAAGCTGCTGGCCAACGCGCCGCGCGTCGTCGACCTGCTCGCCGGCGGCTGGCAGTTGAACGGTATCCATAACTTCCGCACCGGCGCTCCGGTCTTCATCGGCGGGGGCGGCGCCATCCCGCTGTTCGGCGGCGGCAACCGGCCTAACATCGTGAACACGAACTTCGATACCGGCGTGACCGGCAGCAACTACGACCCGGGCAACGCGTCGCTGCAGCGTAAGCTGGACATCAACGCGTGGGCGCAGCCCGCGGCCTTTACGCTGGGCAACGCGGCGCCGAGCTACAATCTGCTTCGAGGCTACGGGTCGGTTTCTGAGGACTTCAGCATCCAGAAGAACTTCCGCCTTTACGAGCGCCACACGCTGCAGTTCCGCACCGAGTTGTTCAACGCCTTCAACCGGGTCAATTGGGGCGGCCCGGCGGCCAACCTGAACGCCCCGGCCAACTTCGGCCGCATTACGGCGACGGACCCGCCCCGGTCGATCCAGATGGCGCTGAAGTACTTTTTCTGAGGAACTCGCGCACAACGGACTCGCTTCGGCCCGGCAGGAGGGGCGAGTTCCTCGCCCGTTGGTGCCGGGCCTGCGCGGCCTGTGCGCTCTTCTGGAACACGCGCACAACGGACTCGCTTCGGCCCGGCAGGAGGGGCGAGTTCCTC
>JAINDL010000143.1 GCA_019931245.1 Bryobacteraceae bacterium CoA2 C42
AGGAGGGGCGAGTTCCTCGCCCGTTGGCGCCGGGCCTGCGCGGCCTGTGCGCTCTTATGGAACCGCGCACAACGGACTCGCTTCGGCCTGTGCGTTTTTGAGAAGAGGCTCGCCGCGCGGGCCCGGAGACGGGTCCGTGCGACGGGTGATCGTGGTTTTCGGGGAGCCTTCCGGTTAGGCGAGCGAGAAGTCCCGATTTCGTTGTAACCAGGGGAACAGGGGGGCAAGCAGCGCGAGACGGAGGGGTTAGAAGCCGGAGGGGACCATGCTGGCGCTTCAGTGGCTGGCCAGTTGCTCATCTGCAATGGAGAACGACAGGGCGCGGGCGGCTGCTGTCATTTCGCCGTTGACCATCCGGTCCGCGATGGCTTAGAAACGGTTTGCGGCGGCGCGCCACCGGGCTCATTCGGCAGAGTTTTGAGGGCCATTACACTGCAGGGTGAACGACACGGAATCGCGGGCGGAGGAGAGGGTTGACGCCGACGATGGAGCTTTCCGCGGCCGTGCGGCAGATGTTTCTGGCTAACGCGCGGCATCTGGACGGGGCGATGCAGCGTCGGCGGCTGGCCGAAGTACGCTACGGGCCGGAGGCGGCCGAACGGATGGTCGGCAAGTGACAGCGCTCGAGCCGGTTTTCGAGGATCTGTGACCTGCGTCCGGAGGAGGCACGGAGAGCGATATACAAGTTCGACATCTTTCCGACGACCTTTTTTCGCACGGCGAGGACGCGGTGCGGCGGCGCATTTTTTGTTGCGAAATCCCGAGGACATCCTGCTGGCTAAATTGGCGTGGTACCGGGCCGGGGGAGAGAATTGTGAGCGGCAGTGGAGCGATTTGGCGGGAATCTGGCGGATGCAGGAGGTGACGGTAGACCGCGTCTCCCTGGAGGGTTGGGACGCGCGGATATCGACAGATATCGACAGATGGGTTGCGGAAACGGGGCCAGCAAGTTCGGCGCGCGCGGGCCCGCAGCCTGATAGCGAACAAAGTGTGGAGCAGGCAATCCAAGCGGCGCGTCGCAAACGCGGGGCTGACGTCCGCTACGTTCCGCGTTGAGGACGGAAGAGGAGGCATGACGGTATGCGGCATCCCCTCGGCCGTGAGAACGAGAATTCAGGCTTGGGGAAGGGGTAGCGCGACACCTGACGGGGATCTGGGGCACTCCAGCAAACAGTTCGCTGCTTTCGGGAGACCGCCGGCGCTGACCGGCGGTACTCTTCGCAAAAGGAATGGGCGAGTCGGGGTGCCCGCTGCCCCGATGGCAACGGGCGCCAACGGGGTTCCCTGGCTACGGACGCTGCTGGGCTGGGCGGTGAGCGACGATGTCTTCGTGTTCGAAGGAGAACAGCGACGCGGGTTTGGCCGGGTTGACGCGGACGCGGACCCAGTGGACATCGGCGGAGCCAGGGACTTCGAGGCGCATGATGGTGTCAATCACGCGGCCGGTCCGGGTGCCGAGCAGGGGTTTATCGATGTGGAACTCGTGGGAGTCGCCGTGGATCAGCAGGACCGGCCGGTTGAAGACGACGGCCTCGTCTTCGAGATGGAAGAACGTCTCCCGGAAGCCGGACTCCAACTGCCTGACGCGAACGCGAGAGCCGGGGAAGCCGGGATTGGCCTGCAGGAGCAGGACGACACCAGCGAAGTCGGCATCGCGGGCTACCGAGAATACCGTCTTCAACCAGTTGAAGTTCGCCCGATTCCGCTCCTCGTATTCGCGATCGTTTTCCGCGTTGCGGTCGAGATTATTGTTGCTGCCCACGATGTGCACGGCGGCAAACAAGACATTACCCTGCGCCCACATACTGTTTTCGACGTAGTTGGCATACCGCGGATCCTCGCTTTGGCGGGAGAGCGTGAGTTTACGCTGGCCGAAGGATTGATTGGTGGGATAGAAGACGCGGCGGAGGTAGGCGAGGCGTTCGAGGGAGTTGTAGGAGCCATTGTTGTCGCGGTGGCAGTCGGTCCATTCGTTGTCACCGGGGGTGAGGATCATGGGCATCAGGAACGAGTTAAAGGACTGAACGCGGTCGGCGAACATGGCGTCTGAACAGAGGGTACTGCCGCTTTTGACATCGCCCGTGTGGACGACGAAAGAGACGCCGGATCGATTAACGCTTTCGACGAGAGCCGGCCAGCGGCGTTCCCCGTCGGCGCCGTACTGCTGGTCGCCGAGGGCGGCGAACTCGAAAGGGTCGGCGCCGGAGGGACGGTGGCGTTCGAGGAGTTGCTGGAGAAAGCGGGGATCGGGACCGGCGGCGGGTCCCTGAGCGTGGAGCGGGACCAGAGAGGCGGCGAAGGTAAGGAAGAGGATGGTACGCATTACCCGGAGACTACGATGCGAAGAATACAGGGTGGTGACGGTGGGATGAAAAGCTGATGCGCGCTCCTGATGTCCACGAGGCGAGAGTATTGTTGGGGCGGCGGGGTACGCGGTAGTGGTGAGGAAGGATTTTGGTGTTCGGCTATGGGGGGGGAGAGCCCGGCGGTGAAATACTGTTTGGTTCCGGCTTGCTCTACTCCCCGAGAAACGTGGCGATGCTGGTATCTCCGGGGCGGAGCGCCGGGCGGGCGAAGAGGAGTTCCTCGCGCAGTTCGACGGTGACAGGCCCGTTTGGCTGGATAGAGAGGGAATCGCGGGTGGGAATGCCAGGCGGAATGGATTCCAGCTCCAGGCCATTGATTTTGATGGCGTCGCGGCCTTTGGAGAAGTAGCCTTGCGGGCGGTGGATTTGTAGTCCGGGAGCGGGAGAAGGCGGCACGAGGCGGAGGTTGAGCAGGTTGGTGGAGCGGTGGATGCCGGTGATGAAGTAGGTGATGGTCCGGCCTTCCGGAGCGGTGAGGACGAACTCGTAACCCCGGTTGGGAGCGACCGGGAGCGGGCCCCACGCGCCGGCAGTGGTGGTGGTGCTGTCGAGCAGCGGGACGCCATCGCGTTCGGAAGAGCCGGGGCGGAGGGCAAAGATCTGCAGCGGGACGCCAGCGGCGGGTCGGTTGGTAGGGGCACCGTTGGCAAAGGCAGTAATGAGTCCGCTGATGACGGGAGCGGATTCGGCAACGGGTTGGAGGCGCGCCGGGGCGGTGTTGGTGAGGAATTGGCAGATGACGGCGAAGGCCTTCGGGTGGAAGGCGACTTCGCGGTGGTCGAGACCGGGTAGCACCACATCTTCGGCGCCCGGCAGGGCTGGAGCATCGTATCCGACGTTGGGCTGGGCAAACTTGTCCTGCTTGTCGCCGCGGATGGTGAGGAAGCGGATGCCGTCGACCGAGATGACGCCGTGATTGGGGGTTCCGCAGAGGATGGCATGCGAGGTGACGGCCCAACCACCGGCGTTGCGGAGGTAGTTCCGGATGGTGAAGCCGCCGCGACTGCTACCGACGAGGGCGACCTTCTTGGCCTTCGTTTCGAGGAGTACGCGGGCGACAAAGGCAGCGAGTTCGGAGGCCTGGTCGGTGGTGGAGGAGCGGAAGGCTTCGGGCTTGGAGTCTTCGCGGCGGGCGACGGGATCGGTGAGGCGAATGGCGAAGAGCCGGTCCTTGGGGTAGCCGTTGGATTCAAACAGCCAGATGGTGGGCACCCATTTGGTGGCGTCGTCTCCGTTGCCGTGAACGAAGACAATGGGGGGATGTTCCGCCGCGGAGGCGAGGAAGCCGAGGAGCAGGAGGTGGATGAGGAGGAGGCGCATCAGAATAGGAGTTTCAGGGCGAGTTGGAGGCTGCGGGGGTCGTAAGTGGAGGTGATGGTTCCGAAGGCCGGGCTGGAGATGTTGGCATTCGGGGCGGTGAAGTTGGCTTTGTTGAGGACGTTGAAGGCTTCGGCGCGGAACTGGAGGCGGAAGCGTTCCGTGAGGCGGAAGGTTTTGCTGACGCCAAGGTCGAGTTGATGGAAGGCGAATCCGCGGACGATATTGCGGCCGGCGTTGCCGAAGGGCTGGAAGTAGTCGGGGATGGAGACGTTGGCGCGGTTGAGGTAGGAGTTGACCGTGCGTTGTTGTTTGGGCAGGAGGGGGCTGCCGGAGATGTTGGGGCGGAAGACATTGAAGCCGAGGAGGGTGAGGAAGGGTGCGACCTGGCTGCGGGCAGCGGCGGTATAGGTCATGTTGAACGGTTCGCCGGAGCGCAGATTGAGGATGGAGTTGATCTGCCATCCGCCTAAGGTGAGATCGAGGGCGCGGGAGGATTTGCCGAGGAAGCGACGGCCGCGGCCGAAGGGGAGTTCGTAGACCAGGCTGGTGATGTTATTGAAGCGGCGGTCGTAGTTGGAGAGGCCTTTGTCGGCGCCGATGTCGTAGATGCTCTGGAAGCTGGTTCCATTGTTATTGCTGTTGTCGAAGGCCTGGGAGGAGTTGTCGATGGCTTTGGCCCAGGTGAAGCTGTTGAGGAAGTAGAGTCCGGATTCGCTTCGTTTTTCGACGCGGACCTGAAGGCCGTGATAGCGGGAGAATCCATTGCCGACGGTGCCGGAGATATTGCTGTAGGCGAGGTTGGGCCGGCGGTCTTCGATGTTGAGGTTTTCGTTGAGAGCGTTGGGGCGAGCCTGATTCAGGTCGTTGATGGTGGCGAGATGATCGGCGCTGTTGCCGACGTAGGAGAGGTCGACCAGGATGCGGAAGGGCAGTTCGCGTTGGACGGAGAGGAACCAGTTCTGAACGCGGCCCCATTGCAGGTTGGGATCGACATACTGCACGGTGCTGCGGCGGGGGTTGAAGTTGGCCGGGGAGGTGAAGTTGGCCGGGAAGCCCTGTTGGGTGGTGAGGAAGCCGGGCTGGCCGGGAACCTGGGAGGCGCTGGCGAGGACGAAATTGGGGGCGTTATAGGCGAGGTAGCTGGTGCCGGTGCGGTTGAAGGTGTTGTATCCGATGCCGTAGCCGGCGCGGAGGACGGTTTTGTTGAGCGGATTCCAGGCGATGCCGAGGCGGGGTCCGAAGTTGTTGGTATCGAGGTTGACGCGGCTGCGATCGAAAAAGGAGCCGGCCTTGGCCTGGATGATGGTGTTGGACTTGGGATCCCAACTGGAGAGGCGGTTGTCCCGTTCGTAGAAGGGGGTGACGAGTTCGTAGCGGAGGCCGAGGTTGAGAGTGAGGGTGCGGGAGAGGCGGAGATCGTCCTGCAGGTAGGCAAAGCCGGACTGCTGGCGGTGGTTGACGATGCCTGGGTTGACGAGTTGAAAGGTGTTGCGGGCGCCGAAGAAGAAGTCGGCGAGGCTATAAAGAGACTGGGTAGCGGCGGTGGGGGTAACGCCGGGAGGGGCGGAAAAGAGCCCGCTGTAGGTATTCCGGCCGATCATGGGGCTGACGTCGAGGGCTTCGACGCCGAGGCGCTGGTACTCGATGCCGGTGCGCAGGGTGTGACGTCCGGCGATGCGGGTGAAGTTCAGCTTGGGATTGAGAAGGACAGGGTGCTGGTACTGGGGGTTGGTGGCCTGCCGTCCGTAGGAGGTGAAGCCGACAAGTGTTTCGGCGGTAATGCCGCCGGTGTAGCGTTTGTCGGTAGGCAGTCCGGGGATGCCGAAGAGTTCCTGCATGCTGGGTCCTCCGATGAGAGGGGGGTCCTTGCCGGCCTCGGACTGAGAGAAGCCGAGCCGGGCTTCGAGGATGGAGTTGCTCGAAATGGTCCAGGTGGCGCCGGCGGCGAAGGAGACGAGAGGGACGCGTTGAAAGCCGTTACCGTTTCCGCCGGCGAGGCCGCCGAAGGTACCGGGATCGAAGACGTCGAAACGGCTGCGGGAGAAGCGGAAGAAGCCGCGGAGGGTATCGGAGAGGTAGTGATCGATTTTGAGGTCGCCCTTGTCGCGGGAATCGGTGATGCGGCGGAGGGTGCGGTAGTTATTGGCGGCGGCGTTGCTGGTGTTTTCGGGAAGGGCCTGCATGATGGCGCGGGCGAAGGGGGAGAGGGCCGACGGGGGGATGACGCCGTTGGCAAAGAGTTCGCCGGTAAGCGGGTTGCGGACGGGGACGCCGAGATTGCCGGCGCGCTGGGGAGCCGAGGGGAAGGTGGCGAAGGCGACGGAGGAGTTGACTTCGCGGTAGCCTTCGTAGTCCATGAAGAAGAAGGTGCGGTTTTTGAAGATGGGACCGCCGAAGGCGCCGCCGAACTGATTCTGGTTCTGGATGGGCCGGCCGGCGGTGGGTTTGAAGAAGCCGACGGCGTTGAGTTGGGTGTTGCGGAAGAAATGCCAGAGCCCGCCGTGGAATTCGTTGGTGCCGGAGCGGATACTGGCATTGACGATCGCGCCGCCGGCGCGGCCGTACTCGGCGCTCATGTTGTTGGTGATGACGCGGAACTCGGCGACGGCGTCGGGCGGGGGTTGGACGACCTGGTTGGAGAAGCCTTGGTTGGAGGTGCCGAAGTAGTTGTTGTCGAGGCCGTCGAGGAGGAAATTGTTCGCGGTGCTGCGGAGGCCATTGACGCTGAAGGAGGCTTCGCGCTGCGCGGAGCCGACGCCGGAGCTGGGGGTCCGCACGATGCCGGCGGTGAGGTAGATGAGTTCGGAGTAGGCGCGGCCGTTGAGGGGGAGTTCGCGAATCTGAGCGGCGGCGATGGTCTGGCCGCGTTCGGCGCGGTCGGTTTCAAGGAGAGGGGCTTCGGCGAGGACCTGCACGGTGGATTGGACGGATGCGAGTTCGAGGGTGAAGTCGACCCGCTGGCGGACGCCGATGCGGAGATCGAACTCCTGGCTAGCCTGTTTGCGGAAGCCGGGGCTTTCTACTTCAAGCAGGTAGCGGCCGATGGGCTGACTGGGGAACTCGAAGCTGCCGGCCTCGTTGGTTTTGGTAGTGAGGTTGACCCCGCGGCGCACCTCTTTCACAGTGACGACGGCGCTGGCCACCGGGGCCTGGGAGGCGTGCCGGACGACGCCGACAATGGCGCCGGTGTCGAATTGGGCCGCCAGGGGCAGAGCGGCCAGAGTGAGGAGGAGCAGGCGGACGGATAACATCGCTTCAGGCTACCGAGGGGAGATTGCGGTGCCATTCCAGATGGTTAACAATTGCATTAACTTGCGGTAGCGGGGCCACTTGGGGGCGGCTGATCGGACTGCGCGCTGGGAAAAACGGGGTCGGTTTGGGGGTTGACGGCAGGTGGCGCGTCAGGCGTCGTGTTTCCGTTATTGGACGCCGGGGAGCCGGCATTTTGATTTCTTTTGTAAGAATTTAGCATTTGTGGTGTTCCTTGAGTTCCTTGCAAAGCGATTTGAGTGCTTTCCCCACTGTGAGTATGGAACGGGCGGGCGGAGAGAAGGATCGAGGGAGACGGTAAGGCTTTGCGAACAGGAGAGATAAAAGTTCCTACGGCGTGGGAACGGGTTTACCGAAGGGCCGGAGAAGGGTCGACGAGTTCGGCGCGGTAGACTTTGTCGATGACGAGGACTTCGTAGTTGCGGTACTGCGGAGTGGGGGTGGTGGGGCTGCGGCGCTGGGTTTCGAGGTGGACGTCGGCTTCGATCTTCAGCAGACGGGCGCCTTCGCGGCGGTCGGCGGCGAGGAAAGGCTCCGCCTTTTCCACACCGGAAACGCCCTGATTGGTACGTTGGCCGTTGGCGGTGAACAGCCAGTGGCGGAGAGGGCCGCCGACGAGAGGCAACTGGTTGACGTAGAGGGTCCGGCGAGTGGATTTGCGGGCGGCGCGGCTTTGCGCGAAGCCGGAGAGCGCGCCGGAGGTGAAGAGGGCCGAGAGGATGCTGATCAGGATGCCGAAGCGGACGCGGGTAGCGTTTGGCATGGGGGCTGGCCGGCCCGGCGGCACGGAGCCGCTAGGTGAAGATCTCCTTGAACGTGTTGCCGCCGACGATGGTCGGCCGTTCGGCGCGGCCGTTGTGCTGGTAGGTCAACTGCAGATGGTCGAGGCCGAGGGCGTAGAGGATGCTCGCGTGGATGTCGTGGACGTGGCAGGGCTTTTCGACGGCGCGGAGGCCGATCTCGTCCGTGGTGCCCACATACTGGCCGCCCTTGGCACCGCCGCCGGCCATCCACATGGTGAAGCCCCAGGGGTTGTGATCGCGGCCGTTACCCTTTTCATTGAAGGGCGTGCGGCCGAATTCCCCGCCCCAGACGACGAGCGTGTCCTGCAACAGGCCGCGCTGTTTGAGGTCGGTGAGGAGGCCGGCGATGGGTTTATCGGAGACGCGGCACCACTTGCCGTGGTTGGCTTCGATATTGGAATGGGCGTCCCAGCCGGAGCCGGAGCCGCAGTAGAGTTCGACGAAGCGGACGCCGCGTTCGACGAGGCGGCGGGCGAGTAGGCAGTTGTGGCCGAACTGGCGCGTCATCTCCTCATCCATGCCGTAGAGGGCGCGGGTGGAGTCGGTCTCTTTGCTGATATCGACGGCTTCGGCGCCGGCGGACTGCATTTCGTAAGCGAGTTCGAAGCTGCGGACGCGGGCGTCGAGGTCGGTGTCCTCCGTCTTATCGGCGCCCCAGTGCTGGTTGAGCTGCTTGAGGAGGCTGAGGCGGCTGCGTTGGCGGTCGTCGGTGACGCCTTCGACGGGCTTGAGATTGAGGATGGGGGTGTCGCCCTGGCGGAACTGGGTGCCCTGGCAGGTGGCGGGCAGGAAGCCGGAGGACCAGTTTTTGGGCCCGCCGAGGACCTCTTTATCGTCGGCGAGGACGACGAAGGTGGGAAGGTTTTTGTTGGCGGTGCCGAGGCCGTAGGTGACCCAGGCGCCGAGCGAGGGGCGGCCGGCGAGGATGTCGCCGGTGTTCATCTGGCAGACGGAGCCGACGTGGTTGAGGCCGTTGGCCCAGCAGGAGCGGATGACGGTCATGTCATCGACGTGCTGGGCGATGTGGGGGTACCATTCGCTGACCCAGAGGCCGGACTGGCCGTGCTGCTTCCAGGTGCGGGGGGAGGCCATGAGGCTGTTGTTGGCGGTGCCCATGGCGGTGACCAGTTTGCCGAAGCTGGGGGGCAGGGGCTGGCCGGCCATTTTGTTGAGGGCGGGCTTGGGGTCGAACAGGTCGATGTGGCTGGGGCCGCCTTCCATGAAGAGCCAGATGACGGACTTGGCTTTGACGGGGAGATGGGGCTTTTGGGGGGGGACGGCGGCTTCGGCGAGGAGGGAGTTGAGCGCGATGGCCCCGAGTCCGGAGCCGGCGCGGGCGAAGAAGTCGCGGCGGCTGGAGACGTTCCAATGGTGGCGGAGCTTGGGGTTCATGGCTAGTTGATGTAGAGGAACTCGTTGGTGGACAGGAGGGTCTGGCAGAGGTCGACCCAGGCTTCGGGGGTGGCGGATGAGCGTTCGAGGAAGGCGCGGGCGTCGGCGCGTTCGGCGGCGGTGGGCGGGCGCTGGACGGCGAGTTTCCAGGCGCGGTCGAGCATGCCGTCGAGGGACTGGCCGGCGTCGTTGCGGACGCGGCCGGCAAAGGCGCGGGACCACTCAGCGACGAGGCGGCTGTTCATGAGTTCGAGCGACTGGGCGGGGTTGATGGTCAGGTTGCGGCGGGCGCAGCTTTCGTGGGTGTCGGGCATGTCGAAGGCGTCGAACAGGGGGTAGCGGGTGTTGCGGCGGACGAAGACGTAGACGGAGCGGCGGCTGGCGGCGGCGGGGTCTTCCTCCTTCTTCCAGCCGCCGCGGGTGACGACGCCGGCGGGCAGCGGGGGGAAGACGGGCGGGCCGAACATTTTCGCGTTGAGCTGGCCGGAGACGGCGAGCATGGAGTCGCGGACGGCTTCGCCTTCGAGGCGGTGGCGGGGGTACTTCCACCAGAGCTTGTTGTCGGGGTCGGCGGCGGCGTTGGATTCGTTTTGCGAACTGGACTGCTGCCAGGCGTGGGAGAGCATGATCTGCTTGTGGAGCTTTTTGAGGCTCCAGCCGTTGGCGACGAGGGAGGAGGCGAGGTGGTCGAGGAGGGGGAGGTTGGTGGGGCGTTCGCCCATGAGGCCGAAGTCGGAGGGGGTGGCGGAGATGCCGCGGCCGAAGTGGTAGTGCCAGACGCGGTTGACGATGACGCGGGCGGTGAGGGGGTTGGCGGGGCTGGCGATCCAGTTGGCGAGGGCGGAGCGGCGGCCGCGTTCGAGCGAGAGATCGGAGGGGTCGAGGATGGAGAGGAAGCCCGGGGCGACCTCCTCGCCGGGGGCTTCGTAGCTGCCGGCCTTGAGGAGGAAGGTTTTGGGCGGGGCGGTGTGCATGTCGGTGAGGGTTTGGGCGACGGGGAGTTCAGGGGGCTTGCTGGAGTCGAAGGCGGCGAGCTGGCGTTCGAGTTCGGCGTAGCGAGCTTTGGCGTCGCCTTTGAGGGCGGCGGCGCATTCGGCGTCGGTGAAGGTGACCTGAGCCTTGGCCTTGATGAACATGTGCCACTGGAAGGGGGTGCGCCGGGCGGGATCCATGAGGATGGTTTCCTGGATCTCTTCGGGGAAGCGGGAGAGGCGGTCGTCGAACTTGGCTTTGCGGGGCTTGGCGAGAAGGGCCTGCATTTCGGCGCGGAGGGAGGCGGTTTGGGCTTCCCAGGCGGCGCGGCGGGTTTTCCAGTTTTCGTAGTCGGGGCCGGGCAGGAGGACGGCTTCGTCTTCGATGCGGGTGTTTTGGAAGAAGGCCTGGAGGCGGTAGTAATCCTTCTGGAGGATGGGATCGAACTTATGATCGTGGCACTTGGCGCAGCCGTAGGTGAGCCCGAGGAAGACGGAGCCGGTGACGTCGGTGATGTCGAAGAGGAGCTCCTGGCGGCGCTGGCGGATATTGGCGGCGTTCGATTCGTCGGGGAAGTGGCGATTGAAGCCGACGGCTACTTTGGCGTCGAGGTCTTGGGGGAAGAGTTCGTCACCGGCGATTTGTTCTTTGACGAAGCGGTCGTAGGGTTTGTCGGCGTTGAGGGAGCGGATGACGTAGTCGCGGTAGCGCCAGACGTGGGGGCGGGTTTCATCGGCTTTGAAGCCTTCCGAATCGGCGTAGCGGGCGAGGTCGAGCCAGTGGCGGGCCCAGCGTTCGCCGTAGGCGGGGGAGGCGAGGAGGCGATCGATGACCTTTTCAAAGGCCTGGGGGGAGGAGTCGGCGAGGAAGGACTGGAGTTCGTCGGGGGAGGGGGGGAGGTTGAGAAAGAAGTGATGATACTCTCTTCCTCTAAGAATTGATG
>JAINDL010000233.1 GCA_019931245.1 Bryobacteraceae bacterium CoA2 C42
CAAATCGCGCTCGCGGATGCTGGCGCGATTCGTTTCCTTCAGGATTTCGTGCACCTTCTCCGCGGGGAAGAACTTAGCGATGACGCCGAGGCTGATGTAGTCGGTGATCCGACTGCCAGCCGGCAACGAAGCGATCGCACGAGCCATTCCGAGGGCCTCCGGCCCCTGGAACAGAAAAGCACCGAGATGTTCTAAGTGAACAGTATTGGGGCTAGGACCACCCGCTCTCCCGTTCCGGAACAGACCCGGCCCTTAGACCTTCCAATTCATAAATCGCGCCATGTCCAGCGCCGCAATCTGCGGGTCCTTCATCGTCAGCTGCGCGTCAAGGTTCTCCGTTTGGCCCTGCGGGTTCCGCACCGTAATCAACCGGTTCACGTAGCTGCCGCCCGGGAAGCCCACCACCTGCTCGTTGTATTCCATGTCAATCCCGGCAAACGGCATCTGCATCGCCGTCATCGCACCGCGCAGCGCCTCAATCGCCGGATGCTGCGCCATCGTATTCGCCCCCGGCGGCCGCGTCGAAGCCGCCGGAGGCGCCGACCGCGGAATCGGGGCTGGCGCCGGAGCCGGTGCCGGTGCAGGTGCAGCCGTCGAAACCGGCGGCGTCAAACTCGCCGGCGGCATCGTCGGCGGCGTCGTCGGCGCCGGAAAGGGGCCAAACAGCGCCGGCAGCGACGTCGTCAGCCGCCCCGTCCCCCCCGCGTCTCCCCGGCTCGCCGCCGGCGCCGGGGCCGGTGCGCCAACATTTTGCCGCCCTGTCGCGCTACCGCCAACATCCTGCCGCCGGCTCGACTCCTGTCGCGCCAGAATCGCACCAAACACGCCGCCCGGATCCGCCATCGTCCGGTCCACTCGCCTCGCTAACCCCGCAAAATCGCCACCTTGCCGCTGGATGCTTTGCCTCTGGATCTGCATAATCACCTCGGCAAGACAGCCTGCAATCCAACGGCCAAACTACGGCTTCTTCGGCAACTGCTTCTTCGTCTCCTCCGGAATGTCAAACCGGATCGTCACCGCGTAACTCTTCCCGAACGGCTCCACCCGGATCTTCCCCGAAATCGTCGGCCGCGGCGCGGTACTGCTGCCCGGATCAAAACGGAACCAGACTTTCGCCTCCTCCCCGGCCCCAATCTCCGGCGGCTCCACCTTGTACGTAAATCCCGGAATCACCTGGTCCGGTACATACAGCACCGTAATCCCCCCCGGCATCCCGTTCAACACCCGAATCGACTCCTCCGACTTGGCGTACGACTTCAGCAGCACCTGATCCTTCTCCACCTTGATCTGGTTGAAGATCACCTCCGGGTTCTTCAGCATCTCCTCCGGACTCAACCCCTTGGTCTGGTTCGGACCAGCCTTCATCGGCCCAAACGGCGTCGGCTTCCCGGCCAGCGTGTCAAAGTACTGCACCCACTTGCCCTCTTCGAGCCGCCACCGCGACGACACCGGAGCGCCCACCGGCGTCACCACCCCCCGCATCACCACCTCCGTCTGGATCACCGTCACCACCACGGCCTTCTTGAAGTCATCCGCCCAGTTCACCCGGATAATCTCGTGCCCGCGGATCCGCTTCTTCTCCTGCTCGTAGTAGATGTCCTTGGCGTCCTCGGCCAGGTACGCATCCGTCTGCCGGAAGCGCCCCTCCTCCACCAGCTTGTAGAACTCGGTCACCCGCTTCCGCAGCGCCGCGTCCACCTCCGGCGGCGCCGACTGAAACAGGTTCGGCGTCTCCTGCGCCCACAAACCCGTAACCAATAACGCCATCCCGCTCAGCTTTTGCAATCGGTGCATCAGATCTCCAGTTTACCCTCTAGACGCTGGAACCAGCCAAAACGTTTACCCCACCCCCTACTCTTTTACTGGCCCCGTCGCGCTGTACTTCGTCAGATTCTGCTTCGTCGTCCCGCGCCACTGCTCGAGCGGCGGCGCCCCCTGCTCGGCGAAGAACCGGTCGATCTCCCCCCGCAGCTCCCGCTCGACGGCCGCCAGCGCCGGGTCCCCGATCCGGTTCTGCTTCTCGCCCGGATCCCGTTCCAGGTCATACAGCTCGCTCGGCCACTCCTTCGTCCGTACCAGCAGCTTGTACCGCTCCGTACGCACTCCCCGCACATAGCTGTACTCAAAGAACAGCCGGTCCCGCCACTTCACCCGCTTGCCCTCGAGCAGCGGCACATAGCTCCGCCCCGGCCGCTTCCGGTCCGCCGGCGCCCCCACCCCCAGATACTCGAGCACCGTCGGAAAGAAGTCGTAGCTCGATACCATCCCCGTCTGCACCTGCCCCGCCCGCAATCGCGCCGGATGCGACCAGATGAGCGGCACCCGGATCGACTCCTCGTACAGATTGAACGGCCACGTCCCGTTGCCCTTCCCCCACACCCCGTGGTGCCCCGCGTTCCACCCCTGGTCCGACGTAAACACAACCACCGTGTTCTCCCGCCAGCCCTTTGCGTCCAGCCACCCGAGAATCCGTCCCATGTTCCGGTCCAGGCCCGTAATCAGCGCCGAAAAACCCCGCTTGGCCGCCTCGTTGTGGTGCAGGTTGCGCGTCCCGTAGTTCCGCGCCGGATGCTCCGGCTCCTCCGGAAAACAGGAGAACTTCGATCCCGCGTAAGGCGCCCGGTCCTGCTCCGGCTGGTAGTCATAGGGCGTGTGCGGCGCATAGAACGGCACGTGCAGGTAGAACGGCGTCTCCTCCCGCTGCTGGTTCAGAAACTCCAGCGCGAAGTCTCCAATGGCGTCTTCCTTGAACCCCGCTATCCGCTTCCGCTCCCCGTTGTGCACAAACTCCGCGTCCCGGAAAGGCCCCCCGCCGCCCGGCACCGTCGCCCAATACGTAAAGCCCCGCTGCGCCTTCTCGTCCTCCCCCATGTGCCACTTCCCCGTCATCCCGCACCGGTAGCCGGCCTGCGCCAGCACCTCCGGAAACGTCAGATGCCCGTCCAGCCACCGCGTGGCCTTCGCCCCCGTCGCGTCCTCCGGCCGCAGCCAGTCCTGCACCCCGTGCGTCGACGGAATCCGCCCCGTCATGTATGTCATCCGGCTCGGCGAACACACCGGCGTGCAGGCAAACGCCCGCGTGAACTTCACCCCCGCCTTTGCCAGCGCGTCAATGTGGGGCGTCACCAACTCACTGCACCCGTACGTCCCCGTCGCCCACGGCGCGTGGTCGTCGGTCATAAAGACAATCAGGTTCGGCCGGCGACGCGGCGCCAGGCTGGCAAATGCGGGGGGCAGGGCAGCAAAAAACTCGCGGCGTGTCATAAAAGGCAAGAGGGGGAGACCGTAATCAGTCTACCCCCTCGGTGCGCCGGTCAGAATCGACCTTGAGTTCAGGATCGATAAGTCCCCTTCTCGTCGGGGCTTCTTCCAGTGTAGCCGAACCACCCTATGGGACAATAGGGTTTCATGGCAAAGATTGAACGGGCCCTGCTGAGCCTGACCGACAAAACCGGCGCCGTCGAGTTCGCCCGCGGCCTCCGCGCCCTCGACATCGACCTCATCTCCACCGGCGGCACCGCCAAACTCCTCCAGGACGCCGGCATCCCCGTCTTCGACGTCTCCGCCGTCACCCACTTCCCCGAAATGCTCGACGGCCGCGTCAAAACCCTCCACCCGGCCATCCACGGCGGCATTCTCGCCATGCGCTCCAAACCCGAGCACCTCGAAGCCCTCGAGCAGCACGCCATCCCCACCATCGACCTCGTCTGCGTCAACCTCTACGCTTTCGAAAAAATCGCCGCCAACCCCCACGCCACCACCGAAGAGCTCATCGAAAACATCGACATCGGCGGCCCCACCATGATCCGCGCCGCCGCCAAAAACTACCAGGACGTCGCCATCGTCGTCGAACCCGCCGACTACCCCGCTATCCTCGCCGAGCTCAACGCGAACCAGGGCCACATCCTCCCCGATACCCACTGGCGCCTCGCCGTCAAAGCCTTCCACCATACCGCCGCCTACGACCGCGCCGTCTCCAACCGTCTCGCCCTCATCGGCGCCCCGCCTTCGCCGCTCCCGGCCACCCTCGACCTCCGCGTGCCCAAAGTCC
This sequence comes from Bryobacteraceae bacterium CoA2 C42, assembly GCA_019931245.1. Taxonomy (GTDB): domain Bacteria; phylum Acidobacteriota; class Terriglobia; order Bryobacterales; family Bryobacteraceae. The sequence continues at coordinate 4,052 of JAINDL010000233.1, forward strand.
TCGATATGCGCTACGGCGAAAACCCCCATCAGGCCGCCGCCCTCTACGCCGCCGCCAAATCCGGCGTCGCCGGCGGCGAACAGCTCCACGGCAAAGAGCTCAGCTACAACAACCTCGTCGACCTCGACGCCGCCTGGCAGCTCGTCTGCGAATTCGCCCGCCCCGCCTCCGTCATCGTCAAACACACCAACCCCTGCGGCTGCGCCGAACAGGCCACCCTCGTTGAAAGCTACCGCCGCGCCTTTGAAGCCGACCCCGTCAGCGCCTTCGGCGGCGTCCTCGCCTTCAACCGCCCCGTCGACGCCGACACCGCCGCTGAAATCAGCAAAACCTTCATCGAGGCCATCGCCGCCCCCGGCTTCACCCCGGAAGCCTTCCAACTTCTCACCGCCAAGAAAAACCTCCGCCTCGTCCAAGTCCAACCCGTCACCGACCAATACGTCGTCAAGTCCATCAGCGGCGGCTTCCTCGTCCAAACCCCGGACCTCGCCGGACTCAACCGCGCCACCGCCCGCGTCGTCACCGACCGCCAGCCCACCGAAGCCGAATGGGCCGCCCTCGCCTTCGGCTGGAAAGTCGTCAAGCACGTCAAATCAAACGCCATCGTCTACGCCAACGACGGCCAACTCCTCAGCGCCGGCGCCGGACAAATGAGCCGCGTCTTCTCCGTCGAAATCGGCGCCAAAAAGTCCGTCCTGCCGCTCGCCGGCTCCATCGTCGCCTCCGACGCCTTCTTCCCCTTCCCCGATGGCCTCGAAGCCGCCGCCCAGCACGGCATCACCGCCGCCATCCAACCCGGCGGTTCCGTCAAAGACGCCGAAGTCATCGCCGCCGCCAACCGCCTCGGCCTCGCCATGGTCTTCAGCGGATTTCGCCACTTCCGCCACTAAGCAAGAATCTATACCCCTATGGCCGAACCCATCCTCGCAGAAGAACCCAAACGCGTCCCCGGCCGCTACGTCGTCTACTTCGTCGTCTTCTTCGCCTTCCTGGTGGCCATCTTCGCCTCCTGGGGCATCAAGGTGATGCGCAAGCTGCCCCCGGAGGCCTACAAGTCCATGCCAGCCCCCCAAAAGTGACCTCCGCGTCATTGCATTGACATCCCGTTCCCGTTGATGCAGTGACGATAGACGGGTATTTGTACCCGTCTACTTCAGGGAGGAAAAATTGAAAAGCTTGAAGCTTTGGAGCCAACAGCTTGCGCTGTTGGCCCTTCTCCTGACTGCGGTCTCGGCTGTTCCAGCCTCCGCTCAGGTTCTTTATGGCACGTTAACCGGCACGGTCGAGAATCAGTCCGGCGCCACCGTGCCGAACGCGAAAATCACCATCTCCAACTCGCAGACTGGCCTCACGCGCGAGCTGATTGCCGACGCCACCGGCTTCAAGACGGTCACCATCCAAAACGTCCAGGTAGCCGTCAATGAGGTCACCCGCGCCGATGCCAAGCTCGACGTCGGCGCCGTTTCCGACGCCATCACCGTCGAAGACAGCGCCGCCGCGCTGCAGACCGAGAAGGCCGACACCAGCTCGGAGATCTCGCAGAAAGCCTTGCAGAATCTGGCGTTGAACCAGTACCGGAACTAGCAGCAGCTGCTGAACCTCGTCCCGGGCACCACGCCGGCCGGTTTCCAGAACTCTTCGACCGACACCCCGGGCCGCGCCCTCACCACCAACGTGAACGGACCGCCCGCAATAACAACGGCACCCGTCTCGACGGCGCCGTCAATGTCAACATCTGGCTGCCCCACCACGTTGCCTACGTCGCCCCCAGCGAAACCGTCGAACAGGTGAACATCTCCACCAGCTCCTTCGACGCCGGGCAGGGCATGGCCGGCGGCGCCGCCATCACCGTCATCTCCTCGAGCGGCGCCAACCAGTTGCACGGCGCTCTCTGGGAATACCACGAGAACCAGCGCCTGCGCAGCCAGCCCTACTTCCGCTCCTCCGCCTTCGTTAAACCGCGCTACACGCTGAACATCTTCGGAGCCAACGCCGGCAGCGCGATCGTGAAGAACAAGCTGTTCTGGTTCGGCCACTACGAAGGCACCCGCCAGGGTACCGGCGCCACCAGCCAGTTCTCGCTGCCCAACGCCGCCATCAAGGCCGGCGACTTCAGCGCCTTCCCGACCCAGATCTTCGACCCGGCCACCGCCAACGCCGAAGGTTTCGGCCGTACCCCGTTTCCCGGTAACCGGATTCCGGCCAACCGCATCAGCCCGCAGACCGCTCGCATTCTGCCCTCGATTCCGGAACCGAACTTCCCCACTCCCAACGTGACGGCCAACCATTTCGTCAACGCCACCGGCAAGTTCGACCGCGGCAACTACGACGCCAAGATGAACTGGAATCGCAACGAGAAGCACAGCGTATTCGCCAAATTCTCGCTCCTCCGCGCCAACGTTGGCGGCGTCTTCGCCTTCGGCCCCAACCTCGGCGGCCCGGGCGGCGGCGGCGACCCCGGCCTCGGTGACACCAAGCAGTACCTGGGCACCGTCGGCACCAACTACACCATTTCGCCCACGTTGCTCTTCGACGCCAACTGGGGCATCACCGAGCAGGACCAGAGCGTCATCGGCTTCGACTACGGCAAGAACTACGGCAGCGAAGTGTTCGGCATCCCCGGCACCAACGGCACCGACATCCGCTACAGCGGTCTTCCGTCTTTCTCGTTCAACACCTTCACCGCTTACGGCATAGGTTCCACCTGGATGCCCATGTGGCGTAACGACCGCAGCTACACCTGGACGAACAACCTGACCTGGATGAAGGGCAAGCACGAGTTCCGGTTCGGCTTCGATTACGTCAAGCACCAGTTGAACCACTGGCAGCCCGAAGTCGCCAACCCGCGCGGCGCCTTCTCGTTCAGCGGCAGCATCACGGCTCTCCGCGGCGGTGCGGCGGCCAACAACCTGAACTCGTTCGCCGACTTCCTGCTCGGCTTGCCCACCTCCATGAACAAGAGCGTGCAAGCCTTCCTGATGACCGGCCGCGAACCGCAACTCGGCTTCTACGTCCGCGATCGCGGGCAGGTCAGCCGCAAGCTCACCGTCAACATCGGTCTCCGCATGGAGCGGTACCCCCTGATGAGGCGTGCGAACTCCGGCCTCGAGAAACTGGACCCGTCCACCATGCTGGTCCGCCTCGGCGGCTTCGGTAATGTCCCGACCAACCCCGGCATCGACGGGCAACCGCTCTTCGTGGCGCCCCGCCTCGGCATCGCCTACAAGATCAACGATTCCACCGTCTTCCGGGTCGGCTAGGGCATGACCATCGACCCGCTGCCCTTCTCCCGCCCGCTCCGCGGATTCTACCCGCTGACCGTGACGGGCAACTTCGTCGGCGCGACGAACTGCGATCCGTTCCGGACCCTGGCGCAGGGCATCCCGCCCATCGTTGTTCCGGACACCAGCAGCGGCGTCATCAGCCTGCCGCCCACCGTCGACATGCGGACCCCGGGTAACCGGATCGACCGCGGCTACATCCAGAGCTGGAACGCCACGCTGCAGCGCAAGCTGGGGGGTGACATCATTCTCGATGTCGGCTACGTCGGCACGCAGACCACCAACCAGCTGGCCGACCTCGACATCAACGCCGCCGGTCCCGGCGCCGGCGCCACGGGCCGTCCCTATGCCGCCCAGTTCAACCGCCGCATCGCGCTGAACTACTGGAACGGCTTCGTGAGCTCGAACTACCACTCGCTCCAGACCGCAGTCAACCGGAGCTTCTCGAAGGGTCTCCTGCTCAAGGGCGCCTACACCTACTCGAAGGCCATCCACATGACCGACGACGACGGCTGGGCCAACGTGGGCTGGAACCACCCCTCGGTGTTCAGCCGCAACCGCGCCCTGGCCGGTTATGACCGCAAGAGCGTCTTGCAGATGGGCTGGGTGTACGACCTGCCGTTCGGCAAGGGTCGGCAGTTTGTCCAGGAAGGCGTCGGCGCCGCGATCCTCGGCGGCTGGAGCTTGAACGGGGTCTACTCCGCCTACTCCGGCACACCGTTTACCATCAGCGCCGACGGCGGCACCTTGAATGCCCCGGGCAACTCGCAGACCGCCGACCAGGTCGGTCCGATGAAGTACATCGGCCTGAAGGGCCCGGGCCAGCAGTACTTTGACCCGGCTGCCTTCGCCGCTCCCGTCGGCGTTCGCTTCGGCACCACGGGCCGCAACCGCTTCCGGAATCCCGGAGTCGCAGGCGCGGACCTGGCGCTGATGCGCGTGTTTAAGTTCACCGAACGGATGGATATGACCTTCCGCGCGGAGGCTTATAACTGCTCGAACACCCCCCGCTTCGGCGGACCGGGTGCCAACGTGAACGGCGGCACCTTCGGCGTGATCACCTCGGCGAGCCGCGAACGGCAGGTTCGTTTCGGCCTCCGCTTCGGCTTCTAACCGGGAACCATCAAAACAACCACGGGCGCTGATCTCCGGATCAGCGCCCGTTTTCTTTTTGGGAGAATAAAGGATTCATGCGAATTGTCCTCGCGTTGTTGACCGCCGCCCTCTGCGCGCAGACGCCAGAACAGTTGCGCCTCAGCCAGCAGGTCAAACAACTGATGGCCGCCGGACGCTTCGCCGAAGCCGTGCCCGTCTATCAGACGCTCACCCGGCAGGCTCCCGGCAACCCCGAGCTGCAGTTGAACCTCGGCACCGCACTGCATATGGCCGGCCGCGACCAGGAAGCGGTCGCCATCCTCGAACCGGTCACCCGACAGCTGCCGCGGGCCTTCTCTGCCTTTACCCTCCTCGGCACCTCGCTATTGCGCCTCGGCCAGCCCGCCTCCGCCATCGCCCCGCTCGAACGGGCCGTCGAGTTGAACCCGCGGGATAGCGAAGCCCGGCGCCTGCTCATCGAAGCGCTCCTTGCCGCCAACCGCACCGCCGCTACCCTGCCCCACCGCGAAGCGCTCGCCGCGCAGACGCCGGACGATCCCGCCGCCTGGTTCCGCCTTGGACAACTCTATAGCTCGCTCGCCGGCGACGCCTTCGCACAGCTGCGGCGCACCGCGCCCGACTCCGCCGCCACGCTCTACCTGCTCGCTGAAGCGCGCCAACAGCAAGGACGAAAGACAGCCGCCGACTGGTTCTCCACCCGGGCGCGCGCGCTTTCGCCGCAACCGCCGCCCTGCCCGTCGCCCTACTGCACCATTCGCGACTATGCCGCCAAGGCCCGCGCCGCTTTCGCCCGCCTCGACAACCTCGGCGACTCCGTCGAATGGCGGCAGACCCGCGCTTCTATGCTGACCAACCAGAGCAAGCACACCGAAGCCGTCGCCGAATGGCGCGCCGCCGTCAGGATGGCCGCCGGACGGCCGGATCTTGAGCAGGGGCTCGCCGCCTCCCTCTGCGCCGCCGAGCTGTACGACGAGGGCCAGCCGCTGCTCCGCAAGCTGGTCAGAGGCGAGCCCGGCAACGCCGAACTCCACCTCCTGCTCGGCGACTGCCTGCTCGCCAAAGGCGACGCGGAAACGGCCACGCTCTCTCTCCGCCGCGCTCTCGCGCTGAATCCGGGGTTCCCCCCGGCGCGCGCTGCGCTTGGCCGCGCCCTGGCCGCCAGCGGAAAGTTCGCCGAAGCGATTCCCCATCTCGAAGCCGCGTTGCCCGACGACGACGACGGCGCCACCCACTTCCAAATCAGCCGCGCCTACACCGCCACCGGCCAAAAAGACAAAGCCGAAGCCGCGGCCAAACGATCTCAGGAGCTACGCCCATGAAACTCTTCCTCTTGCTTCTCACCGCCCTTCCGCTCACGGCCCAAACTGTCCCCGAAGCCCTTAGCTTCCTCGAACGGGCCGAAAAGGAGCTACTGGCGGCCTCCAACTACGCCAACCGCGCCGGCTGGCTGCAGTCTACCTACATCAACGAAGACTCCGAGACCCAGGCCGCCCTCGCCAACGAGCAGTACATCAAGAAGGTCATCGTGCTCTCCCGGGAAGCCAACCGCTTCGACCGCCTCGCCCTACCCGCCGAAGCCGCCCGCAAGTTGAAGCTCCTCAAGCTCAACCTCACCATGGTCACCCCGTCCAACGACGCCGAGAGCACCGAACTGACGCGGCTCGTGGCGCGCATGGAATCCACCTACGGCTCCGGGAAGTACTGCCGCGACGCCGCGACCGACAAGGGCAAGTGCCTCGACCTCGTCCAGATCTCGAACATCATGGCCACCAGCCGCGATCCCAAAGAACTCGCCGACGTCTGGCAGGGCTGGCACCGCGTCGGTCCGCCCATGCGCAAAGACTATACGCGTTTCGTCGAACTCGCCAACAAAGGGGCCCGCGAACTCGGCTTTCCCGACTCGGGGGCCATGTGGCGGTCGAAGTACGACATGCCGCCCGATGCTTTCGCCAAAGAGGTGGACCGGCTATGGGAACAGGTCAAACCGCTCTACGTCTCGCTCCACGCCTACGTCCGCCGCAAGCTGCGCGACAAGTACGGCGCGGACGTCGTGCCGGCGCGCGGACCCATTCCCGCCCATCTGCTCGGCAACATGTGGGGACAGAGCTGGGAAAACATCTACGACCTGCTCGCCCCCACCAACGCGGCCAAAGCCTACGACCTGACGAAGATCCTCAAGGACCGCAAAGTGGACGAGCTCGAAATGGTCCGCTACGGCGAGCGCTTCTTCAGCTCGCTCGGCTTCGCTCCCCTGCCCAAAACCTTCTGGCAGCGCAGCCTGTTCGTCAAGCCGGGCGACCGCGAAGTGGTCTGCCACGCCAGCGCCTGGGACGTCGACAACGACGAAGACCTGCGCATCAAGATGTGCATCCAGATCTCGGAAGAAGAGTTCGGCGTCATCCATCACGAACTCGGGCACAACTACTACCAGCGCGCCTACAAGAACAAGCCGTACCTGTTCCGCGACTCGGCCAACGATGGTTTCCATGAAGCCGTGGGTGACACGGTCGCGCTCTCGATCACCCCGGAGTACCTCACGCAGATCGGCCTGCTCGACAAGGCCACCGATCCGTCCGGCGACATCGGCCTGCTCATGAAGCAGGCGCTCGCCAAGATCGCCTTTCTGCCCTTCGGCCTCATGATCGACCAGTGGCGCTGGCAGGTCTTCTCCGGCCAGATCACCCCGGCCCAGTACAACCAGAAGTGGTGGGAGCTGCGCCGCAAATATCAGGGCATCGACGGCGGGCCCCGCGGCGAGGAGTTCTTTGACCCCTTCGGCAAGTATCACGTCGCGGCCAATGTGCCCTATACGCGCTACTTCCTCGCCCACATCCTGCAGTTCCAGTTTCACCGCGCGCTCGCGCAAACCGCCGGCTGCCGCGGACCGCTCCATCGCTGCTCCATCTATAACTCGAAAGAGGCCGGCGCCAAGCTGAACGCCATGCTTGAAATGGGCACCAGCCAGCCGTGGCCGGAGGCCCTGGCCGCCATCAGCGGCAAACGCGAAATGGACGCGACCGCCGTGGTGGACTACTTCGCTCGCTCAAGAAGTGGCTCGACGAACAGAACCAGGGCCAGCCCACCGGTTGGTAGCTGCGCGGCGCATGGTCCATCATAAGGAAGGGGTACCCCATGCGCCTTGCTCTTTCTGCTCTCCTCTCTCTTCTTGCCGTGCCCTGCGCCTTCGGTCAGGCCTCGGCGATCAATGGCCAGATTGTCGGCGTGATCACGGACCCGGCGGGCGCCGCCGTAGCCAACGCCAAGATCAAGGCCACTAACCCGGCCACCGGCTTCACCGCCTCGGCGGAGAGTTCGGCCAGCGGCATCTATCGCTTCAACGTGCTGCCGCTCGGCACTTATGAGGTCGCCATCGACGCGCCCGGCTTCGCCCCCGCGCGGCAGACCAATGTCGTGTTGACCGCCGGAGCGACAGCCACCATCGACTTCGCGCTGCAGCTGCGCGGCGTGGCGACCGAAGTCGTGATCACCGCCTCGAACTCCGTGATCGATCCGAGCCGCACCGAGCAGGGCTCGTCACTCAGCTACAACGCCATCGCCAACCTGCCGCTCGTCTCGCGCAACCCGTTCAATTTCATCCTGCAGCAGCCCAACGTCTCCGGCCGCGCCAACACCGAGTTCGGCGTGCCGCGCAAGCTCAACGCCAACGGCTTCAACGGGCGGATCAACTATCAGCTCGACGGCGCCAACAACGTGCAGAGCGACCGCGCCGGCATCCGGCTCATGCCCGTGTCGAACACCTGGGTGCAGGAGGTGCAGCAGGTCTCGAACGGCTTTGCGCCGGAGTTCGGCAACACCGTCGGCACCGTCTTCAACACCATCACCCGCAGCGGCACGAACGACCTCCATGGCGAGGGCGCCTTTATCTGGCGGCGCACGCCCTATAGCGCCCGCCCGGCGCTGCTCAGCGCCGCCTC
>JAINDL010000183.1 GCA_019931245.1 Bryobacteraceae bacterium CoA2 C42
CGCATCCGATCCAATCGAAATACTCCATGGCTGTAGCGCCTCCTTTGCGCTGAGTTGGGGCTATCGTATAGCCCCAACTCAAAGCCGCGCTCTCATACGTTCACAGCGCATTCAAAAATATTTCATTCATAGAATCAATCACTTGCAGTCGTTCGTCCGTCGAGCGGCCCAGTCGGCCCTGATACGTTTGGGTTATCTCCTGTGGCGGCAAAGCATGGGGCCGGCCAATCACAATTTGGCCGCAACATACTTTGGTTTCGGAACGCTCCGCTCAGCAATGCGCCGGAGCGTTCCCTTTTTCCATGTAATTGGATGGTCTTGGCTGGCGATATGGTATGCTTTGGATGGTGCTGGACGCTCTCCCCAAGCCGGAACTCGACGCCAATTCCACCGAGCCACTCTACCGGCAACTCGCCGCCTGGCTCCGCCAGGGCATCGCCTCCGGCCGCCTCAAATCGGGCGAACGCCTACCCGCCACTCGCGAACTCGCCCAATATCTCAGGCTAAATCGAGCCACCGTCTCCGCCGCCTACGCCCTCCTCGACGAAGACCACCTCCTGTCCGGCCACGTCGGCAAAGGCAGCTTCGTCCGTTCCCAACTCCCCGAGCCAATCCAGGCCAATCCCGGTCCCTACCCCGCTGCCGCCATCAGCTTCACCACCTCCCGCCCCGCCGCCGACCTCTTCCCCGTCGACGCCTTCCGCCGCTCCTGCCTCGAGGTCCTCGACTCCCCCCAAGTCTCCCAGATCCTCCAACTCGGCTCCCCTCAAGGCTACACCCCGCTCCGCCACTTCCTCCTCGAACAGGCCCGCCTCACCGGCATGGCCGCCCCCACCGACGACATCCTCATCACCTCCGGCTGCCAGCAGGCCCTCGACCTCCTCCAGCGCCTCCTCGCCGCCGACCGCCCCGGCCCCGTTGCCATCGAAGACCCCGTCTACGCCGGCATCCGGAACGTCTTCCCGCAACCCTCCCTCTCGGTGCCCGTCACCGATACCGGCCTCGATCTCGACGCCCTGGAGCGTCTCCTCGCCGCCCGCCGGCCCCGCGCCCTCGTCCTCACACCTTCCTTCCAGAACCCCACCGGCACCACGCTCCCCCTCGCCGCCCGCCGCCGCGTCGTTGAACTCGCCCGCCAGGCCGGCTGCCTTCTCATCGAAAACGACATCTACTCCGACCTCCGCTACACCGGCCAACCCCTCCCCGCGCTCAAGCAACTCGACCCCCACGGCAACGTCCTCGTCCTCAAAAGCTTCTCGAAAGCCGCCTTCCCCGGCCTTCGCGTCGGCTGGATCATCGCCCCCCGCCCCCTCATCGCCCGTCTCATTGAGATCCGCCAATGGTGCGACCTCCACACCGACCAGCTCTCCCAGGCCGTCCTCCTCCGCTTCGCCGAGTCCGGTCGCCTCGAAGCCCATCGCCAACTCATCTGCGCCTCCGGCGCCGCGCGTCTCGCCGCCGTCCTCCGCGCCTGCGCTGCCCACCTGCCCCCCGGCTCCCGCTTCACCCGCCCGGAAGGCGGCATGAATCTCTGGGTCGAACTGCCCGCCCCGCTCGACGCCGCTGCCCTGCTCGACGAAGCCGTCCGCCGCGGCGTCAGCTACCTGCCCGGCAGCGTCTTCGCCGTCAACACCCCGGCGCCCCACGCCCTCCGCCTCAGCTTCGCGGGCCTTGAACCCCGCGATATCGAAGAGGGCCTGCGCCTGCTCGGCCGCGTCTGCGCCGAACCCCGAATCCCCATTTTCGAGCCGGAAACGGCCTTAGTATAACAAGGAGTTACCCACCATGATTCTCAATGAAGAGTACCGCCTCAAAGTAGGCTTGGCCGAGATGTTGAAAGGCGGCGTCATCATGGACGTCGTCACCCCGGAACAGGCTGTCATCGCCGAACGCGCCGGCGCCTGCGCCGTCATGGCCCTCGAACGCGTCCCGAGCGATATCCGCCGCGACGGTGGCGTTGCCCGCATGTCCCACATCAGCCTCATCCGCGGCATCATGGACGCCGTCTCCATCCCCGTCATGGCCAAGGCTCGCATCGGCCACTTCGTCGAAGCCCGCGTCCTCGAAGCCCTTGCCGTCGACTACATCGATGAGTCCGAGGTCCTCACCCCGGCCGACGAAGAAAATCACATCGACAAGCGCGACTTCAAAGTCCCCTTCGTCTGCGGCGCCCGCAACCTCGGCGAAGCCCTCCGCCGCATCGGCGAAGGCGCGGCGATGATCCGCACCAAAGGTGAAGCCGGCTCCGGCAACATCGTCGAAGCCGTCCGCCACATGCGGACTATTGTCAAGGAGATGCGCCAGCTCACCGTCCTCGGCCCCGAAGAACTGATGGCCGAAGCCAAAAAGCACCAGGCTCCCTTCGAACTCATCGAATGGGTCGCCAAACACGGCAAACTCCCCGTGCCCAACTTCTCGGCCGGCGGCGTGGCCACCCCCGCCGACGCCGCCCTCGTCATGCAACTCGGCGCCGAGGCCGTCTTTGTCGGCTCCGGCATCTTCAAGTCCGAAAACCCGGAACTCTTCGCCAAGGCCGTTGTCAAAGCCACGACCTACTACAAGGATCCCGTCAAGGTCATGGAAGCCTGCGAAGAGATCGGCGAATCGAAAGCCATGCTCGGTCTTGAGATCTCCAAAATCGCCGAAGGCGAACTGATGCAGACCCGTGGCTGGTAAAACCGTCGGCGTTCTGGCCCTGCAGGGCGATTACGAACGGCATCTGCGCGCCCTCGAATCGGCGGGCGCGCACCCCGTCGAGGTTCGTACCGCCGCCGAACTGGCGGCGGTCGATGCCCTCGTGCTTCCCGGTGGAGAAAGCACCACCATGCTCAAACTGCTCCATCGCGAAGGCCTGTTTGAGCCACTAGCCGCCTTCGGCCAGCAAAAACCCATCTTCGGCACCTGCGCCGGCGCCATTCTGCTCGCGACCACGGTCACCTCCCCGGAGCAGGAGTCGCTCGGCCTGGTCGATATCGCCGTCCAGCGCAACGCCTACGGCCGCCAGCTCGATTCGCGCGTCGTCACCCTCCCCTCCGCGCTCGGCGATCTCGAGGCCGTCTTCATCCGCGCCCCCATCATCCGCGCCGTCGGCCCCGCGGTCAACGTGCTGGCCACTTACAACGACGACCCCGTCCTCGTCGAACAGGGCCGTCACCTCGTCGCCACCTTCCATCCGGAACTGACCGTAGACCCCCGCGTCCACGCCTACTTTCTCACCAAACTTTAGGGTTCTCGGCCAGGAGCTGAGAAGACAAGTGCCATAATGAGAAGCGGAAGCCCTCAGCATGTCCAACCGAGGCCCTATGCTCCCCGACCACTCCTCCGACGAGTTCAACCCGTGGCGTAACGCCGAGATCCGTTTCAACGATGCCGCCGAGCGCCTCGCGCTCGACACCGGTCTTCGCAAGATCCTCAAGACCCCCGCCAAAGAGCTCACTGTCGCCATCCCCGTCATGCTCGATGACGGACAGATCGAGGTCTTCACCGGCTACCGCGTCCAGCACTCCATCGCCCGCGGCCCCGCCAAAGGCGGCATTCGCTACGCCCCCGACGTCACCCTCGACGAGGTCCGCGCCCTCGCCTCCTGGATGACCTGGAAGTGCGCCGTCGTCAATCTCCCCTACGGCGGCGGCAAAGGCGGCGTCATCTGCAACCCCGCCATCATGTCCGAGATCGAACTCGAACGCGTCACCCGACGCTACACCTCGGCCATCATCGACATCATCGGACCGGAGAAAGACGTCCCGGCGCCCGACATGAACACCAACGAACGCACCATGGCCTGGATCATGGACACCTACTCCATGCACCGCCGTGAAACCACCACCGCCGTTGTCACCGGCAAGCCCCTCAACCTCGGCGGCTCCCGCGGCCGCACCGAGGCCACCGGCCGCGGCTGCCTGTTCGTCACCAAAGAAGCCCTCAAGAACTTCCAAATCCCTCCCACCAAAGCCCGCGTCGTCATCCAGGGCTTCGGCAACGTCGGCGGCATGGCCGCCCGCCTCATGGCCAAAGAGGGCATTAAAGTCATCGCCATCATCGAAACCGACGGCGCCGTCTACAACGAAAACGGCCTCGACATTGAAGGACTGCTCAAGCACCGCCGCGCCACCGGCTCCATCCTCGACTTCCCGGAGGCCACCAACCTCACCAACACCGAAGCGCTCTGCCTCGATTGCGACGTCCTGCTCCCCGCCGCCAAAGAGAACGTCATCACCCAGGAAACCGCCCCCCGCATCAACTGCAAAATCCTGTGCGAAGGCGCCAACGGCCCCACCACCGCCCTCGCCGACGCCATTCTCCGCTCCCGCGACATCTTCGTCATCCCCGACATCCTCGCCAACGCCGGCGGCGTCACCGTCTCGTACTTTGAATGGGTCCAGGACCGCCAGGGCTACTTCTGGAACGAGCAGCTCGTCAACGACCGCCTGGCCGAAATCATGGTCGAAAGCTTCCGCGATGTCTCCCAATACGCCCGCGAACACGACGTCGATAACCGCACCGCCGCTTACATGCTCGCCCTTGACCGCGTCGCCTTCGCCATCAAACTCCGCGGTGTCTACGCCTGAGCATGGCCGCCGAAACCACGCCGCTCATGCGGCAGTATCACAGCGTCAAAGAGCAGGTGCCCGGCGCCCTGCTCTTCTTCCGCATGGGCGACTTCTACGAGCTCTTCATGGACGACGCCGTCATCGCCGCCCGCGAACTCGAAATCACCCTCACCTCCCGCAATAAAGACGCCGAACAGCCCATCCCCATGGCCGGCGTCCCCTACCACGCCGCCGATGGCTACCTCGCCCGCCTCATCGCCAAAGGCTACCGCGTCGCCATCTGCGAGCAGATGGAAGCTCCCAGCCCCGGCAAAAAAATCGTCCGCCGCGAAATCACCCGCATCGTCACCCCCGGCACCGCCACCGATGCCCACATGCTGCGCAGCCGCGAGAACAACTACCTCGCCGCCATCGCCCGCAAGGCCAACCGCGCCGGCCTCGCCTACGTCGACGTCTCCACCGGCGAGTTCCGGTCCACCGAACTGCCGCTCGAAGACGTTGGCCCCCAACTCGAAAGCCTCAACGTCCGCGAAGTCCTCGTCCCGTCCGGCCTCGAATGGCCCGGCCTCCGCGGCCGCACCGATCTCGACGCCTGGGTCTTCGACGCCGACTACGCCACCCGCACCCTCCGCGAACACTTCGGCCTCCTCTCGCTCGACGGCTGCGGCCTCGCCGAAAAACCCCTCGCCACCGGCGCCGCCGGCGCCATCCTCCACTATCTCCGCGATACCCAGCGCGCCGCCCTCACCCACCTCGACCGCCCCGCCTTCTTCGATCGAAACGAAAGCATGGTGCTCGACGCCGTCACCGTCCGCAACCTCGAACTCGTCGAACCCCTCTTCGCCGGCGAAAACAAGGAATCCACCCTCGTCCATGTCCTCGACGAAACCATGACCGGCATGGGCGGCCGCCTCCTTCGCCGCCGCCTCCTCCGCCCCTCCGTCCAACTCGCCGAAATCGAAGAGCGCCTCAACGCCGTCGAAACGCTGCTGCGCGATACGATCCTCCGCACCGGCCTCCGCCAGGTCCTCTCCACCGTCCTCGACCTCGAGCGCCTCCTCGCCAAAGTCACCCTCGGCACCGCCAGCCCCCGCGAGATGTTCGCCCTCGGCGCCTCGCTCGCCAAAATCCCAGCCCTCAACCAACTGCTCAACGAAGCCCGTTTCGACGAAGTCGCCGACGTCCGCGACCGCATCCTTTCGACCATCGCCGAAGAGCCCCCGCTCAATCTCTCCGACGGCGGCACCATCCGCGACGGCGTCTCGGCCGACCTCGACCAGCTCCGCGACATCAGCCGCAACTCCAAGCAGTACATCGCCGGCATTGAAACCCGCGAGCGCGCCCGCACCGGCATCGCCTCGCTCAAAGTCCGCTTCAACAACGTCTTCGGCTACTACATCGAAATCTCGAAGGCGAACATGGATCGCGTCCCCGCCGACTACGACCGCAAGCAGACCCTCGTCAACGCCGAACGCTTCACCACGCCCGAACTCAAGGAACTCGAAAGCAAGATCCTCGACGCCGAAGACAAAATCCTCTCCATCGAGCGGGAACTGTTCACCGCCGTCCGCACCTTCGCCGCCACCCATGCCGAACGCATCCGCCTCGCCGCTAACGCCATCGCCGAGCTCGACCTCACGGCCGGCCTCGCCCAGGTGGCCGCCCAGAACCGCTACGTCCGCCCCGTCTTCACGACCTCCGGCGAACTCCGCATCGTCGGCGGTCGCCACCCCGTCATCGAAAAACTCGCCGAACGCGAGGCCCAGCGCTTCATCCCCAACGACGTCTCGCTCCACACCGAAACCCAGTTCCTCGGCATCATCACCGGCCCCAACATGGGCGGTAAATCCACCTACCTCCGCCAGACCGCGCTCATCTCCATCCTCGCCCAACTCGGCTCCTTCGTCCCGGCGCAGTCCGCCACCCTCCCCGTCGTCGACCGCGTCTTCACCCGCATCGGCGCAGCCGACAACCTCGCCCGCGGCCGCAGCACCTTCATGGTCGAGATGACCGAAACGGCCGTTATCCTCAATACCGCCACCCGCAACAGCCTCATCATCCTCGACGAAATCGGCCGCGGCACGGCCACCTACGACGGCCTCGCCCTCGCCTGGGCCGTCGTCGAACACGTCCACGAACGCATCGGCGCCCGCACCCTCTTCGCCACTCACTACCACGAACTCACCGTCCTCGCCGAACGCCTCCGCGGCGTCGCCAACCTCCATGTCTCGGTCAAAGAAGCCGGCGACCAGATCATCTTCCTCCGCCGCGTCGAACCCGGCGCCGCCGACAAGAGCTACGGCATCGAAGTCGCCCGCCTCGCCGCCCTGCCGGCTTCGGTCATTGAACGCGCCCGCGAAATCCTCGCCCTGCACGAACAGACCGAACAGACCGTCGTCGCCCCACCCCGCCAGGCCCCGCTCCAGATTCGTCTCTTTGAGCCGGTCACCGGCGACCTCGCCGCCCGCATCCGCGCTCTCAAACTCGATGAGCTTCGCCCCATCGAAGCGCTGCAGATCCTCGCCACCCTGCAAAAGGAGTTGGGCTGATGCGCGTCTGCGGCATCATGAGCGGCACCTCGCTCGACGGCATCAGCCTCGCCGTCGTCGAGTTCCACAAGGGCGGCTGGACGCTGCGCGAACACTGCGACGTACCCTACTCGAAGGCCACCCGCGAAGGCCTGCTGTCGATCTCGAACGCCCCCACCCACACCGCCGAAATCGCCCGCTGGAACTTCCGCCTCGCCGAACTCTACGCCAAAGCGGTCGCCAGACTCTCCACGCCCCTCGACCTCATCGGCTGCCACGGCCAGACCGTCTTCCACGAAGCCGGCTGCACGCTGCAGTTGGGCGAAGCGCAGGTGCTCGCTGAACGTACCGGCGTGCCGGTCGTCTCCAACTTCCGGCCCCGCGATATCGCCGCCGGCGGCCTGGGCGCCCCCCTCGTCCCCTTCGTCGACGATCTGCTCTTCCGCCACAAAAAGCTCATCCGTGTGGCGCTCAACATCGGCGGTATCGCCAACGTCACCATCCTCGCGCCCGGCGCCGCAACCATCGCCTTCGACACCGGCCCCGGCAACATGATTCTCGATCAACTCGCCTGGGTCGCCTCCCGCGGCAAACTCGCCTACGACCGCGGCGCCAAACTCGCCCGCCGGGGCCAGGTGCACCGGGGCCTCCTCGCCGATCTGCTCAAAGCCCCCTACTTCGCCCAAAAGCCCCCGAAAAGCTGCGGCCGTGAGCAGTACGGCCGCGAGTTTATCGCCACCCTGCTCGCTACCCAACTCCCGCTCGAAGACCTGCTCGCCACCGCCACCGTCTTCACCGCCGCCTCCATCGCCCTGGCCGTGCCCGCGCAGACCGACGAACTCATCGCCGCCGGCGGCGGCACGCTCAACCCCATGCTCATGGCCCAACTGGCCGCCCTGCTCCCCGGCACCCGTGTGACGACCACCGCCGAATGGGGCATCCCCGTCATGGCCAAAGAGGCTGTTGCCTTCGCCATGCTCGCCCGCCAGACCTGGCTGCGCAAGCCCGGCAACCTGCCCTCGGCCACCGGCGCCCGCCGCCCCGTCGTCCTCGGCCAAATCACGCCATAATGCCTGTATGCGCATTTTTCTAGCTACGTTGCTGCTGGCCGCCGCCGCCCTGGCCGGCGTCGAAGACGATGTCAAAAAGGCCGAGATGGACTTCGGCGCCGGCATCACCAAAAACGACTTTGCCCTCCTCGGCAAGGTGTTGGCTGATGACCTTCACTATCTCCACTCCACCGGCCTCGTCGAGAACAAAGCCGGCTATCTCGAGTCCCTCCGCAGCGGCCGCCAGAAGTACAACAAGTTCCAGTACGGCAATATCAAGGTCCGCGTCTACGGCGCGGCCGCCGTCGTCAACGCCGATGCCCACGTCGAGTTCGTCACCGCCGGCAAGCCCGGCAAGGCGCACCTGGCCTTCACGCACGTCTTCGCCAAAAAAGGCGCGCAGTGGCAGCTGGTCAGCCACCAGTCGCTCAAGCTACCCGAGTAGCGTAAGCTATCCGGGTAGGTCCGGTTCCATCCACTCGCGCCGCGCCGCGGCCGAGCGGACCACGTCGAAGCTGTAGTACCGCCGGAACAGCCCGCTATCTTCCCCATAGCGGGCGACGGCCTCCCGCACCGCCTCCAGGCGGTGTTGCCGCCCATCCAGCGTCCCGGCAATGCGGTCCGCCCACAACCGCGTCAGCGTCTCGTGGTACCCCGTGCTGGCGCTGTTCGCGACGCCGCAGGCCTCGTTGTGGCGGCGGATGACGGCGCGCAGCCGGTCAAGCGCCGTTGCGGGCTCTTCATAAAGCCACGCCGCCGCCACGGTCACATGGGCGGCGTGCGTCCACCCGTCTCGCTCGAGACTCCCGTCGCGGAAGGATTCCAAAAAGGCATCGAGCGAGGATTCCGAAGCCAGCGCCGCAAGCATCCCTGCAGTATCCCACCCCGTGCGAAAAAAGAGAACATTTCCGGCCTACTCCCGGGCATCATAACTCCGTATGCGAACGCTGATCCAACAGGTGCACATCTACCTGAGCCTGCTAAGCTTCTCGAGCCTCTGCGTCTTTGGCGTCATCGGCGTCTACGCCACGATGGCGCCGAAATGGGAAGACCGCCCGCAGCCCCCCGCCAAGCGCTGGGAAGTGCCGTTCGCCGCCCCGAAAGACCTCGACGACGAAGCCCTCGCCGAAAGCGTCCGCCGCCAGTTCGGCCCGCCCCTGTCGAGCCCCGTCGCCCAACGGTTTCTTCGCCACACCCCCGCCGGCCGGCTACAAATCGATCTGTTTCACGTCAACGGCCTCACCCGCATCATCGTTCACGAGGACCATCTGCAGCTCGAAGAGTCCCGCGCCGGCGCCCTTGAGTATCTCAACCGCATCCATGCCACCACCATCCGCAACCCCTCCTCCGATTGGCGTCTCCGCGCCTGGGTCTGGTACAACGAACTCGCCGTCTGGAGCCTCCTCGGCATGGCGCTCACCGGCATTCTCCTCTGGCTCACCCTGCGTCTCACTCACAAGGGCGCCTTCGTCGCGTCCATTCTCGGCGCGGCGGTCTTTCTACTCATCTATTGGAGGCTCCAGTGAAGCGTAAACTCTACCCCGTCCTCCGCGACGTCCATCTCACGGCCGGCCTGTTTTCGATGCTCTTCGTCCTGATGTACGGCTGGAGTTCCCTGCAGTTCTCTCATCCCGCGTGGGCGGACACGCAGCCGGTCACGGTCGAGTGGCAGACCCAACTCGCCCCCGGCCTCGCCCCGCGCGATGCCGCGCAGGCCCTGCGAATGGACCTGGGGCTGCAGGGCGACCTCGCCCAGATCCGCCAGCAGAATGGCCTCACCCAGTTCCGCCTCGTCAAACCCGGCGTCGTGCAGGAGGTGCGCTACGAACCGGCTACCGGCGCGACCCGCCTCAAAACCAACCGCTGGGGCTGGGCGGGGATGATGAATCGCCTCCACACCGCCGCCGGCCTCTGGCACGAAGACGGCTGGGTGAACCTCTACGGCTGGCTCGTCGGCCTCGTCTCGTTCGGCCTGCTGCTGCTCGGCTCGACGGGCCTCTATCTCTGGTTCGTCCGCAAGCGCGAGCGCAAACTCGGCATCGTCATGCTCGCCATCAGTCTGCTCTGGGGACTTGGCACGATGGTGGCGATGCGTGTAGCGTAACTGCATGCGCTTGTTGGCATCGCTTGTTCTCGTCTGCGGGCTGGCCGCTCAGCCCTACCCCGGCACTGTCCCCCTCGATCGCGCCGGCGATCTCAGCCTGGCCATGCTCGCCGGCATCGACACGTATCTCGACCGCGCTGCCATCGGCCGCCCGGCCCCCCCGCCCCAACGCCTGCGGGAACTCCTCGGCGTCGTCGACCCGCGCCGCCCCTTTGACGCCCCCTCGCTCGGCCCCGCGAAGACCGTCGGTGTCCACCGCGTCGCGCCGGCCACCTGGCCCGTGCTCGCCGGCCTGGACGCCGAAGGCATCATCTGGCAGCCCCAGGCCAAGGCGGCCCGCTGCCGCATCGCCCTCGACAACGCGCCCCAGCCCGCCCCGGACGAAATGATCTGGCAGCCCGCCCTGCTCGGCCTCGAACCCGTCGGCAAAGGCCGCCACGCCCGCCGCGAATTCATCTACCGCATGGCCTACCCGCTCGGTCGCCACCTCCTCGGCTTCGAAGTGCAGATGGTGCTCGCCGCCGTTGACTACTGCGCGGCACGCCAACTCCCGGTCACCGTCACCGGCCAGGGCGAAGGCGCCGTCGTAGCGCTCTACAGCACTTACCTCGACGAGCGGATCGCCGAAGGCCGCATCGGCCCTCTGCCCGATCCCGCCGGCCTCTGGCGCAACATCTGGAAGGGCGCCGGAGAAATCACCTCCCCGCGCCTCCGCCGCATCGCCGCCGCCCCCCCCAGCCCCAGCGCCGCCTCCGAAGCGCATTTCGAGCAGATGGTCGAGTACTGCCAGCGTCTCCTCCGCGGCGCCGAGGCCCGGCGACGCGCCTGGTGGGCCAAGGCCGACCTCTCCTCCCCCGCCGCCTGGGAGAAGACCCGCGCCCCCTACCTCCGCCACTACGTCGAAGAGGGCATCGGCGCCATCGCCGCCAATCCCGTCGGCCCCATCGCCTCCCGCCGCCTCTACGACACCGTCGATTACACCGGCTGGGAGGTCACCCTCCCCGTCGCCGGCGAGGTCTTTGCCTACGGCATCCTCCTCGTCCCCAAGTCGCTCAAACCCGGCGAGCGCCGCCCGCTCGTCATCGCCCAGCACGGTCTCGAAGGCCGCCCGCAGGACCTCATTCAGCCGCCCGACGCCAAGGCCGCCCAAGTCTACGGCCGCTTCGCCGCCCGCCTCGTCGAACGCGGTTTCCTCGTCTACGCGCCGCAAAACCCCTACATCCACGCCGACCGCTTCCGCCGCCTCCAGCGCAAAGCCAACCCGCTCGGCCTCACCCTCTACTCCTTCATCGTCGCCCAACACAAAGCCACCCTCGACTGGCTCGAAAAACTCCCCATCGTCGACCCCGACCGCATCGGCTTCTACGGCCTCAGCTACGGCGGCCGCACCGCCATGCTCGTCCCGCCGGTCGAACCCCGCTACAAAGTCGTCATCTGTTCGGGCAACTTCAACGAATGGACCTGGAAGATCGCCTCGAACGAAGCGCCCTTCACCTATCTCTTCACCCAGGAGTACGAGATGTTCGACTTTAACCAGGGCAACACCTTCGGCCACTTCGAACTCGCCGCGCTCATGGCCCCCCGGGCCTTCATGGTTGAACGCGGCCACGCCGATGGCGTCGGCATCGACGAGTGGGTCAGCTACGAGTACGCCAAGGTCCGCCGCCTCTACGCCAACTGGAACCTCGGCGAAAAGACCACGATTGAATACTTCCAAGGTCCCCACCAGATCTGGGGCGTCGGCACGTTCGCCTTCCTCCACCAGCAGCTGCGCTGGCCTTAGGCCTCCAGCGAAAATTGCGACGCGCGGATATCGGTTTCGACGCGGCGCCGGTAGGAGTACTCAAAGCTCTGCAGCGTGTCGAACGAAGAGCCGGCCTCGGCCTGACCGCTCTTCCGACCGGCTGCCGCGTTATCCGTCCGTCCCGCCTGCGCCAGTTCGCCGATCAACGCCGTGATATCTTCCAGCTCCGCATCGGAGATATCGCCCTCGACGCTCACCGCAACCTCCGTCCGCTGCCCCACCTCCGCCCGCGCGCCCACGGCGCGGCCCGATGGCCCGTAGGCGGCGCCGGCCGAAAAACTGGCTCGAGTGTCCTGCTTGAAGGAGAGCGTCACTTTGTCCCCTTCCGCTGTGGTGACGGTTAGCTTCGCGGCCGTCGTCTCCCGGCTACGGACCGAAAACTGGCTGGCTCCGAGCGAGGGACGCGAGGCGCTGGATATCGGTGACATACTCTCTCTTCCTCACCAACCTTATCGGTATCCCCCGCCGGCGTTTAGAACTTTTGTTCCAGACGAACCCGCCAGCGACTGCAGCCGACGGACGGCCTGCAGAGCATCCCGCTGCACCTTGGGATTCGGATCCCTCGTCATCTCGAGCGCCACGTCCATGCCCTCAATCCAACCCACCGTCCCGATTACCCACGCAGCCGACGCCCTCACACTCGGAGCCTCGTGCCGGCATAGCCGCCGCAGAACATCCGCCGCTCCCGGTTCCCCTATCTGAAACAACCCGATCACCGCATTGCCCGCCACCCGTCCGTTCGGACTCCCCGCCGCCGCCCAGAAGAAATCCTTCAACTCCGGCGTCGATCTCGCCCCGCCCAGCGCCTCCACGATGTTCGCCGTCACCCGCGGATCGTCATGGCCCAGAAACTGCATCGCCCACTGGGCATCCCCTGTCGCATACGCGTACAGCTTCGACGCCTTCGAACGCACCCGCAGGTCCTCCGACTCAACAAACGGCTTCAACACCGCCTGAATCCGCTCAGCCGGCGTTATCGCGCCCAGCAGCTCAAGCAGACGGTCCACCACAAAGGGCTCCGCCTCTACCCGCAGCCGCGCCAGAAACACATCCACCAGCTCCGGATGGCACCGCGCCACCTCCAAAGCCTGCCGCACGGCCTCCCCAAGCGTCGTTTCGACTGGATCACACAACCGATTCAACCAACTACCCGTCAGCGAGTGCATGCTGTCCCTCTCCTCTTCGCTGAGGCATATCGGCCCGCATTTGCTTTTCTTGAGCGGTAGACTAAAAGATAGGCCCTTTTGCCGGGCGCGCCCTGTCTCTCTCCGTCTCCCCTATGATTAACGCCTTGCTAGCGAAGATTTTCGGCACCAAATCCGAGCGCGAGCTCAAACGGCTCAAACCCGTCATCGCGGCCATCAACGAACTCGCTCCCTCCTTTGAACAACTCTCGGACGCCGAACTCTCGGCCAAAACCGCGGATTTCAAGCTCAAGATCGAACAGGGCGCCTCCGTCGACGACGTCCTCGTCGAAGCCTTTGCCACCGTCCGCGAGGCCGGACGCCGCGTGTTGAACATGCGGCACTACGACGTGCAGCTGATCGGCGGCATCATCCTCCATCAGGGCAAAATCGCCGAAATGCGCACCGGCGAAGGCAAAACCCTCGTCGCCACCCTCGCCTGCTACCTCAACGCCCTCGAAGGCAAAGGCGTCCACGTCGTCACCGTCAACGACTATCTCGCCCGCCGCGACTCGGAATGGATGGGCCGCGTCTACAAATTCCTCGGCCTCTCGGTCGGCTGTATCGTCCACGACCTCGACGACGCCGAACGCCGCGCCGCCTACGCCTGCGACATCACCTACGGCACCAACAACGAGTTCGGCTTCGACTACCTCCGCGACAACATGAAGTTCCGCCTCGGCGATTGCGTCCAGCGGCCTCACTACTACGCCATCGTCGACGAAGTCGACTCCATCCTCATCGACGAAGCCCGCACCCCGCTCATCATCTCCGGCCCGTCCGAGGAGTCCACCGACAAGTACTATCGCATCAACCAGATCATCCCCCGGCTCATCCGCGGCGAAGTCATCGAAGGCAAAGAACCCGGCGAAAAATACTTCACCGGCGACTACACTGTCGATGAAAAACACCGCGGCGTCGCCCTCACCGAAGAGGGCGTCCTCAAAGTCGAACGCCTCCTCAACTGCGGCAACCTCTACGACCCGTCCAACATTGAAGTCAACCACCACGTCCAGCAGGGCCTCAAAGCCCACGTCCTCTTCCACCGCGATAAGGACTACCTCGTCCGCCCCGGCGACGACGGAGAAATGGAAGTGGTCATCGTCGACGAGTTCACCGGTCGCATCATGCCCGGCCGCCGCTGGAGCGATGGGCTCCACCAGGCCATCGAAGCCAAAGAAGGCGTCAAAATCCAGCGCGAAACCCAGACGCTGGCCTCCATCACCTTCCAAAACTACTTCCGGATGTACAAGAAGCTCTCCGGCATGACCGGTACGGCCGACACCGAAGCCGCCGAATTCGGCAAAACCTACAAGCTCGACGTCTCCCCCGTGCCCCCCAACCGGCCCATGCGCCGCATCGAGTTCAACGACATCGTCTACCGCACCGAAGAAGAAAAGTTCCGCAACGCCGCCCAGGAAATCAAAGCCTGCCACGCCAATGGACAACCCGTCCTCGTCGGCACCATCTCCGTCTCCAAGTCCGAACGCCTGTCCACCATCCTCACCCGCCTCGGCGTCAAACACGAGGTGCTGAACGCCAAAAACCACGAACGCGAAGCCTTCATCATCGCCCAGGCCGGCCGCTACGGCGCCGTCACCGTCTCCACCAACATGGCCGGCCGCGGCACCGACATCCTCCTCGGCGGCAACCCTGACTTCCTCGCCCAGGAAGAATGCCTCAAAAAGGGCTACCTCGAATCGATGCCCGAAGGCACCGGCTCCCTCGTCTCCGATCGCGACTTCTATTACTTCCAGCGCGGCGCCCGCAACTACCGCGTCCCCATGCCGCAATGGTCCGATCTGTTTGCCAAACACAAAGCCATCTGCGACCAGGAGCACGATAAGGTAGTCGCCGCCGGCGGCCTCATCGTCGTCGGTACCGAACGTCACGAGTCCCGCCGCATCGATAACCAGCTCCGCGGCCGCGCCGGCCGCCAGGGCGACCCCGGCGCCTCTAAATTCTTCCTCTCCCTCCAGGACGACCTGCTCCGCATCTTCGGCGGCGAACGCATGCAGAACCTCATGCTCCGCCTCGGCATGGAGGAGGACGTCCCGATCGAATCGAAGCTCATCACCCGTCGCATCGCCGCCGCGCAAAAGGCCGTCGAAGCCCAGAACTTCGCCAGCCGCAAGCACGTGCTCGAGTACGACGACATCATGAACAAGCAGCGCAACGCCGTCTACAGCATGCGCCGCAATCTCCTCGAAGGGCTCGAACAGCGCGAACGCATTCTTGAAATGTCCCGCGGCCTCGTCGACACCCTCGTCCTCGACCGGATCCCCGAAAAAGCCCGCGTCGACGAGTGGGACCTCGCTGGCCTCGAATCGGATATCCTGACCCGCTTCGGCGTCAATATCGACTCCAGCGGCTTCCCGCAAATGAGCCGCCAAGAGATCGAAGATGGTCTCTTTGACGCCTGCAAGGCCCGCTACGAAGAGAAAGAGGCCCTCATCGGCGCCGAGTACATCCGGGAAGCCGAACGCATCATCATGCTCAACGTCATCGACAACCAGTGGAAAGACCACCTGTTGTCCATGGACCATCTCAAAGAGGGCATCGGCATGCGGGCCTACGGCCAGAAAGACCCGCTGCTCGAGTATAAGAAGGAGTCCTTCACCCTCTTCCAGGACATGATGGACCGCATCGAAGACGAAACGCTGCGCTATCTCTACTTCATGCAGGTGGCCGACAGCGATGCCGGCATGCCCCTCCCCCTCCGCCATCCCGGCGAACTGGAGTCCGAAGAGATGGTCGCCGCCGGACCCCCCGAACCGGCCCCCGTCGACCAGAAAGCCGCCCGCGCCTCCATCGCCGAATTCACCCGCAAGATCGAAAAGAAGAAGGAAAAGGAGCTGGCCGACCTCCAGTTCCTCGGCGGTTCCGCTCCCTCGGCACCCCAAACCCCGGTTGTGGCGTCTAAGAAGGTGGGCCGCAACGATCCCTGCTTCTGCGGGAGCGGCAAAAAGTACAAAAAATGCCACGGAATCAACGAGTAGCCTCCCTTGCCGGTTGGGCCCTGCTGGCCCTCGGCGGCCCCCTGTCCGCCGCCCTCCTCCCGGAGGGGATCGAACTCCACGCTCGCAAATCGGCCACCCCGCTCCCGGCCCCCGACCCCGCGCTTTGGCGGGAATACGGCTTCCAGGAAGGCGAAACCGCTACCTACGAAGGACGCGGGCGCCCCAACGAAAAGGGCGTCACCGGCCCCGCAAAAAGCTTCACCGTCTCCGCCTGGCGACTCCGCGACTCGACAACCGCTCTCGCCGTCTGGCAGATCCTCCGCCCGGCCGCCGCCCAACCCGCCCCCGACGCTGCCACCAAAGTCGCCGCCCGCACCGGCGCCCAAACCCTCCTCGCCTACGGCAACTACGTCCTCCGCTTCGACGGCTACCTGCCCGAACACGATACGATCCATCAACTGATCCTCAGCCTCCCCCGCTTTGAAAACGCCGCCCTCCCGGCCCTCACGCGCTTTCTGCCCGCCGAGGCCCGCGCCCTGAACTCGGAGCGCTACATCACCGGCCCGGTCAGCCTCGAAAAGTTCGCCCCCCGCGTCCCCCCCTCCGTTGTCGCCTTCCAGTTCGACACCGAAGGCATCGCCGGCCGCTTCACCGACCGCGACGGCGCCGTCGATCTCGTCGTCTTCTCCTACCCGAATCACCAGATCGCCCAAAAGCAGATCGCCGCCTTCCAGGCCCTCCCCGGCCTCACCGCCTCCCGTAGCGGCCCCCTCATCGCCGTTGTCACCCAGGCGCCCAACCCCGACGCCGCCCAGCGCATCCTCGCCCAGGTGCAGTACGAAGCCACCGTCACCCTCAACGCCAACGCCGCCCCTCCCCCGCAGCAGAACGTCGGCGAACTGATCCTCGCCATCGTCAAACTCGCCGGGATCCTCATTGGCCTGGCGACCGTCGCCGGACTGCTCTTCGCCGGCATTCGCGTCGCCACCGGCGGCGGCTTCGGCAACATCCGCCCCCGCGAAGAGCCCGTACTCACCCTTTCGCTCGAAGACGACGCCCGCAAAAGACCATAAACGGTCCTGCTTTCTTCGCTTTGGCAGCTTTCCAGCTCCGCCTGCACTGGTTTTCCACAGAAAATCAACAGCAATTCATCTATTCCGTGTGACTCCTAAGTCGTTGATAAAAAAGGAGTAATTTCCCTGAAAAAACCAGGGATTTTTTACTTGACTCTCGCCCCGCGCCGCCGTAACATCCAATCAAACACAGGATTCGCGGCATTGCGATGCCATCGAGCCTGATTCTCCCAAAACATCCCGGCGGCAATCCCGCCGGTTTTGTCCAGCGGCCCCGGGTGATAGCGGGGCCGTTGGTTTTCGTGCCCGCCGCCGTCTGGCGATACGATAGGGGGGAAGCCCATGCAGCGTCGATCTCTCCTCCTGACCACGGTTGCCGCTCTGGCCGGCTGCGGAACCAAACTGACCCCCGTTCCGGCCGCCGACGAACCCCCCGCTCCCCGGAAGATCCATCTCCCCCGCGCCGGCAACCCCTCCCCGCCCCCGGACAACCCAGCCGCCGCCGGCGATAAAGGCTTCGCCGAAATCACCTGGGCCATGCTCCGCGGTCTCGATACCCGCACCGGCCAGGCCAGTCCCCTCCTCGAACTCGCCGCCGGCACCGACGTCAAAATCGCCGGCTACATGGTCCCCTTCGACGACGGCTTCGAGGAAGCCATCGACTTCCTCGTCGTCCCCACCGCCGGCGCCTGCGTCCACACCCCGGCCCCGCCCGCCAACCAGATCGTCTACGCCTCCATGGTCACCGGCCGCCCCGCCAAGGTCGAACTCCTCTACAGCGTCTGGGTCTGCGGCCGCCTCGAAATCGGCTCCACCGACAGCCCCTACGGACAAGCCGGCTTCAAACTCGCTACCGTCAAGGTCGAACGCCGCGGTTAGCTCTTCAGCCAGCGGTCAAACCACGCGAAGGCGTCCTTCTGCATGGCAAGATCAAACTTGTGCGGTCCCGGATAGAAGTTCGCCTTGTACCGGTCCGCCGCGCCGGCTTTCTGGTACACCTCCGCCAAAATCCGGTCGGCCCGCTGCATCTCCGGCAGCGTAAACAGCGCATCGTCGCTGTTATTCAGCACCAGCACCGGGTTCGGCGCCGCCAGCCCCAGGATCTCCGGGTAATCGAGGTCCTTCGGTAGACCCGGAACGTAGCACATCCACGTATGCGTGTAGCACTTATTCAGCAGGTAGTCGCGCCACGTCGTCATCATCCCGGCGCAGCAGGCGCAGCGGATCCGCTCATCGGCCCCCGCCAGCATCACCGTCCGCAGCCCCCCGCCCGACAGCCCGGCACACCCCAGCCGCGTCGCGTCCACGTCCGGCCGCGACGCCAGATAGTCCAGCGCCCGCTGGTCGTCGTGCACGAACACCCCGGGCCAGGTCAGCCCGGCCGAAAACAGGCTCTTCGCCACTAAGTGCTCATGCCCGCCCGCCCAGGTGTTGTATTTCGTAATCTCCTCTTCCGACTCCGGGTTACTCTCCGCCATGTTATTCCGGATGTTACCCGGCACATCGCCCCACCGCACCCGCCGCGAGCCAAACGTGAACGTATCATGGATCACCACCACATAACCCCGCCGCGCCAGCTCGTTCGCCCACGCCACGCCCCCGTAGTAGCGCTCCTGATGCCGGATCATCAGCGGATGCGGGTCTTTCGAAATCCGCGTGATCTTTCGCACGCCAAAATACTTATTGCCGCCGTGGTCGTGCAGCCCCACAATTCCCGGCAACTTACCCGTCGCCTTGGCCGGCTTCAGCACCAGCGCCTCGGTCGGCGGCCCATATGGCAGCTGCCATTTCAGGTGCTCAATGTGCAGCCCGTCAAACTCGAGCCGGTGCTCCACCACCGGCCGCGGCGCCAAGGGCGGGGCAGGGGAGACCAGCGCCTCGTGCAGGCGCGCCCGCGCCGCCGGCCGCCACGCGTGCACGTCCTGAAACACGGGCTGCCGAAAAGAAAGTCGGGGCGGGTCGGGAACGCTCGCGGCGGCCCATTCGCCGTAAGCGCCAAGCATATTCAAAGCCATGGCTTGGATCATATCGTAACCAGGCTCCGGAGATGAGACAATGACGAAAAACCAACATGCGCGCTCTCTGGCTCTCTCTGGTCGCCGCCTCGCTCTGGGGCCAAACTCCGAATCCCGTTCAGTGGACGGTTACCGCCACCGCCGCCCAGGCCGCGCCGGGCGCTTCCGTCCGCCTCCAGGCCAAAGCCGTCATCGAGCCCGGCTGGCATCTTTACTCCGTCACCTCCCCCGTCACCGCCACCGCCACCAAATTCACCCCGCCCTTCTCCCTTGCGCTAACCCTCCAGCAGAAGGTCGAAGCCAAGTTCGACCCGGTCGCCGCCGCCACCACCGAAAGCTACGAAGGCTCGGCGATCTTCTATCTCGACGGCGTCCTCGGCGAGCAGACCAAGGACCTCGAACTCGTCATCCGCGCCAGCGCCTGTAACGACAAGTTGTGCCTGCCGCCGCGCCGCCGCTCCTTCCCGGTAACGCTCACCCTCGGCGCCGTCGAAACGGCCATCCCCGACGGTTTCGTCGTCGCCGCCCCCCCCCCCCCACCTCCCCACCCCCCCACCCCCC
>JAINDL010000072.1 GCA_019931245.1 Bryobacteraceae bacterium CoA2 C42
GCCGGCCCAGCAGAGCAGGCGCCAGCGCCGGTAGTTGCGGCCGGCGCGAAACAGGAGCAGGGAGCCGGGGGCGCCTTCGGGCGGGGCCGGCGCCGGGGGGACGCGGAGCCAGCCGAGGAGGAGTTGTTCGATGGCGTCAACCATGGGGATGGAGCGGGGGGACTTCCGGGGTGAGGGCGAGGCGGAGAGCGCGCATTTCGGCGGCGATTTCCTGGAGGATGGCGGCGAGGCCGGCGTTGGGGTCGGGGGCGGGGGCGGCGGCGCCGCGCATGCGGTCGTAGAGGAAGTCGCGCATGGCGGCGGGGTTGGGGATGCCTTCGAGGACCATTTCGGCGCTGCTTGAGCCGCTGCCGGTTTGGATTTCGATGCGGGCGAGGCCGAGCCAGCGTTCGATGGCGTTTGAGCGCAGGTGGATGTCCTGGATGCGGGCGTAGTTGAGGACGATTTCGTGGCGGAACAGGACGCCCCAACTCATGCGGATTCCTTCCGGGCTGAACTCGTAGCGGATGGTGTCGTAGCGGAAATAGAGGACGGCGAGGGTGATGGGGAGGGCGGGGAGAGTGGCGAGGGCGCGCAAGAAATAGTAAGTGAACAGGCTTTCGGCGGGCCGGGTGAGGGAGGCGAGGGCGGGGGGACGGGGACCATGCCTGCGTTATGCCTGAATATTTTGCCCGAGCTGGGAGGCGCGGGATTGGTTAGGATAGAAAGTAGCGCTGAAAGTCCATCTCCGGGGGCCGGTCCCGGGTGGTTACCTGCATGCTGGATCCGTACAGGCAGCCCACAGCGCAGGCACACACTCTCTCACTGGATTAAACAACCATGGCACAACGTGAATTTCAAACTGAAGTCAGCCAGCTTTTGCAGCTGATCATACATTCTTTGTACTCGCATCAGGAGATTTTTCTCAGAGAATTAGTGTCGAACGCCTCGGATGCTTTGGACAAACTGAAGTATCTGTCACTGACCGAGGAGCCCTACAAGTCGATGCCGTTTGATCCGCGGATCGACCTCGAACTGGACGAGGCGGCGGCGACGCTGCGGATTGCCGATACGGGTATCGGGATGAACGATGAAGATCTGGTCTCGCATCTGGGTACGATTGCGCGGTCGGGAACGAAGAACTTTCTGGCGAACCTTTCGGGTGACGCCAAGAAAGATTCGAATCTGATTGGCCAGTTTGGCGTGGGCTTTTACAGCGCCTTCATTGTGGCGGACAAGGTGGAAGTAATCTCGCGGAAGGCCGGCGAGGAGAAGGCGTGGCGCTGGACGAGCGATGGCAAGTCGGGCTATGAGCTCGAACCGGCCGAGCGGGAAAAGAGCGGCACGACCGTGATTCTGCACTTCCACGCCGAGGGCAAGGAGTACGCCAACAGCTGGAAGCTGCGCGAGATCGTCAAGAAGTATTCGAACCATATCGCTTTTCCGATCTTCCTGACGGCCGATGAGAATGAATGGGACGAGGCGGAGAAGAAGTCGGTCAAGAAGCGGACGACCAAGCAGGTAAACGCGGCGAGCGCGCTGTGGAAGCGGCCGAAGAACGAGCTGAAAGACGAAGACTACAAAGAGCTGTACAAGTCGGTTTCGGGCGATTGGGAGGATCCGCTGTGCTGGTTCCACACCAAGGCCGAAGGAACGATGGAGTATACGACGCTGTTCTACATTCCGTCGAAGGCGCCGTTTGACCTCTATCAGGCGGACTACCGGCCGGGGGTGAAGCTGTATGTCCGGCGCGTCTTCATCATGGACGACTCGAAAGAGCTGCTGCCGACCTATCTGCGCTTTGTGCGGGGCATTATCGACAGCGAAGATCTGCCGCTGAACGTGAGCCGCGAGATTCTGCAGCAGAACCGGGTGTTGACGGCGATCCGGACGGCGAGCGTGAAGAAGATTCTGTCGGAGCTGAAGTCGCTGGCGGCGGATAATCCCGAGCAGTACACGAAGTTCATTGAAGAGTTCAACCGTCCGCTCAAGGAAGGGTTGTACAGCGATCACGCCAACGAAGAGACGCTGCTCGATCTGATCCGGGTGAAGACGACCAAGAGCGATACGTGGACGAGCCTGGCCGAGGTGAAGGGCCGGATGCAGGAAGGGCAGAAGGGCATTTACTTCATCACGGGGCAGAACGCGACGCAGTTGCGGAATTCGCCGCTGCTGGAGATCTACAAGAAGAAAGACATCGAAGTGGTCATCCTGGCGGATGAGATCGACGAGTTTATCTTCTCGCGGATTGAGAAGTATCAGGACGTTGAGTTGAAGTCGGTGAACAAGGCTTCGTCGGGCGATGATCTGAAGGACGAGACGGCCGAGGAGAAGCGCGAGGCGTTGACGCCGCTGCTGGAGAAGCTGAAGACGGTTCTCGGGGAGAAGGTGAAAGACGTGCGGCAGTCGGCGCGGTTGGCCGATAGTCCGTCGTGCATTGTTTCCGATGAGGAGGAGCCTTCGCTGCAGATGCGGCAGATGCTGCGGGCGATGGGGCAGAAGGAGATGCCCGAGGGCAAGCCGATTCTCGAGATCAACCCGGACCACGAGATTGTGAAGAAGCTGCTGGCGGGGGCGGACGATGCGCTGGTGGATGACGCGGCGTTTCTGCTGCTGGATCAGGCGCTGCTCGTTGAGGGTATTGCGCTTGAGGATCCGGGCGCGTTTGTGCAGCGGCTGAACCGGGTGCTGACGCGGGCGGTGTAGTTGGCGGATGGGCTTGTGATCCGGCCGCCCTGGGGAAACAGGGCGGCCGGGTTCAGGGCCGGAGGGTGAAGGCGAAGATGTTGCCGCCGCCGGCGATGGCGACGTACTGTTTGCCGTTGACGGTGTAGGTCATGGGGGAAGCCTTCCAGGCCTGGCCGGTGTTGAAGTGCCAGAGGGTTTTGCCGGTTTTGGCGTCGGCGGCGGCGAAGGTGCCGCCGGATTCGCCGTAGAAGAGCAGGCCGCCGGCGGTGGACAGGACGCCGGAGTAGTTGCTTTCGGGGGCGCCGGTTTGGGGGACCTCCCAGACGATTTTGCCGGTTTCGATATCGAGGGCGCGGAGGAGTTTGACGGGGGGATTGGCGGGGTCGTTGTAGGGGACGAACCAGCTGCCGGCCTGGCGGTAGAGGTTGCAGTCTTCGACGGCCATGACGTAGAAGAGGCGGGTGTCGGGGTTGAAAGCGGTGGAGTACCAGTTGGTGGCGCCGCGGACGGCGGGGCAGGTTTTGGTGCCGCCGGGGGTGGGTTTGCTGTTGGCGGTGAGGAGGGGGCGGCCTTTGGGGTCGAGGCCGGAGGCCCAGGTGAGGCGTTCGACGAAGGGTTTGCCGAGGAGGAACTCGCCGGTGAGGCGGTCGAGGACGTAGAAGAAGCCGTTGCGGTTGGCCTGGAGGAGGAGTTTGCGGTCGCGGCCCTGGAATTTGGTATCGACGAGGAGGAGGGGTTCGGTGGCGTCCCAGTCCCAGAGGTCGTGGGGGGTGAACTGGAAGTGCCATTTGAGTTTGCCGGTTTTGGCGTCGAGGGCGACGACGGAGTCGGTGTAGAGATTGTCGCCGGTGCGGTCGGTGCCGTCGGTGTCGGGGTAGGGGTTACCGGTGGGCCAGTAGAGGGTGGCGGTTTCGGGGTCGTAGGAGCCGGTGAACCAGGTGGCGCCGCCGCCGTAGTTGATGGCTTTGCCGCCCCAGGTTTCCGAGCCCTTTTCGCCGCGGGGGGGGATGGTGCGGAAGCGCCAGACCTCTTGGCCGGTGGTGGCGCGGTAGGCGGCGATGAAGCCGAGCAGGGGGGCGTCGCCGCCGCCGACGCCGCCGATGACGAGGTCGCCAACGACGAGGGGAGCGGCGGTGGCTCCGTAGGCGCCGGGGGAGCCGGGGGTGGGCATGTAGACCTGCCAGAGGAGAGCGCCGGTGAGGCGGTGGAGGGCGATCATGTGGGCATCGTCGGTGAGGAAGAAGACGCGGTCGCCGAGGAGGGCGACGCCGCGTTGGGCGCCCTTGGCGGCGTCGCCGGAGATGGTGGTGGCTTGGGCGCGGGAGCGGAGGTAGCACCAGATTTCGCGGCCGGTGCGGGCGTCGAGGGCGCAGACCTGGTTGGGGGCGGTGACGTACATGATGCCGTCGGCGACGAGGGGGGTGGTTTGGAGGCCGAGGTGGGGGAGGGAGTAGGTCCAGGCGGATTGGAGCTGGGCGGCGTTGCCGGGGTGGATTTCGGTGAGGGAGCTGTGACGGTTGCCGCTGGGGAGGCCGTGGTAGCCGGGCCATTGGCCGGGGGCGGGCTGCTGGACGCGCTGGATTTCGGCTGGCGTGGCGGGGGGGACGGGGCCGGAGACGGGGCCGAGGGCGATGCCGCCGAGGGTGCTGAGGTAGGCGATGAGGTTCTGGCGCTGGCCGGGGTCGCCGGAGAAGGCGGGCATGAGGGAGGTTTTTTCGAAGTCGAGTTTCGAGTAGTCGGCGGCGGTGAGGGAGACGATTTTGCCGTCGAGGGTTTGGAGTTGGAGGTCGTGCTGGCCGCGGCTGCGGGCGAAGCCGCGGAGGGAGCGGCCGTTGCGGAGGCGGGCGGTGACGACGGCCCAGGGGTCGTCGGGGCAGAAGGCCCAACTGGGGCAGGTGGCGCCGTTGCGCTGGCCTTTGCGGGAGGAGGGGTTGGTGAGGGTTTCGTCGAGTTCTTTGATGGTGAGTTCGCGGCCGGCGGCGGAGAGGTCGGGGCCGTTGGCGCCGCCCTGGCCGGCGACGGTGTGGCAGTTTTGGCACTGTTGGGCGAAGAGTTGGCGGCCGGCGGCGGGGTCGCCGGGGGGGTGGGCGTCGAAGGCGGAGGCGTTCCAGGAGTGGACGGCGGCGGCGAGGGAGTCGAGTTCGGGGGCGGGGAGGGGGAAGGCGGGCATGCCGCCTTTGGTGCCGTTGCGGATGAGGTCGCGGATTTGGGAGAGGGAGCGGGAGCGGAGGGAGCGGGTGTCGATGAGATTGGGGCCGCGGTCGGTGCCGGTGGCGGAGTCGGCGTGGCAGGCGGCGCAGTATTTTTTGTAGGCGGGAGGAGGCTGTTGAGCGGCGAGGGCGTAGGCGAGGGCGAGGGAGAGTAAGGCGCTGCGGATCATGGCCGCTTGATTTTATCGTAGTCAGGGGGGAAGCTTGGCTTCCGCCCTCTTGCTTTCGCTGACGCCGCCGATACGCAATGGGTGTGGATGGGAATTCATGGCCATGTAGCCGAAAAGCGATCCGGAGTGGCTCCGCTTTACGTTTTGATGTTGTGGGCGAGTTTGGCCTTCGGACTGGACCCGCGGGCGCCGGCGCGGCAGTACGTGGTGGATCACTGGAACTGGGTGCAGGGGATTCCGGAGGAGATGATCACGGGTTTTGCGCAGTCGCCGGATGGGTATCTGTGGATTGGGCATGCGGATGGGCTGATCCGGTTTAACGGCACGGTGGGGGTGGCGGCGGCATGGCCGACGGCGCGGGCGGAGGACCGGGGCGTGGCGGCGTTGGCGGTGGACGGGGCGGGGGCGGTGTGGGCGCTGACGGCGAGGGGGATGTTGGTCCGGGTCGTTCCGGTTGGGGGATTGTCTGTGGAGGGTGTGATGGCGGCCTCTGGCGGGCGACCGGCGCCGGCAGGGCGGGCGGCTTTGGTGGCGCTGCCGGGGCGGATGCGGGTGAGCGGGGCGGAGGGAATCGCCGAGGTGGAGAACGGGGCCGTGGGGCGTCGGTGGATTTTTACCGGAGGGGTAGCGGCGGCGTTTGCGGCCGACGGGACACTGTGGATGGCCGGTGGGGCGGGAGAACTGGAGCGGTGGGAGGCGGGTGGAGGGGCGCGGCGGATGGTCCGCATTCCGGCGGGGCAGCCGCGGCGGTTGCATGTGGGCGGCCAAGGGACGGTCTGGGTTCGGACGGCGGACCGGCTGTGGTCCTGGCGCGGGGGGATGAGCCAGGAGTGGGCGCTGCCGGGGGGGCTGCGGGGCGAGAGCGGCGCGGATGCGGTCGTCGAGGATCGGCATGGCGTGGTTTGGGTTGGGGGTCGGGGGAGCGTGGGTAGGCTGTGCGGGGACCGGATCGAGCTGGTGCGGCTACCCGCGACCTTTGAAAATGCGATCGTAACGGCCCTGTTCGAAGACCGGGAAGGAGCGCTGTGGATCGGCACGCTGACGGGGGATGTGTTCCGGTTGCGGGATTCGCCGGTTTCGTCACAGCTTGAGCAAGGCGACGAGACAGCGGATGCGGTGAGCGCGTTGTACCGGGACGCGCGGGGGAGTGTATGGATGTATGCGCGCAACCGTGGGCTGACCCGCTGGGGACAGGGTGGGCCGATGCATCCGATGCTGACAGGGGGAGCGGTGACGCAGATGGGAGAGGACCCGGCGACGGGAGCGCTGCTGGCGGGTGATGGAGAGAGTGTTTTTTCGCTGGCGGGCGGCCGGCTGGTGGCGATTCCTGACCGGGCGGCGGGGGTGTTGGGTGGGCGGACGGGCTGGTGGGTGGACGGAGCGCGGCGGCGAGTACTGGTGGCGCGCCGCTCCGGTCTGTATGAGCAGAGTTCTCTGCAGGATTCGGACGGAGGTCGAAAGTTGAGTGCGACCGGGGGCTTGGCGGTGGTGGCCGTGGGTCCGGGCGGGGCGCTGTGGGGCTCGGACCGGGAGCGGCTGTGGGCGTTGACGGGGCAAGAGGCGCGGGCGCTGGCGCTGCCGGGCCGGCAGGCGGAGGAGCGGATTTTGACCCTGTACTGGGACGGTCCGACCGGGGCGTTGTGGGTGGGTACCGACCGGGGACTGTTGGCGTGGCATCCGGGTCGGGGGGAGTGGAGCCGCCGGGGGCTGCCGGAGGACCGGATTTTCTCGTTGATTGGGGATGGCGAGGGGAGGCTGTGGGCGGGTACGCGGCGCGGAATTATCCGGCTTGAGCCGGCGCGGTGGCTGGCGGGGGAGCGCGATGCCGAACTGCGGCTGACGCATGCCGATGGACTGAGAACTCTGAACTTTGGGATGTCGCAAGGCCAGAGCGGGGCGGCGCTGGCGGAGGGGCGGATTTTGTTTGCCTCTCTCGAAGGGGCGGTGGCAATTGACCCGAGGCAGATTGCGGCGCCCACGTTCGGGCCGACGCCGTTGATTGCATCGCTTACAGCGGCGGGGCAGGCGGTTCCCCTGGCCGGTCTGGCGAAGTTGCCGACCGGGGTCAGCCAGATTGAGATCGCTTTTGACGCGTTTTCGGTTTCGAGCCCGCGCCCGGTCAGCGTGGAGTACTGGCTCGAAGGAATCGACCCGGGCTGGCAGCCGGCGGGGACGCGCCGATCGATTCAGTACAGCAATCTGGCTCCGGGGGATTACCGGTTTCGTTTGCGGAGCTCGTGGGCCGGCGGGGCCGGGCTGCGGGAGACCTCGCTGAGTTGGAGCATTCCTCCGCGCATTTACCAGACGAGTTGGTTTGGCGCTTTGTCCGGGTTATTCGTCATCAGTCTGACGGCGCTGCGGATGCGGCACCGGACCCGGCAGACGGCGCTTCGGACCGCGGAGTTGGAGGCGCATGTAGCGGAGCGGACACGGGAGTTGGAGGCGGCCAAAGCGGCGGCCGAGTCGGCGGCGGCGGTGAAATCGGATTTTCTCGCAACGATGAGCCATGAGCTGCGTACGCCCATGAACGGGGTGCTCGGTTTGGCGGAGTTGCTGGCGGGGACCCGATTGGATGAGGCGCAGCAGGAGATGTTGACGACGCTGCGGACATCGGGCGAATCCTTGCTGGAGGTCGTCAATGACATTCTCGACCTGTCCAAGATCGATTCCGGGCGGCTGCAGATAGAAAAGATTCCGACGAACCTGCCGCGACTGATGGCCGATCTGTTTCAGGTGGTCAAGCCCATGGCGGACAAGAAGCGTCTGGCCCTGACGCTAAGTTCGCGCGGGAACGTGGTGCACTGGATCGAGGGCGATCCGGCGCGGATTCGGCAGATTCTGCTGAACCTGCTGAGCAATGCGATCAAGTTTACGCCGGCCGGGTGGGTGGAGTTGCGGGTAGATTGGCAGGAGACGGCGGTGATGCTGGCGGTGGCGGATAGCGGTATCGGCATTCCGGCGGATAAGGTGCCGCAGCTGTTTGAGAACTTCGTGCAGGTAGATTCATCGACCACGCGGCTGTACGGGGGCACGGGACTGGGGCTGGCGATCTGCCGGCGCTTGGCAGAGGCAATGGGCGGGACGATCGACTGCACGAGCACGCCCGGCCAAGGATCGACGTTTACGGTGACGCTGCCGCTCCTTCCGGTGGCGGCTCCCGCCGAGGAGGCGGATCTTCCCGAGGAGAGGCCGGCGGTAGGGATCCGGGTGCTGGTGGCCGAAGATAACCGCACGAATCAGAAGGTGGTGCTGGGACTGCTGAAGAAGCTCGGCATTGAGGCGGCCGTGGCGCAGAACGGGCAGGAGGCGGTGGAGGCGTGCGAGCGGGAGTGTTTCGACCTGGTGTTGATGGATTGTCAGATGCCAGTGCTGGACGGGTATAGCGCCACGCGACAGATCCTTGAAAAGCTTGGGCCCGCCGCTCCGCCCATCGTCGCTCTGACGGCGCATGCCATGGAATCGGACCGTGTGAAGTGTCTGGCGGCAGGCATGCGCGGCCACATGACGAAGCCCGTGCTGCTCGAGCAGCTCCGGGAGGCTGTCCGGGAACATTGTCAGTCGGCGGCAAGCCGTTAACCGAGGCGGAGGAGGGCGAGGCGGAGGGCGCCGCAGGTGCGGACGATGCGCACCGGCCGCCGCACGTAGAGGAGCCATCGGAAGGCGCCGGCAGAAGGCCGATCGGCGGCATTCAGCCGCATCCAGTCGATCAGCTTGCGGGCGAGCGCCGGCCCGGTGACGGCCCAGTAGACCCGGCGGTCACGGGCTGCTTCCATGACGCGCCAGAGGAATCAGTGGAAGCTCAAGCCGGAGATGGGTTGCCCGGTCTCGTAGCTGCGCATCACCTGACGGCAGAGCTTGGGGAGCCGCGGAAACTGCGCGATCCGGCGGGTGAACTCCGGGGGGAGGGCGAGGGCGGCGAGCAGCCCCAGCCGGTCCCAGGCCTCCTTCGTCCCGTGCGCACAG
The DNA here is from genome assembly GCA_019931245.1 of Bryobacteraceae bacterium CoA2 C42. Lineage (GTDB taxonomy): Bacteria > Acidobacteriota > Terriglobia > Bryobacterales > Bryobacteraceae. The sequence continues at coordinate 9,011 of JAINDL010000072.1, forward strand.
AGGGCGAGAACGGCCATTGCCGGAACCAGGCACGGGGCGGGACGGCCCGCGACCGGGACCGTCGTGAGCGAGGACCACAGGCTGGCCTCGCTGAGCGGGAAAGGCCAGCGCGGGCTGGTAAACGCCCAGTGCAGTTCGACGGTTACGCCGGAGGATGCGCAGCGGAAACCGAGGTGATAGCCGCCGGGGCGGGGCGCGGCGGCCTTGGCGGCGTAGCCGAGGTTTTCAAGCAGCAGGCGGACGCGGGGCAGGTCGACCGGGTGGATGACGAGATCGAGGTCGCCAGCGTGGCGGAGCAGGATATCGCCGTAGGGCATGGCGCCGATGGCGAGTCCATATAGGAACGAAGACGGGAACGCCGGCGTGGGCGAGGACGGCGAGCAGTTCGTGGAGATGGGCGGCGAGCAGGAGGATGCGGGCCGAGCCGGAGATGGCGCCGGCGGCCAGTTGGCGGTGGACCGGTTCGGGTACGGCGGGCTGCCCGGCGAGGGCGCGGGAGTCGCGGCCAGTCGATGGGGGCTTTGCATAGTTCGGCCAGGGGCGCAGGCGAGGAGCAGCCGCAGGGTAGGATCGCAGCGGCCAATCGAGGGCAGAGACCAGCTTGGCACAGCCGAAAGTAACACAAGATCCATCGCCTGTCCAGCGTGTTTTGTAAGTCGCGAGCGGTTTCCGTTTTGACTGCTGGATGTATTCGAACCGGGAGCGGAGAGAGTTCTGTAAATTAGTTCTTTACAGACAAAGCGGACCCCATTAGTATGGGGTCCGCTGTAAAAAGGAGGTGATAACCGTTGGAAACAATCTCTGAAAAACGAGCGTCCGGTGAGGCATCAACCACCGGGAGCGAGCCGCGGGAACCCCGGGCCGCGTTTGTGGCGCCGCGGATTAGCTACATTCGCCCGCAACTTACGCGGCACGGCAATCTGGCCGATGTAACCGCGGGTTTTTTCGGCAGCTTCTCGCCCTAAGCTCGCGACGTAAGGAGGTGACTTACAATGCATCCGGTTCAGCCGGCCGGGGAGGGGACCCCGCGGCTTGTAGTACGGGGACGCTGGCCAGGAGTTAGGCGTCCTGCGCGGGTTCCTCGCGTCCAGCGTCCGGATTCCGCTGGCCGATGGTTCGGCGGGCGGAACGGTCGCGACGGAGGTAGTGAGTCTGGCGGCGGTGGAGGTGCGGGACGGGGCCGGAGCGGTGGTCCTTAAGCCGGCGGACCTCCGCATTCGCCGGGCCGGGGATACCTACACGCTGCAAACGGACGGGGGGTGGCTGCGGATTGAGCCGGGCCGCGGCCGGGCCCGGTTGGGCTTGGCGCCGGAGTTCTAGGCGCAGCGTTTGGCCGCGCAACGGGAGTTTTTCCTGCTGGGTTTGCTGATCCTCCTGCACGACCAACGGTGGTTCGGCAGGCACGCCTGCAGCGTTTCGCGGCGGGGCCGCGGGGTGCTGCTGGTAGGGCCCTCGGGGAGGGGCAAAACCACGCTGACTGTGGCTTGCCTCGCGTCCGGGTGGGAGTGCCAGTCCGACGATGCGGTGCTGTTGGGAGAGCGCCATGGGGAGGTGGCGGCGTTTGCGCTGCGCCGGGGATTTTCGGCCAATGGAAGTCTGGCGGCGCGCTTCCCGCAGTTGGGCTTGGATTGCACAGGATCGCCATGGCTGGCCGGGAGCAAGCATCTGCTGGATTTTGACGGGATGTTCGGCGGGCAGATGGAGCGCCGGTGCGCGCCGCGCGTGCTCTGCTTGCCCCGCATCGGGACGGGGCGGCGCTCGGCGCTGCGGCGGGTGGCACCCGCGCAGGCTTTGCTGGGGGTGTTGCGGCAGAGCCCCGGGCTGCTGGCCGGGCTGCCGGCGACGGAGCAGCAACTGGCTACGCTCGGCCGGTTGGTGGACCAGACGGCGGCGTATCAGTTGGAACCGGGAGCCGACGCCGCCGCCGAGCCGGGCGTGGCAGTGGAGCTGTTGCGGGGCGCTTGGGAAGAGCACGCCGGGGAGGAACCAGATGGGAACTGTGGTCATTGAACTGACGAATCGCTGTAGTCTGAGCTGCGGGCATTGGCTGGCGGGGCGGCACGGGGGCGGAGAGATGCTGCCGCCGGCGATTTTCGCGGTGCTGGTGCGCGAGGCGGCCGGGGCCGGGTTTGGCAAGTTCAGTTTTACGGGTGGGGAGCCGACGCTGCACCCGCAACTGGGGGAGATTCTCCGCATGACGTACGCGGCGGGCTGTCGCTTTGGCATGGTGACGAACGGGTGGACGTTTCCGGCGATCAACGGGAAGATTCTCGCTTACGCCGACCGGCTGAGCCACATTACGCTCAGCCTGGACGGGGCGCGGCGCGAGACGCACGACGCCTTGCGCGGCCCGGGTTCATTTGACCGGCTGATGAAGGCGTTCAGCATCGGCGTGGCGACGGGGATTCCGTTTACGGTGAACATGACAGTGAACGCGCGGAATCGCGGAGAGTTGGGCGAGGCGGCGGGCTTGGTCCAGGACCTGGGCGGCCGGGGATGCGGTTCGGGCCGCTGATGATTACGCCGGAGAGCCGGCAGCACGGGCTGGACCTGAGTCCGGAGCAGTTGCGGGAGGCGGCGGCGAACATCCGCGCGCTCGCGGGCCGGTTTGCGCTGGCGATCGGGATGGCGCCGGGTTTTGCGGCGGACGAGTTGTTTCCGTGTGATCCGCTGGCGATGCGGGAGATGAACGTCGATTGCCGGGGCAGCCTGACCAAGTGCTGCCATCTGTCGGGCCATCCGGAGGAGAGCGGCGCCGGCGACCGGGCGGGCCGGTTGGGCGAGGAGAGTTTCGCCGCGGCGTTTGAGCGGCTCCGCGCGGCCAACGAGGCCTTTCGCGCGGCGAAGATTCGCCATCAGGCCGCCGGGTTCAGCGACCTCGACGATTTTCCCTGCTGGTACTGCGCGGTGGCGCATGGGAAGGCGGGTGGCCGGCCGAGCGATTGATCACGATTCAGGCCCAACAGGCCGACGCAAGGAGCACCACCTTATGCTGACCGCAGAGACACTGACCCCGAAAACCCGGGTCGCACGACGGCCCTCCATTCTCCACACCCGGCTGGCGAACCAGGAGGCCGTGCTGCTCGACCTGGACGCGCGGCGGTACTTTAGGCTGAACGTGACGGGCGCCGAGGTGTGGGATTTTCTACAGGAGGAGACGACGGTGGGCGCCGTGATCCAGATGCTGGCCGGCCGCTACGCCGTCGGCGGGGAGCAGATCGCCGAGCCGGTGCAGGGCCTGCTTGCGGAGCTGCTGGCCGAGCGGTTGATTACGGTGCAGGAGTAGTGGGTTGGCGGCGGAGGAGTTGGTGCGGCCGGCGGGACGGGAGGATCTTCCGGTGCTGGCGGCGTTCTACCGCTGGCAGGTGGAGCTGCAGGGGCAGGGGCTGGCGGAAGCGGTGGGCGGCGCGGCTGCGGCGATGGCGGCGGGGAGGCCCGCCGGCGGACGGGCCGATGCGGATGGGGGCGGGCGGGGTGGTGGAGGAGATCTTCGTGGCGGAACCGTGGCGGGGGCGGGGCGGTCGGCTGCTGCGGGCGGGGTTGGAGCGGTTGGCGGGGGAAGGGGTGGAGGAGGTGGCGGCGGGCATTTGGGAGGCCAACGGGGTGTCGCTGCGCTTTTTTGCGGGGCAGGGGTTTGCGGTGTCGCGGTTGGTGGTGCGGCGCGAGGTAGGCGGGGCGGATCAGGGTTCGAGGTCGGCGAGCGCGGTGTAGCGGCGGAGAGCGGAGAAGCCGCCGAGGACGATGCGGCCCTGGCACTCGAGCCGGGCGTGGGCCTGGAGTTGGCCGGTTGCGGTTTTGGTGACGCCGAGACGGAGGTTGGCCGGGGCACCGTGGGCGCGGCGGAGGGCGCGGGCGGCGAGGGCCTGGGGGAGGCAGTTGGCGGCGGGGAGGTAGGGGGCGGCGGTGCGCACGGCGCGGAGGATGCGATCGCGTGCGGCCGGGGAGTCTCGCCGCCGGGCAGGCGCGGGCCATGGGAGCCGGGAGACGGTGGCGAAGGGGAGGGTGCGGATGGCGGCGGCGAACAGGAGCAGAAGGGCGGCGGCGGGAAGTTGCCAGAGTTTGGCGAGTTTGCGCACGGGCGTGGCTGCGGCCGGGGGCGATAGGTAGAGCGGGGGGGGGCGGGGGGAGTGTTTCGGCGACGCGGCTCAGCGCATGGCGCGCAGCTTCCCGGCCAGGTTTGCCCACGTCCACAGCACGGCGGTAAGCGCCGTCAGCGCACCGGCCACCAGGCCTACCAGCCGGATCGGATACCGGTCCACGGCCAGCGCGGCCACCGTCATCGACACCATCATCGAGACGTTCATCAGCATCTCTACCGTGGCAAAAACCCGTCCGCGGTAGGCCTCTGGCACGTGATGCAGCAGCATGCTTCGGTTCAGCACATTATTGGCGCCCATGGCAATGCGCGACAGCGTGATAAAGAACACGGCGCTCGCCATTGACTCCATCTGGGTGAATGCCATGTAGGCCCCGCCGATGACGAAGAAGCACGCGGCAATGGCCCACTTGTACTGTTCGAAGCTGAGCTCCCGGCCGGCGCGGAGACCAACAAAGCCCCCCAGCACGAGGCCCACGCCGGCGAAGCCCCAAATGACGCCCACCCCCGCCGGCCCGGCCCGGAAAATCACTTCACCGAACAGCGTGAACAGAATCTGCGCAGCTCCGCCGCCGGAGGCCCAGCCAACCCCGGCCAGGGCGATCGCCAACAGCAGCGGCGTCCGCCAAAGCAGGTGCAGACCCTCCCGGAACTCGCGGACGCCGTGGTCGGGCTGCCCGGGCTCCCGCACCACGCGGAACGAGCCAACGAGCCGGGAAATCGACCAGGCGCTGAACAGAAACGCACTCGCGTTAAAGACGAATGCCGGGCCGTAGCCGAACGCGGCAACGGCTGCTCCGCCGAGCATGGTGCCGAAAGAGAGCGTCAGCCACGAGGTCGTTTGCGTCATGGCATTGGCTGTGTGCAGCTCTTCGCCGGTGGCGAGGTCCGGGAGAATGGAGGACCGGCCGGCGGTGAAAAATGGCGTCGCCACCATCAGCAGCGCGCTTAAGCCGTAAAGCAGCACCGTCAGGGGCCACTGCAGCAGCAGGAGAAAGCCCAGCGCGATCAGCGCGCGGAACAGTTCGCTCGCCAGCATGACGCGGCGCCGGTCGAGGCGGTCGAGATAGACCCCGGCCATCGGCGCCACCAACACTGCGGGCAGCGTGCGCGCTATCATCACAGCCCCCACCGTCGATCCCGACCCTGTCAGATGCAGCGACAGCGACAGCGCGGCAATGGAGTTGAAATGGTATCCCGTCTCGCTCACCACCTGGCCCACCCAGAGCGAGCGATAATTTGGGTTCTGCCGCAGCAGCGCCAAAAATTGCACTTCCCCTCATCATATGCAAATCCTCTCCGACTGGTTCCTCTGGGCCATCCTCGCCATGGTCAGCCTGGCCAGCCTCTTTCCGCACTGGGCGGCCGCGATCCACGCCAACACGCTCTCCGACTATGGCATCTTCACCATCTTCTTTCTCTACGGGGTCAATCTCTCGGTCGAAAGTCTGCGCACAGGCCTCGTGAACTGGCGGCTGCATCTGCTGGTGCAGCTTTCGACGTTTGTGCTGTTTCCGCTATTGTTTGTGCCGTTCCGGGCGGTCGCCGGGCCGTGGCTGCCGCCGGATCTGCTGCTGGGTTTCTTCTACCTCTGCGCGCTGCCGTCGACGATTTCGTCGTCGGTGGCGATGACGGCCATAGCACGCGGCAACGTTCCGGCCGCGATCTTCAACGCCACGCTCTCGAGCTTATTGGGCGTGGTGGTTACGCCGGCCCTGGTGAGCTTGGTGGCGCAGACCACGGGGCAGGCGCCGCCGCTGGGTCAGACGGTGACGAAGGTGGCCACGCTGCTTCTGCTGCCCTTTGCGCTCGGGCAACTGCTGCGCCCGTTCGCCGGCAGGTTTTTCGGCCGGTACAAGAAGTACACGGCGATCTCGGACAAGTGCATCATCCTGCTGCTGGTGTTTGCCGCGTTTTCGGATTCGGTGAACGCGGGGCTGTGGACCACCTACGGGCCGGGCGTTCTGGCGCTGACGGTGCTCGCGACTTCGGCGCTGCTGGCTTTTGTGCTGGCGCTGACGACCACGCTGGCGCGTTTGCTGCGCTTTACCGTTCCCGATGAGATTGTCGCCGTGTTGTGCGGATCGAAGAAGACGCTGGCGTCGGGCGCGCCGATGGCGAAGTTGATCTTTGCCGGCTCGGCGAGTCTGGGGCCGATCCTGCTGCCGATCATCGTGTACCACCAGATTCAGCTATTCGTTTGCAGCGTGTTGGCGCGGCGCTACGCCGGGCGGGTCGAGCTCTCCTAACAGGGCCAGGGCCGCTGCGACGACGAGGTCTTCGGTGGCCGGGCCGTAGAGCGCCGTGTCGACCTCGTAGCCGCCTTCAGCGAAGGCGGCGCGGGTGGGCATGTAGCCGAAGGTGCCGTTGGAGTAGCCGGAGACGAGCGTGTGGCGGAACGGGCTGCCGGCCACGATGCGGTCGCCGATCTCGCCGAACGGCTCGTCCTGCATGGAGACGAGGACGATGTCGCCGAGGCGGAGGACTTGCAATTGCCGTTCGACGAAGGCCTGGCCGCGGACCATGCGGGCGCGCTCTTCTTTCATCGTGGCGCGGGTGAGAGCGGCGGTGGCTTCGCGGACGCCTTGGCCGGCGGCGCGGGCGGCGTCGAGCGCGGCGCGGAGTTGGGCCACCGCTTGGACGAGTTCGGCGTGGGGCGGGAACTCGTTGGCGGGCAGGCGCAGGGTGCGGGAGCGCATGGCGAAGGGGACGGGAGCGTCCGGGGCCGGCACCTCGTCGTAGAGGGCGATGGGCGCTCCGGATTCCATGACGCCGACGAAGCGCTCGGTGCGGCGGCGGGTGTCGATCGACAGCGCGACCTTGGCGGCTTCGAGGCCCAGGATGCGGCCGAGGCGGCGGTATACGGCGCGGTCGCCGGTGAAGCCCAGGATGGGCCCGACGGATCCGGCGGCGCCTTGCAGGAACAGGCAGTGGCCGCCGAGGTCGCGTTCGACGACGTCGCGGACAACGCCGGGGAAGTCGGGGGTGAACCATTCGTTCTCCCAGGCCATGATGGTGGGGTGGCAGGCGTAGTGGACGATGACGGCCACCGGCTGCTCGTCAAGGTCGTCGAAGCGGATGACGCGCACGGTGCGGTCGACGGGGGCCTGCCAGTTGCGGCCGACTACGACGCGGCCGTTGTCGAGGGTAAGCCGCCGGTTGACGTTGATGGCGCAGGCGCCTTCGCCGGCCGCCACGCGCACGGGGCGCAGATTGCGCAGCGCCTGCCAGCCGGCGCCGGCGATGCGGCGGGGCAGGGTTTCAAGGTATTCGAGGCCCATGTCGAGGCCTTCGGAGACGACTTCGAGGCGAAGCGTTTTGGGTCCGGAGTGGGTGTGCGAGGCGGCCACGCGGATGGCGGCGGCGGGTAGGCCGGTGAGTTCGGCGACGGCCGTGGTCACGCGTTGCGCCCACTCTTCGTTGAAGCCGATGACGTCGACGTCGATCAGCAGCGCGGTGGTTGCGCCGTCGGAGAGGGCGAGGGCCGTGGCGTAGAGCGGCATGTCGGCTCCGGCGCCGCGCTGGTGCAGTTGCGCGCCCCAGATGCCTTGGGGGGTTCCCGGCGCGGGGGTGATGTCGCTACGGCCAGTGCCGGCTTGGAGATGGGACATTTCCTCAGCCTACAGCACTCCCCGCGCCGGAGTGTTAGCGCCAGCGGCGGTCGCCATCGCGCATCTGCCGGGCGATGGCGGCATCGAGTTGGGCCGACAGGCGGGCGATCCGTTCGCGCTCGCCGCGGGAGAAGCCGAAGCGGGAGGCCCGGCCGATTTCCCGTTGCAGATGGCGCTCCATCTCCCACAAGCGGCGTGCTTCACGCGGCGTCAGGCGGCCGGTGCGTTCGCCAAACGCGATGCGGGCAGCGAAGTTGTCGGCCGCAGCCGCCGGGCCGTAGCCGTGCCCGAAGCCGGACCCGCCGCGGCCCGCGTAGGGTTGGGCGCTGAGAGCGAGGCCGAAGACAAGACCGATCAGAAGGGTTTTCATGTTGGTGTTACCTCGGCTGCTGATTTTGCAAGTTGGGGGCCACGGCGCAAACCCGTCGAAATTGCCTGATTTTGGTGCTTTTGCACCACCCAGGTGATTCCAATGCACCGACTGGCATAGACTAGGGTCACTATGCGTGTCTTTGCCGCAGCTCTTTTTGCCGTCCCCATGCTGGCTCAACATGGAATGTACCTGAGCGACTCCAAGCATCCCGCCATCGGCAACCCCGAGGCCATTGCCGCCGGCACCAAGCTGTTTATGGGTTCGTGCGCGGGCTGTCACGGCCCCGATGGAGGCGGCGGCGCGCGCGGCCCGAATCTGGTGCGCCGTTCGCTTTGGCACCCGCTCAGTGATGAAAACATCTTCGCCGTAATCCGCAATGGCGTCGCCGATATGCCGGCCACCAAACTCCCCGACGACCAGACCTGGAACCTCGTCGCCTTCATCCACTCTTTGACCGGCCCGGCGAGCACGAACCCCGTGCCGGGCGACGCGGCGGCCGGGAAGGCCATTTACTGGGGCGCCAAGGCCGGATGCTCCAACTGCCACTCCATCCGCGGACAGGGCGGCAGCATGGGTCCGGATCTGTCGAACATAGGCGGCAGCCGTCCGTTGGCGGTGATTCGCGAATCCGTTGTTGAACCGGCCAAGGACCTTTACTACCTCGGCAACGAAGCGGCCACCGTCGAACTCAAGAACGGCCAGACGCTCGAAGGCGTTGCCAAGAACCGCAGCAACTACTCGCTCCAACTGGTCGACACCAAAGGCGCGCTCCACCTGATTCAAATGCGCGACGTTAAGAAACTGACCGTCTCCGACACCACCCCCATGCCCACCGACTTCGCCAAGCGTTTTTCCCGCACTGAACTCCGCGATCTGCTGGCCTATCTTGCCAAGCAGGACATCCGCGGCAAGGAGTCCGCGCAATGATCCGCCCCGTCCTGTTCGCCCTCCTGCTGACCGGGGCCGCCGTGGCGCAGGTCAACCACGAAGAGATCGCCAAAGGCGCCGGAGAGAACTGGCTCACCTACGCCGGAACCTATGCCGGTTGGCGCTACAGTCCGCTGCAGCAGATCAACGCCGCCAACGTGCGCAACGTGGTGCCCAAGTGGGTCTATCACGTCCCTGGCGCGCGCGGGCTGCAGAGTTCGCCAATTGTCTACCAGGGCGTACTCTACGTCACGGCGCCGAATTCGATCTACGCCGTCGACGGCCGCACCGGCCGGCTTATCTGGCGCTACGCCGACCCGCGCGCCAAAGCCAACGGCGCCAACCGCGGCGCGGCCATCTGGCAGGACAAGGTCTACTTCACGACCACCGACAACTACCTGGTCGCCCTCAACCGCCACACCGGCGCGCTGATTTTTAACAAGCAGTACGCCGATGTCGCCAAAGGCACCACGTCCACTTCGGCGCCCGTCATCGCCAAGGGCAAGGTCATCGTCGGCAGCTCCGGCGGCGATGGCGGCATGCGTGGCTTTCTCATGGCGCTGTCGGCCGATACGGGCGAGGAGCTTTGGAAGACCTACACCATCCCGGCCAAAGGCGAAAAGGGTTCGGAGACCTGGGGCGATCTGATTGACTGGGGCGGCGGCGCCACGTGGCTATCCGGCACCTACGACCCCGCGCTGAACACGCTCTACTGGACCACCGGCAACCCCTGGCCCGACTACAACGGCAGCGTGCGTCCGGGCGACAATCTCTACTCCTGTTCGCTGCTGGCGCTTGACCTTGATACCGGCAAGATGAAGTGGTACTTCCAGTTCACGCCGCACGACACGCACGACTGGGACGCGCAAAGCTGGCCGGTGCTGCTCGATACCGAGATTGCGGGTAAGCCGCGTAAGGCGGTTCTCCACGCCAATCGCAACGGGTTTTTCTATGCGCTCGACCGGGTGACGGGTGAGTTCCTCCGCGCCACCCCGCTGATCGATAAGGTCACCTGGGCCAAGGGCATCGACGCCAAGGGGCGGCCCATCGAACTGCCCAACATCGAGCCGAGCGCCGAAGGCCGCTGGATCTGCCCGAGCGTGAAGGGCGCGACCAACTGGATGGGGCAATCGTATAACCCGGGCACCGGTCTGCTCTACGTGCTGACGCTCGAGCAGTGCGGCATGTACTTCCGCTCCTCGCAGCAGCCGCAGCCGATGAAGAACTTTTCGGGCGGCGGCGCTACCGAAGAGGGCGGGCAGGTGATCCTCCGCGCGCTGAACCCGAAGACGGGCCTGCGCGTCTGGGAGTATCCGATGACGGGTCTCGGCCGCATGTGGACGGGCACGGTCTCGACAGCCGGCGGCGTAATCTTCAGCGGGGACGACGATGGCAACCTGCTGGCGCTCGACGCCAAGAACGGCAAGCACCTCTGGCACTTCAACGTCGGCGAGATGCTGACGGCGTCGCCGGTGGTTTATTCGATCGACGGCAAGCAGTACGTGGCGATCGCTTCGGCGAGCGCGGTGTTCTCTTTCGGGCTCTTTGAGCCGGCGGAGTCGATCACTTCGCCGGTCATCGAGATCAAGAAGAAATAAGTTCGCCTAGCGGAACAGGAGCGGTACAAACTCGGCGAGATACTGGCGCCACACGCTATAGGTATGTGGCCCCTCCGTCTCGCGGTAAACGTGCTGGACACTGCGTTCGGTCAGCAGTGTATCGAAGGCGCGGTTGCGTTCGAGCAGAAAGTCCTGCCGACCGCAGGCGAACCAGAACAGCTTCGGCGGCGCGGCTGCGAGCAGCGCCGCGGCGTTCTCCGGTACGGCCGCGCTGAAGGCGCCGAGAGCCGAGAACATCGCGGGATGGCGTAGGCCGATGTGGATCGACTGCCCGCCGCCCATCGAAAGGCCCGCGATGGCGCGGTCCTTTGTCACGCGATACTTCGCCTCGACGGCGGGCATGACATCGTGCAGCAGGTAGTCTTCAAACACCGTGACGTTTTGGGCCTGTACCTCGCGCGGAGAGCCGAACGGCACGGCGTGTCCGAAAGGCATGACGACAATCATAGGCGTGGCTTTGCCGGCGGCGATGAGATTGTCGAGGATGAAGTTGGCGTGTCCGACGAGCACCCAGCCGCCCGCGGTATCGTTCGAGCCGTGAAAGAGGTACAGCACGGGGTAGTTCTTCTTCGACTGCGCGTAGCCGGGGGGCGTGTAGACCCAGAAGGCCCGCGCCTCGCCGCCAATTGCTTTGGCGTGCTGCCAGTTGATCTCGACGGCGCCGTGCGGCACCGGACGCGGCTGCCAGGGCAGCGCCGCCTCCGCCGGTACCTCCACCAGGCTGGCCGAGGTGCGGGCGCGCAGCTTCACGCGCGGGTTCACCGGGTCGGCGATAGTCACGCCGTCCACCGTGAAGCTGTAGATGTAGATGTTCGGCTCAAGCGGCCCGATGGTGACCCGCCACACGCCTTTGGCGTCCCTGGTCATCGGCTCCTTGGCGCCGGCCTTCATCCAATCGCCGAAGAAGGTTACCTCCCGCGCTTGCGGCGCCTCGAGAGTGAACGTCACGCGCCGGTCGGGATGGACCTCTTGCGCAGTGGCCGCCAGGGCCAGAAAGAAGAGAGTGTTTTTGAGCAAGGAAGATTATATCGTTGGCGCGGAGGGGAGATAATGGGGCCATGCGTCGCATCGTATTGGCACTTTTCGCCGCCGTTTTGGCGTCCGCGCAGGAGCACATTCCCGAGAACGAGAAGAATCCCCTGGCCGGAAAAGCGGAAGCCATCGTCACCGGCAAGCGGCTCTACGAACAGACCTGCCAGGCCTGCCACGGGGGCAACGCCGCGGGTAGCGAGCGCGGCCCGGCGCTCTCCACCGGCGTGTTCAAACACGGCGGTAAGGACGGCGAACTATTTCTGAATATCCGAAACGGCCTCAAGGGGACGCAGATGCCGCCCTTTAGCGGATTGAAGACGGAACAGATCTGGTCGATGGTGAGCTACCTCCGCAGCCTCGCCGATACCGGCGCGCGCACAGCCGAAACGGTGCCGGGCAACCCCGCCGCCGGCGAGGCGCTCTTTTTCGGCCGCGCGGGCTGCGAGCGCTGCCACGCGGTGAACGCGCGCGGCGGCATCTTCGCGCCCGACCTGTCGGCCGCCGCGGCCCTGCCCGCCGCGACCATGCGGCAGAAGCTTCTGGACCCCGCCTCGGTGGGACGCGCCCGCGGCCGGCGGACGGTTGGCCCGTCCATTACGACCGTCCAGTTCCCCGATGGCCGCACCCTGCGCGGCATCATCCGCAATCAGGACACCTTCACGCTGCATCTGGCCGAAACCACCGGCAAGCTCCATCTGCTCGACAGGCGCAAGGTCACCGTCACCACGGCCCCCGGTTCCTTCATGCCGCCGGCGAAGCTTACCCCGGAGGAGACCACCGACCTGATCGCCTATCTCAAGTCGAACGTGGCCCGCGATCTCACGAAGACGAGCCAAGTGCCGCTCGCCGGCGGGCTGACGTTCGAACGCCTGCGCAACGCTGCCGCCGAACCCCACAACTGGCTCAGCTACTGGGGCGATTACCAGGGCACCCACTTCACCACGCTCGCGCAGATTACCCCGGCCAACGTGAAAACCCTGCAGACCAAATGGGCCGCGCAGATGCCCGGCGACACGCTGCTGCAGTCGACCCCGCTCGTCGTTGACGGCGTGATGTACACCTCCGGCATGCCCGGCCAAGTGTTCGCGCTCGACGCCCGCACCGGCATGGAGATCTGGAAGTACGAGCGCAAGCAGAAGGTGGTGAATCCGTTTGAAAGCAACCGCTTCAACCGCGGCGTGGCCGTGCTTGGCAACCGCGTCTTTGTCGGCACGCTCGATGCCGCCCTGGTGGCGCTCGACGCGCGCACCGGCCTGCCGCTGTGGGAGACACCGGTGGCCAGCACCATGGAAGGCTACTCGGTCACCGCGGCCCCCCTGGCGCTGAAGGACAAGATCATCGTCGGCGTGGCCGGCGGCGAGCACGGCATCCGCGGCTTCCTCGACGCCTACGACCCGCGGAACGGCCGCCGCCTCTGGCGCTTTTACACGACACCCGGCCCCGGCGAGTTCGGCAACGAGACCTGGAAGGGCGATAGCTGGAAGCGGGGCGGCAGCGGCACCTGGCTGACCGGCTCCTACGACCCCGAACTCGACACCCTCTACTGGGCCACCGGCAACCCCGGACCCGACATGGACGCCGAAGTCCGCAAAGGGGACAACCTGTTCTCCTGCTCCGTGGTCGCCCTCGACCCCACCACCGGCCAGCGGAAATGGCACTACCAGTTCACGCCCAACGACAGCCATGACTGGGACGCTAATCAGGATCTGGTGCTGATCAATCGCGGCGCGCAGAAGTTACTCGTGCAGACCAACCGCAACGGCATCTTTTATGTGCTCGACCGCACCAACGGCAAGCTGCTGCTCGGCAAGCCCTATGTCTCCCAGACCTGGAACGATGGCTTCCACCCCGACGGCCGGCCCATCGTTCGGCCCGGCTCCGATGCCACGCCCGAAGGCCGCGTGGTAGCCCCAAGCCTGGTGGGCGGCACCAACTGGCAGTCGCCCTCTTACGATCCCAAGACCGGCTGGCTCTACCTTGTCTACGCGGATGCCCCGCAGCGCTATCTGCGCGAGCCGTCGACCTACGAGCCGGGCAAGGCGTTCTGGGGCGGTCGTTCGATGCCGACCGGCGACCCGGTCCTGACCGGCATCAAAGCAATTGATACCGTGACCGGTAAGATCATGTGGGATTACAAGCTCTCCCGCGGATCGCTCGCCGCCGGCGTGCTGGCCACCTCCAGCGGCTTGCTGCTCGCCGCAACGGCGGAAGGCAATCTGCTCGCCCTCGACGCGAAGACCGCTGCGCCCCTGTGGACGATGCAGACGGGCGGGCCGATTGCCTCTTCGCCCATGAGTTACGCCGTCGACGGGAAGCAGTTTGTCGCGGTCTCGGCCTCCGGGGTCCTCTTCAGTCTGGGATTGCCCGAGTAATCCAGCCCTCTACAACCGGTTGCCGCGGCCACCCGCGGCTCTACTTTCTGAGTGTCGATCTTGACCACGGCGGATCTATCTGTTATCCGTGAAGATGTCGCCTTCCAGGAGTTACAAGAATGTTGAAGCGTTGGGGAGTCTTTCTTTTTCTTAGTGTCGCCGCCAATCTAGCGGCCCAGTCGAACTTTGGTTCGATTCGAGGGGTTGTCACCGATGCGAGCGGAGCCGCCGTGCCCGGCGCGAAAGTCACCATTGCCGATCTCGGCACGAATGCCAGAATCAACCTGGTGAGCGCGGGCGATGGCGGCTACTCCTCTCCTCCGCTGCGGCCGGTCCTGTTTCGCGTGACGGCCGAATTCCAGGGCTTCCAAAAGGCTGTGGTGAACGACGTCAAGGTCGATACCGCAAATGTTACCACCGTAAATATCAGCCTCAAGCCCGGGGACGTCGCCACCGCCATCGAGGTCACCGGCGCCGCCCCGCTCGTACAAACCTCCTCCGGCGCCCTCCAGCAGACCGTCAACCAGCGGGCCATTAATGACCTGCCGCTCAACGGCCGCAATACCCTGGCGCTGGCGCTCACCCTTCCCGGCGTGGCCGGCAGCGCCGGGACTGAAATCAGTGAGTTCACCACCAACGAGCCGGTGCCGGGACGGGAGTTATCCATCAATGGCAGCCGCGTTGGATCCACCCAATTTCAGGCCGATGGCGCCAACGTCACCTCCATCGCGCTCGGCCGCATGAGTATCTCCTTTTCCCCGGACACCATTCAGGAGTTCAGCGTCCAGCAGGCCAACTATTCCGCACAGTACGCCCAGGCCGGCGGCGCCATCATCCAGCAGACCACCAAGTCGGGCACCAACGAACTTCACGGCACCGGCTTCTGGTTTCACCGCCAGAAGGCCTTCACGGCTAACCCATTTGACTCTCAGCGCAGCCCGGTGACTAACTTCGACAACCGCCCCCCGCTGCGCCGCCAGCAACTCGGCGTTGTGCTCACCGGCCCGGTCACCATCCCGAAACTGTACAAGGGTAAGGACCGGACGTTCTTCATGTTCAGCTTCGAACCCACCCGGCAGTTGGCCTCCAATCCCGGCGGAGCCTCCAACATTCGCATCCCCGACGAGCGGGAGATAGCCGGAGACTTCTCCCAGTCCCTGGTCTACTTCCGCAACGCCAACGGGACGGTCCGCACCGAACCCTTCGCCCTGCTCTACAACCAGTTCAACCGCCGCCCCGACGGCGCCCTCGCACTGCGCCCCAACCCGGCCTTCAACCCCGCTTCGCCCGCCAGCGCCACCAACTTCACGCATCAGTACATCCAGTTCCCGCTGTTCAACCCCAACGACCCCAATCCCGCCCGGCGCGGCCGCGTCCTCGTTAACGAACTCGGCCAAAGCCTCGTCAACCCCGCCGCGCAGCGGATTGCACGGGAACTCTATCCGCAGCCGAACATTACCGACCCCAACCTTGTTCGTGATCTCCTTGGCGCCAACTATACCTACTTCCGGGAGACCCGATTTAAGGACGACCGCTACACCATCAAGCTCGATCACAACCTCACGCAGAATCACCGGCTCACCTTCCGGTGGACCGAACAGCCCCAGTTCGGCAACCGGCAGGAGCGCGATGCCGTCCAGCACGGCCTCATCAGCGACGCCAACACCTCCCGGCAACTGCTGGCGGGCGTCACCTCGACCATCGGCTCGTCCATGACCAACGAGTTCCGCGCCAACTACGTCTACGGCAAGTTTGAACGGGGCTTCCCGGAGCCGCTGCTCGTCGAGGACTTCACCTCGAAGTATCTGAACACGGGGGGGGCCGGAGCCGGGGCCGTGAACCTGATTGGTTACGGCATGGCGCGCTTCTTTGACGGGGGCGCCCCCTTCGGCGTCAGCGGGCAGCAGAGCGGCTCCGCCTTCGGCACCCTGGGCTTCAACTCCCCCCAGGATGTCGGCATGAACAAGGAACACAGCTACTCGCTCACCAATGACTTCTCCTACGTCCGCGGCAGGATGAGTTGGAAGTTGGGCTTTGCCGCCAGCCATCTGCAGTTGAACCAGTCCGCTCTGGGCGTCGGCTCACTGGCGGGCGGGCGCTTCTTCTGGGACCGGTCGCAGACCGCCGAGCAGAACTGCAGCGTCAACCCCCTCAGCGGCATCGCGCCCAACTGCGCCGGCGCCGTGGCCGGCGGAGACCGCTTTGCCAGTTTCCTCCTGGGTATTCCCACCGGCGTCCAGGTCCAAACTGAAAACCTCTCGATCCCTTATTACTACCGCTGGCTGAATCTGGGCGGCTACGTCCAGAACGACTGGCGCGTTACCACCAGCCTCACACTCAACATCGGGGTGCGCTATCAGTTTCAGTCCCCGCGGTGGGAAAAGTTCAACCGCCAGGGTCTGCTCAATATGGGCCGTCTCGAAGACAACCCCTTTGTCCTTGATCGCAACGGGCGCCCGCTGCAGGCCCCCGTCTTTGAATACGCCGGCGTTGGAGACCGCTCCCGGTACGTCTCCCCCTCTGTCAAGGATGTCTTCGAACCGCGCTTCGGCTTTGCCTGGACCCCGAACACGAGCTGGAACTCCCGGAAAAACTTTGTCATCCGGGGCGGCTACGGGATGACCCACGGCGTCCTGATGGGCAATGACCGCGAGCCCATCCCCAACCTCGGCTCCCAGACCGCCACCGGCTTCCGGCAGATCAGCTACGTACTGGGGTCGAACGATATCCCTTCGCCCGGCAATGTGCCCACCTGCGGCCTCGCCCGCTGCGGCGAACCGGCGCTGCCCATGCAGTTCGGCTTCAACAATCCCGTTCTCGCCCCCGACACCACCCTGTTTCAGCTTCCCGCCAGTGGCGTCATCCGCCCCGGCGACCGCGCCGGCAGCAACGCCCTCGGCACGCCCCGCCAAAACGTGTTGTATCAATCGACGGGCGTAGTTCTCAACAGCGACTACCGTCTCCCCACCGTCCATAACTTCTCCGCCCAGTTCGAGTACGGCATCGGCGCCGCGGGCAATACGGTGATGCGACTGGGCTATCAGGGCTCCATCGGACGCAACCTGTTCGGCCCCAGCTTCAGCATCAACCGGCTCGACCAGTTCACCGGCCGACTGCCCGTTCCGGGCTTTGCCGGTCGCCTCTCCGGCGGTATCTTCGTGCTCGATCCCACCAATACCACCAGCAGCTATAACGCCTTCGTCGCCGAACTGGAGCGCCGCTTCGCCACCGGATTGCAGTTCCGCTTCAACTACGCGTTTTCGAAAAATCTCGACGACAGCTCCGGCGGCATCCGGTTCCCGGTACCCAACAACTCCTTCAACAACTCGTCTCTCGATATCCCCCTGCTGCGGGCCCAGGACCCCTACAACACCCGCAACGATCGCAGCGTGGCCGCCACCAACGCTCCGCACATCATCAACCTCTCCGGCCTATACGATCTGCCCTTCGGCACCGGCAAACGCTGGGCGAGCGGCGGCGGATGGAAAGAGCACATCGTGGGCGGCTGGAATGTCAATGGACTCGCCCGCTTTCGCAGCGGCTTCCCGCTGGCTGTTCCGATGGGCATTGGGAACGCCTTCGACCTCGGAACCCCAGGCGGCTCCCAGCGGCCCGACCGGATTGCCGGCGTTCCGCTCATCAATCCGGATTGGACGCGCGAGAACGCCTGGCGCGGAGTACCCTACATCAACCCCCGCGCCTTCGCCGTGCCCGAACCGGGCCGTCTGGGCAATGCCCCTCGGAACCTGGACGCCTACTACCCGTGGGTGAACACGATCGATATGAGCGTCTTCAAGCGGTTCACTCCGTTTGAAAACCGCCGCCGCTACTTTGAACTGCGCGCCGAGATCTTCAATGTGCTCAACCTCAAGCAGTACACCCCGAACCCGAACATCACGGGCCTGCTGACCGGTGCCAACCAGAACCCGCTCACCACGGGGACCTCCCCGAACTTCACCGCCGTTCCCAACGTCCAGAACCGGTTCGGCAACCTGCGCGCCCCCGGGGTGTGGGACGCCGTGATCGCCAAGTTCAACGGTACCCCCGTCGACAACGCCATCGCCGGACTGCCCGGCCCGGGTCCCGGCGGAGTGGGCTGTCCGGCCAACGCGGCAGAACTAGGGGCCGCCAATCAGACCGGCGCCCTCAGTCCGGCCTGCGTTGCCCGCTCCCTGAACGTTCAAGGCGGGTTTGGCCGGATGAACGCCAATACGATCCAACCCCGTATCGTTCAGTTTGCTCTGAAGTTCTATTTTTAGCGGGCCACCCTGACGCGTCGCCACTCCCGGGCCGCCGCCGCCGACGAGCGTTTGCCGAAGACGAACACCCGGGATACAAGCGATAGCGCTCGGTCAGAATTTTTTGATACTCTGAGGCACCCCCTTCGCGAAAAACTCATGGCCAGCCTGTACCTTTGGCAATCGCTGCGCCCCCGGCCGATTTCCGCCGGCGCCCCCAATCCGCACGGTTGAATTCATGCGGCAGGCCATAACATCGCTGCGGGTGGCGACCCGGGGTAAGGGGCTGTTTGAAATCACCGGCGAGGTGGAGGGCTGGCTCGCCAAGCAGGAGGTGCAAACCGGGCTCCTGACGCTTTTCATCCGGCATACCTCCGCTTCGCTGACCGTACAGGAGAACGCCGACCCGGACGTAATCGCCGACCTCAACGACTGGTTCGGGCGGCTGGTTAACGAGGGGGATCCGCATTTCCGCCACACCCTCGAAGGGCCCGATGATATGCCGGCCCACATCCGCAGTGCGCTCACGGCGGTGCAGGTGGCAGTGCCGGTGGTCAACGGGCGGCTCGGGCTGGGGACCTGGCAGGGGATCTACGTCTTCGAGCACCGGCGTGCGCCGCACCGGCGCGAGGTGCTGCTGCATCTGCTGGGTGAATAGCGGCAGGCGTCTCGCCTTACAATAGGCCGATCGCTGGAGCGTCGTGCTCCTGGGTCGTGCTCCTGGGTCGTGCTCCTGGGGATGGCGGAGGTGGCCGCGGGGCAGACGCGGCCGCGGACCCGGGAGATCGGTCTGGTCGGGGAGACACTGCCGACGGCGCCGCTGAATGGGATCACCGCGATTCTGCTGACTACGACGCTGCATGTGCCGCGCGTGGCCGATGCGGCGCTCGACTACCTGCTTTGACTGCCGGGGAAAGAGCGGATGCGGAGCGTCAACGTAGTGGTGGCAGAGACGTGTTTTGCCTCAGCTGAAACCGGAGGAAACGGTTAAAGCCGAAAGGAAAGTGGTCGAAGAGGTCTTTGGAGCGAGACCTTGAAGAAAGAAAGACGGCATTGGAGCGCGGACGACAAGATCAAATTGCTGCGGCTCCATCTCATCGAGAAGCAGGCGATCTCAAAGATCTGCGTAACGAACGGAACGCGGCGTTACGCCGGCGGTACTCCCGCCCGGTTGACCGAGCGAAGGGGCTGGTCAGCGATCAAACCGTCCTGCTGGCCACCACGCACTCCTTGCAGCATTACCCGGATGCGCTGCGACGTGTGTGCTACGGCGATGGTCAGACAGGGCAAAGGCTTGAGTTCTTGACCAATAACTTCACCCTGTCGGCGCTGACCATTGCAGCTATCTACAGGTCCCGATGGCAGGTAGAGCTCTTCTTCAAATGGATCAAGCAGCACCTCCGGATCAAGGCCTTCTATGGAACCAGCGAGAGCGCAGTGAAGACGCAGATCTGGATCGCGGTGTCGGTCTACTTCCTGGTGGCGATCGTCCGGAAGCGGCTGGCGATCAAATCCTCGCTCTACAGCTTTCTACAGATTCTGAGTCTAACGCTTTTCGAGAAAATGCCCATTTTACGGGCCTTTGAAGATATCGAATCCCAAGATCTGGCCACCGAAAACCCCAAACATCTGATTCTATTCGACTTTTAGCCGGACGCTAGTGATGACCCTGTCCGAGGCCCATCCAGGCCACCGCCCCTACAGGGCCGTGTTGAAGGCACTACCCCTCACCTGCGCCGGGCTTCCCCCAATTACACAAATCACCTCCCCTGCATGCCGTCCTCACTACCCCGGTGGATCCAACCAGTGCTAATCGGTTTCTTCCCGGTTCACGCGGCTTTCCCCGAATTTCAGGCGGGTCGGCATCCACAACTTCACTTTCGAGGCCTGCTCAAGGTTCACTCGCGTTACGGCCTGCAAGATCGCTCACCCGCCTATCGCGGGCTCTGTCACGGGGCTCCCCTCCGGCCGTTACCGGTGCCGAACGGCCCGTCAGCTACCATGTCTTACCGATATCTACATTGGAGGAATCCTCCTCCACTGGTGACTCGCGCCTTTGGGGCGCACGGAGAAATCCGGGTTAGCTGGCCCGGTCCGCGCCGTTACCAGTCCGTAGTCAAAGTCGGCTCGCCCTGCCGAAAACAATTGATGCTGAAAATGTGTCCGCGTAAAACTGGGTATGGCGCTGGGAACACGGAGGCAAAGGATCCGGCAGGAGATATCGTGGATCGCCCAACAGGAGTTGCCGGCCTCGGCCGCTCACCCCTTCGACACTCGGCTCAATGAACTGCTCGACGCCGAAAAGTTCGACGAGTTCGCCGAAGCTGCCTGCAAGCAGTTCTACGCCAAAAAAATAGGCCGACCCAGCCTCACCCCGGGCATCTCCTTCCGCGCCCCCCTCGTCGGCTATTTCGAGGGCATCGATTCCGAACGCGGCATCGCCTGGCGGGCCTCCGATTCGCCCGGCATCCGCCACTTTCTGGGAACCAGACTCGACGAGCGCAGCCCCGATCATTCGACCCTTTCGCGCACCCGCCGGCTGACTGCTGTCGAAACGCATGAGCAGGTCTTCGGCTTCGTGCTGCGCGTCGTCATTTTTCCTTGCCCGCTAAAGGGCCCGGGGACTGCTGAAGGGCAAGACCATCGGCGTGGACGCCACCACCCTCGAAGCCAACGCGGCCATGCGCAGCATCGTTCGCCGGGACACCGGCGACAACTATCAGGAGTTCCTGACCGAATTGGCCCCCAAGTTTTGACAAAAGAGTCGGGCATCGAAACGCCGACGCACGAGCAGCTATCCCAGTTGGACCGGAAGCGGAAGAAGCGCACGTCGAATGAGGATTGGGAGCACCCGTATGACCCGGATACGCGGATTGCAAAATGAAGGACGGCTCCACGCATATGGCCTACAAAGCCGAGCATGCGGTGGATTTGGAGACGGGCGCCATTGTGGCGGTGACGCTGCAGGGTGCCGACCAGGGCGATACGACGACGATGAGCGAGACGCTGGCCGAGGCGGGGGACTGGATCGCCGAGACGGCGGCGGCGGTGAACAACGAGGCGGAGGGCGAGCGGGTGAGCGCGGAGGGTCCGCAAGAGGTGGTGGCGGACAAGGGGTATCACGGTAATGCGGTGCTGCGGAAGCTGGGTGAGAGCGGGGTACGCAGCTACATTCCGGAGCCGGAGCGGGTACGGCGCAAGTGGGCGGGCAAGGCGGCGGAGCAGAAGGCGGCTTCGGCGCTCGCGAGAAATGACCCACCCCTGCTCA
>JAINDL010000034.1 GCA_019931245.1 Bryobacteraceae bacterium CoA2 C42
CCACCGCTCCCTGCAGCGCCACCAACGCCGCCGCCACCTCCGCCCTCACCCCCGACTCCTCCCGCACCGCGTTCCGCGCCGCCGCCCCCCGCCACTCCCGCAGCCCCGCCACCTTCTGCAACACCCCCACCACGGCCATCGGCGACATCCCCTGCCGCGCCCCCACCAAAAAGTCCCGCAAAAACTCCACCGGCTGCAGCCGCCGCTCCGCCTCCAACTCCACCCCAATCCCGCTCCGGAGCTTATCCGCCTCTTCCTCAATCCGCTCCGTATCGCCCCAATCTCCCCGCCAATTCGGAAACGCCCGCGCCAGCGTCATCCGCTGCGCCTCCCCAATCCTCTCCTGCGCCAGCATCGCCTCCAAACCCAGCGCCCGCAACTGCCGGCCCAACTCCGGCATCCCCCCCGTCTC
Source organism: Bryobacteraceae bacterium CoA2 C42 (assembly GCA_019931245.1). GTDB lineage: Bacteria > Acidobacteriota > Terriglobia > Bryobacterales > Bryobacteraceae. The sequence goes on from JAINDL010000034.1 coordinate 413, forward strand.
GTCGCTCACCGTCGCCAGCAAAAAGTACCGCTCCGGACGCAACGGCTCCATCGCCAGCGCCTCCCACCCCAAATCCACCGCCCGCTTCCCATCCTCCGCCTGCAAAGCCGCCCGCAAAGCCGCGGTGATCCGGTCCGCCTCCGCCGTCAGTGTATCGTTCCAAAGGAGCATGGGCCCATTCTACCGGGCCCATGTCCCCTCGGAAACTTCCCTTATTTTTTCTTCAGGATTTGCTGCAGCGCGACGCTGATGATCACCATCAGCGAACTCACCGCCGGCAGCAACTTCAGCGCCGTGCCCAGTTTCGCCGGATCGTCACCACCCAGCGCACCAATAATCCGCGAACTCACCGCCAGCCCCACCCAACCAAAGGTGATCACAATGCCCATCGCCGTCGCCGTACTCTTGGGAAACGCATCGCCCACCACCCCCAACGTCGTCGGAAACACCGGAGCCATGGCCAAGCCTGCGGCAAACACCGCAATCCACGCCCACGTCGGATCCGACGTCTCCAGCGCCATGTACGATGTCACAACCATAGCTGCCGCACTGATGCGCATCACTATCAATGGCGGAACCTTAATCAGAATCCGCGAAACCACCACGCGGCCCACCAGAATCCCGAACGCAAACCCGCTGCCGACAATGTTCTGCGCCTGATTTTCGCTCATCCCCCGCGAAATCAGATACTTCGCCAGCCAGTTCCACACCCCGATCTCCGCCGCCACGTACAGAAACAGAAACGCCGCCAACAGCCACAACGCCGGACGGCCCAACATCGCCCCCGCCCCCTCAAACATCGGCGCCCCCGCACCCTTCGCCGCCGGCATCGGCGTCGTCAAATGCACCACAAACGTCACCGCCGCCAACCCCGCCGCCAGCCAGCACAGCATCTGCGCGTCGTTATTCACCACGTTGGCCGCAATCAGCGGCGTCGCCATCCCCCCCAACCCGAAAAACAGGTTCAGAAAGTTCAGCGTCGCGCTCCGCCGCTCCTCGTTCACATCCCCCGCCAGCGCATTCGCCGCCGTCACCAGAATGCCGCCGCCCAAACCCAGCACAAACACCCACGCCGCCCGCTCGTTGTAGCTCGACGTCCCCGGCAGCATAAACAGCGACACCGCAATCAGCCCCAACGCCGCCACCAGCGCAATCTTCTTGCCCTGTTTATCGATAATCGGGCCCGCCGACAGCGACGCGATGATCATACCAATCGCCTGCGCCAGCGCAATATTCCCGCTCTCCTCCGGCGTCAGGTTAAACGACGCCAGCAAAACCCCCAACATCGCCGCAATCACGCCATAAACAAATATGGCGAGGATCGCGGCAAACACGATCCGTCCCGAATTATTCTGTGCCAAGTTAGTTTCCTCTTATGCCAACCGGTGCTTCTGCGTCTTCGTATCCCACAGCACCTTCTTCCCGCTGCGGAACGAAAGCGTCGCCAAATGGCCCGAAATCGCCGCCTGCTGCCCCACTTCCACCGGCGCAATCACCTTACCGTTCGTCTTGACCGCTTGGATCAAGTCCGCCACGTGCGCCTGCACCGCCTTCAAATCGTTCTGCGGCTTGTCCTCGGTGAACTCCTGCCGCGCCGCCACGTGCGCCGGCGGCTTGCCCCGGAACTTCTCCGTCGAAAACCGCAACTGCTGCCGGTTCAGCACCTCAATCGTGCCCTCGTTCCCCATGAACTGCTCGCCGTACCCATACTGCTCATTGCCGAAATAGCACGAGTAGTTAATGTGGAACTTGTCCGGATACTCGTAGATCGCGCTCAGCGTGTCCGGCACCTCCCGGTCGTCGTTCCCATCCACCCAGCGGTAAATCCCGCCCGATGCCACGCACGACAACGGCTCCGTCTTCCCGCACACAAAATTCGTAATGTCGGTCTGGTGCACCAGCAGGTCGGTCGAAATCCCGCCCGAATAGTCCCAGTAAAGCCGCCATTGGTAATACCGCTGCTTATCAAACGGCCGGTTCTTCGCCGTCCCCAAAAACTTCTTCCAGTCCGTGTTCTTCTCGTCCGCTTCACCCGGAATCGCGTACCGCCACGCCGGATTATCCGGCAGCGAGTTGCGATACCAGAACGCCCGCACGTAGTGGATCTCCCCGATCATCCCCTTCGCCACCATCTCCTTCGCCTTGATATACAGCGAATTCGACCGGTTCTGCGTCCCCACCTGCACAATCTTGCCGGCCTTCTTGGCCTCCCGCACAATCTCGGCGCCCTCTTCAATCGTGTGCGCCAGCGGCTTTTCGACGTAAATGTGCTTGCCCGCCCGCAGCGCTGCAATCGTCATTTCGTGGTGCAGGTGCTCCGGCGTCGTGATGAACACCACGTCAATCGACTTATCCGCCAGCAGGTCCTTATAGTCGACGTAGGTCTTCGGCGTATTGCCGCCCTTCGTCTGCACCTGGTCTTTGCCCTTGTTCTTATTCCCTTCAAAGGTGTCGCAAACCGCGGTCACCACCACCTGGTCCGGCACCGCCGTGTACATCTGCGCCATCACGTACATGCCGCGGCTGCCCGTGCCAATCCAGCCCACGTTCAACTTTTCATTCGCGCCTAGGGCCGGCAACACCGCCGGGCCCGCAGCCAATGCGCCCAGCAGCGCGCGTCGAGAAAGCTCTTTGTCCATATCTGTGCTCCTTACGAATTCACCAGAATATCACTAGCGCGAATGCGCCACCCCGCGAAACACCGCATTCAGAAACAACACGTTCAATCCGTCCATGTAGCCCCGGAAGTTCGGATCCTGCGTGAAGCCAATCACATGCCCCCGCCCCTCCCGCTGCACCATCACCAGCGGCTTATACGCAAACTGCTTCCGGCTCTCGTCCCACAGGTACCCGCTCGCCAGCAACTGATCCGCCCCCGCGAAGTACGCCACGTTCGTCCCCGCGTTCATCTTCAGCGGGCTGAACACCGTCCGCCCCTGCAGCAGCGCCGTCACCGTCGGCTGCACCCCCGCCGTCAACCAGTGGTCCGGATCCGTCTTCGCCACCGCCAAAATCCCCTGCACCGTATCCAACTGCTCCTTCTCCGGCGCGATCGCCTGCAAGTAATCCGCCTCGCTCCCCAACACCTTCCCCGGCACCTGCCCCCCCGCGTCCGGCTTCGCCGCCTCCACCTTCTTCTCCACCGCCAACTGCTCCCGCGCCGTCGCCAGCAGCCCCACCTTCGCATCCGCCAAAAACTCCACCCCCGCCTCGATTCCAATCACCGTCCCCCCGCTCCCTACCCACTCCTTCAACCGCCGGATCGCCCCCGCCCCCAGCGCCGCGCCGTAATCCCCCATCGCGTCCGGCAAAATCAATACATCAAACTTGCTCAGGTCCGCGGTCGCCATCGACGCCATCCGCACCGCCGTCACCGGATATCCGTACTGCCGCTCCAGCATCCACTTCACCGCCCCCGCCGCATTCGCCGCCACCGGCCGGTCCCACGCCAACGCAATCGCCGGCTTCTTCATCACGAAAGTCGCCCGGCTCCCCAGGTTCACCCCGCTCTCCACCCACCCCGTATCCGACGCCACAATCTCGGCATACCCCTGCGCCTTCACCACCAACTCGTGCACATTCGCCGGATTCTCCGCCACCTTCACCGCCAGCGTCCCCCGCTCATACGTCCGCCCGCCCTGCACAAACGGTTTATCCACCGTATGAATTTTCAATCCCGCCCGCAGCGCCGCCGTCAAAAACTGCCCCGCCGCCTGCGTCCCCCACGGCACAAAGTAAGCCACCTGCGCCTTCCCCGGCGCCGCCGGCTTCGGCCGCACCCCCGTAAACGGCGTCGCGCCACCCGGCAAACTCGTCACCGGAATAGCCTCCACCCCGTAGTGCAGCGGCAAACTCCACGCCGTCACATCGTAAATCTCATCCCCCAGCTTCTTCTTCCGCCGCCGCTCCTGCTCTTTGACAAAATCCCCCTCCAGCTCTACTTTCTGATCGAGCAGCGTCCGGATCAGCCGCTTAGCCGGCTGCGCCAGGCTCACCAGGTAACTTCCATCCGGCGCCCCCGCCGACCCCGCCGCCAACCGGCCCACCTCCACACCTTGCTTCACCAGCAACTCCGCCAGCTTATCCGCCGCGCTCCCGTCCCCCTTCCGCGACAGAACATACCCCTTCACCGGCTCGCTCCGGCCCTCCTCCACCGCGCTCTTCCGGTACTTCCAGAAGTTCTCGAGCAGCTGCCCCCGGTACATCGCCGCCGCCTCGCACGTCGCCACCGACGTCACAAAATGCCGCTTCACGCTCTCCTTAAACGAATACGCCGACCCGTCCAGCCGGTTGTACAACATCCCCCGCACCGCCGCGTTCTCATAGGTCATCGCAATCGTGCCATGAAACGCCGGCCACGCCGCCCCGTAACCCGGATAAAACGCGTCATACACCTCCCGCGTAAAGTAGCTGTAACCAAACTGGTCAAAATACTTCGCGTTATTCTTCCCGAACCACTCCAGCGACGTCTTCTGCTCCTTGGTCAAGTGCGGATTGTACGGCACCGCCTCCGGCGCAAAGTAGTAAGTCGACTCACTCCCCATCTCGTGCAGATCCGCCGCCACCTGCGGGTACCACTCAAGCAGCATCTTGATCCGCCCCACCGTCTCCGGCTGCGTCAACGCAAACCAGTCCCGGTTCATATCGAAAAGGTAGTGGTTGCTCCGCCCCCCCGGCCACGGCTCGTTCCGCTCCGCCGCCACCGCGCTCCCGTCGGCCTCAATCCCGTAGGCCTGCTCAAAGTTGTTCACAAAACGCGTCCGCCCGTCCGGATTCTGCAGCGGATCAATCAAAATCACCGTATTCGCCAAGACATCCGCCACCATCTTCTGGTTCCGCGCCGCCAGCAGATGGTACGCCGTCAACATCGCCGCATCCGACCCCGACAACTCATTCCCGTGCACCGTATACCCCAGCCAAACCACCGCCGGCTGCCCGGCCATGATCCGCTTCGCCTCCGCCTCCGGCGTCTTCCGCGGGTCCGCCAGCTTCTGCATATCCTCCTGAATCGCCGCCATCCGCCGCTGATTCGCCTCGCTCGCAATCACGGCATAAAACAGCTTCCGCCCCTCCCAGCTCCGGGCGTACTCGTAGAGCTTCATCCGCCCCCCCGAAGCCGCCGCCAGCGCCTCAAAATACTGCACAATCTCCCCGTGCGAAGCTAACTTCTCCCCGGCCCCGTACCCTAAAACCTTTTCAAACGTCGGCACCGCCGGGTCATATACCGTCCCCGGCCAAAACTCAAAACGCCCCTGCGCCCCCAGCGCCATCACCGTCAGGAAAGAAACTAGTAGCTTACGCATAACCCACAGGATACGATTATTCCCATATGCGTCTCGTTCTACTCTTTGTCCTGCCCCTGCTCGTTTTCGCCGCCCCGCGCAAACAAACCGGCCTCGACCGCTACGTCGCCGCCCCCGACCCCTCCTTCTCCTGGAAACTCGCCACCACCATCCCCGGCAAATCCACCACCGCCTACATCCTCGACATGACCTCCCAAACCTGGAAGGCCAACGACATGAACCGCGGCGAGTGGAAACACTGGGTCTCCATCGTCAAACCCGCCAAAGTCACCTCCAACGTCGCCTTCCTCATGATCACCGGCGGCGCCAACGACGGCCGCCCCCGCAACTCCATCGACGCCATGATGACCGCCATCGCCCAGTACACCGGCGCCGTCGTCGCCGAACTCCGCATGGTCCCCAACCAGCCCCTCATCTTTAACGACGACCCCGCCAAACGCCCCCGCACCGAAGACTCCTTCATCGCCTACACCTGGAACAACTACCTCAAAACCGGCGACGAAACCTGGCCCGCCCGCATGCCCATGACCAAAGCCGCCGTCCGCGCCATGGACACCGTCACCGCCTTCCTCAAAGAACAAAACACCCCCATCGACAAGTTCGTCGTCGCCGGCGCCTCCAAACGCGGCTGGACCACCTGGACCACCGCCGCCGTCGACCAGCGCGTCGTCGCCTTCATGCCCCTCGTCATCGACCTCCTCAACATCATCCCCAGCTTCGTCCACCACTACCGCGCCTACGGCTTCTGGGCCCCCTCCGTCGGCGACTACTTCGAGCAAGGCTTGATGGACAAAATGAACGACCCCCGCTACAAATCCCTCATGAAGCTCGTCGAACCCTACCACTACCGCGACCGCTTCACCCAACCCAAATTCCTCGTCCACGGCGCCGGCGACCAGTTCTTCCTCCCCGACTCCTGGAAGTTCTACTGGAAAGACCTCAAAGGCGAAAAACACCTCCGCTACGTCCCCAACACCGACCACAGCCTCCGCAACTCCGACGCCCCCGACTCCATCACCGCCTTCTACAACGCCGTCATCAAAAACGAACCCCGCCCCGTCTACTCCTGGAAGGTGAAAAAGGATCTCACCATCGAGCTCCAATCCACCACCAAACCCGCTTCCGTCAAACTCTGGCAGGCCACCAACCCCGACGCCCGCGACTTCCGCCTCGAAACCCTCGGCCCCAAATACACGAGCACCGAACTGCAGCCCGATAAAAACGGCCGCTACTCCGCCAAACCCGCCGCCCCCGCCAAAGGCTACACCGCCTACTTCCTCGAAATGACCTACCCCAGCTCCGGCAGTAAACCCTTCAAGTTCTCCACCGGCGTCGTCGTCACCCCCGACACCTATCCCTTCGCCCCGCCCGTCCCCGGCCAAACCAAGGTCGGCGCCGCCCCCCCGCGCCGCCGCTGACCACCAGCCACCAAGGGTAAACCCCCGGCGCTACCCCCGCGCCGGGAGCGCTTTCCGATCTTCTTCCCTGACACGGGAGGCACATGCGAGAGCAACCCAGCGGCTCCCCGTCCCCGCTGAATCGAAAAAATCCACACTCACAACAAAATGCGTAACGCTCTCCCAAACGCCGTCTAAAATCGGGAAGTCAATGTCCGGGTGCGCAGTGCCAGCGAGCGAAATCTACGTCCAAGACGCTTCCCCGTCTCACCGCGCTCAAGTCTGCGGCCCGCTGGGCGGTGACTCGGTGCAGGAACTGCTCCAGATTTGGGAGACCGCCCGCTCGATTGGCCCCAAACTCCATCTCCTCCACTTGAGGGCCGCCGGCCCGGTCTCGACCAACGGCAGGCAGGCCATCCAGATTCTGCGAGCCGCCGGCCTCAGTCCTCTCTGGCCCGATCAGGACGGACGGTTCGAACATACAAAACCATTCCTGGCCGCGTTGCAAGCCCTATTCGCCGGAAATCTTCGTTACCTTTAATTTTATGGATGAAAGTTCAGCATACGAAGGCACACACCTGCTCACGGAATTCCTGGGGTTCTCCGCGGGACTGTCAGTCTCAGTCATCCTGCTCCAGTTAATCCGCGGTTCCTGGCGATTAGAAGGGCAGAGGAGCCCCAGCCTCCTGCTTGCCGCCGCGCTGTTGGTTTGGAACTGCGGGGGCGTTGCCACCACGATGCTCAGGATGTCTGGCTACCCTTTCCATTCGCAGGAAGTAGATCTCGCTTGCAGCATCGGCTTTGGCGGGTTATTGATCTTCTCTCCCGCCATGCTGTCCATCTGGCGCCTCTCTCATCGCTCCGAACAGTTGAAGCGCGCTTACGATGTGCTCATCTTTCTCGCCGCAGCGGCTGGCGTTCTCATTGGCAGTCAGTTCGGGGCGAGAGTACTCACGGGCGAAGCATACTTGTCGCGCTTTGAGATGCGCTATTTTTCGTTTACCAGTTTTTACGTATTTCTGTTTATCTCTGTGGTGATTCGCCTGCTGGAAGCGAGATCCTCCATGGTAAATTTTTGCATCGGGCTTTCGCTGAGCGCCTTCGTGGCTTCGTTGTGTTCCAACCTGATTCTGTCTTTCTCGGGTATGGGAGCAAAAATCAGTTCGCCACTCCATTTCATCCGCGAGCACGCGATTCTACTCCCCGCGCTCGCTTCTTTCCTCCTCCTGGCGCGCTTCCGGGTGAGCGATGTCATGGTCATTCGCAGCCTTCGCATCCTTGGCGCACTCTTGCTTGGCGTCTTGACCTGGCTATTCGTGGTCGATCCCCTGCCG
>JAINDL010000163.1 GCA_019931245.1 Bryobacteraceae bacterium CoA2 C42
GTAGGCCCGGCACCGACGGGCGAGGAACTCGCCTCAGCTGCTGGGCCGAAGCGAGTCCGTTGTGCGCGAGTTCCATAAGAGCGCACAGGCCGCGTAGGCCCGGCACCGACGGGCGAGGAACGCGCCCCTCCTGCCGGACCGAAGCGAGTCCGTTGTGCGCTGGCTCCTCAGACGGAGCGGACGGGGGCATGGCCTTGGCCAGCGGCGGAAGCCCGTGAGGGGTCACGGCCGGGGTAGGGGCTGGGGATGAAACCCGGGGGAGTTCGCCGGGACCTGCTGCCGGCTCGCCGGCCGGCCAGAGAGCGAAGACCAGCGTCGCCGCGGCCGCCACGGGTGCCGCCCACGCCATCCGCCGCCTCCACCGGCGCGCCCGCAACCGGCGGCGCAGCGCCAACTCCACCCGCACCAGGGCCGACTCCAACCGCTGCTGCGCCGCCCATTCCCGCAGCTGCTGCTCCCTCACAACTCCCTCCTTACGGCCGGCGCCAGGCGCTCGGCCAACAGCGCCTTGGCCCGGTGCAGCCGGGACCGGATGGTGCCCTCCGGCACCTCGGCGATCCGGGCCGCTTTGGCATAGCTCATCTCTTCCACCACGCACAGCACGAGCACCTCTCGGAAAACAGCCGGGAGCGCGGGGATTCTCGCCCGCGGCTGTTCCCGCAGCTCGGCGTGCTCCAGGTCCTCGCGCGGGTCTACCGCAATCTCCATCTCGTCCTCGGGTAGGCTTTCATAGCGGCGCGCGACGGCCGCGTGCTTGCTCATCTGGCGGCGCGCGACGGCATAGAGCCAGCTCAAGACGGTTCCGCGGTCGCTATCGAGGCCCCCGCCCTGCCGCATCAGGGCAAGGAAAACCTCCTGGGTGACCTCGGCCGCGGTCTCCCGGCCCCCGGACATCTGCAGGACGTATCGAAAGATCGCGCCCTGCCGCCGCCGGTACAGGACCGTGAAGGCAACCTCGTCGCCCCGCCGCAGGGCGGGCAGCAGCTCTTCATCCGTTTGGTCTCCCATGGCTGGCTGAACGTACATACGGCCGGCCGGTCGCGGGTTCCCGAAAATCTTCAGCCCAGCGCCCGGCCGACGGCGCGCCGGATGGGCAGCGGCAGCCGGTAGTCGTCGAAGCGGTCTACGGGGCACCAGGCGGTGGCCCGAACCTCGTCAGAGCCCTCGACCCGGGATGACGCGGCCCGAAAGCGGAAGATCAGGTCGTGATGAAGATGGAAGGGCTCTTTCTTGCGCCCGGGAATGCCATGGACATCGAGTCCCACCAGGACCGGGGCGGAAGAGGAGTCGATCAGCACACCCGTCTCTTCGACCGCTTCGCGGCGTGCGCTGCCCGCGATGGTGGTGTCGCAATCGGCCTCCACGTGGCCGCCGGGCAGGAGCCAACGGTCGAGGCGGCGATGGTGAACCAGCAGGACCGCGGGTTCGGCCGGATGGAGTACGCAGGCGGTGGCGGTGATGTGACCGGGGGCGAACTGGTGGCGCGCGAACGGATAGGGCGTCTCCCGCAGCAGATGCAGGATCAGTTCACGGCTCTTCCAGGCCTCGCCATCGCGCTCGTCCTCCCAGGCGGTGACCAGCGACTGCACGGCGAAGGGTTCAAGCACCTACAGATTCCTCTTGAGAAAATTGATGATCTGGTAGCCGTCCATGAACTTGAAGGGAGACTCGCCCATGGTGTAGTGGCCGCAGGGCAGGGCGACCACCTTGTGCGCGATGCCATGGTCGGCGATGGCGCCGACGATCTGGCGGGAGAACTCGGGCAGGAAGGTGGTGTCGTACTGGGTGTAGATGAACAGGTTCTTCTTGTGGGAATGAGCGGCGTAGTGCCGCAGGTAGTTCATCGGACTGATGGCGCCCCACAGATCGCGCAGGCGTTCCTGGTCGAGGTGGCCCTCGAGGCCCTTCCGGACATGAACGGTCGACAGGCCGGTCCAGACGACATCGGCCACGTAGGAGGAGCAGTGGTTGTAGACGTTGACCTTAATCCGCGGGTCGAAAGTGCTGGCCAGGAAGGCGTAGCAGGAACCAAGGCTGGTTCCGACGATGCCGATTTCCGAGTAACCCTGGCCGATGAGCCAATCGACGCAGGCCCGGACGTCGGCTACCGCCTGGCGGGTGGCTTCCATGGTGCGGCCGACGTTGGAGGAGACAGCGTAGTCGGCGCGGTGGAGTTCGGCGGGCATGCGGAAGTCGTGGTAGGGCAGGCTCAGGCGGAGCGCGGAGATTCCAAATTTGGCGATTCCCTTGGCAAGGCCGACGTGCTGCGGGAGGGTAGAGTTCCAGTGGGGGAGGACGACGACTGCTTTCCCGTTTGGCTTCCCGGCCGGGCACCAGAGTGCGTGGACGAGGTTGTTGGCCGGGTGGGGGCTGGGAACCGGGGCGCGAAAACGCAGCCAGTCGCCTTCTAGCCGGTACTCCGTGGCCCTTTCGTAGGCGAAGAACGCCTCCGGCGCGGCTAGGATCGACTGATTGAGATCCTGGAAGTACTGTTCCGGGTCGCCTGGGTCCGCAGCCTCCATCGGCCACCCCTGCGTCCACTCGACGCCCCACTCAAAGGGCCGCACCACCCGGTCGTTGGACCGGAAACAGAGGGCGGCCTCTCGTTGAGTGATCCAGCGTTCGTACCAGGTGCGGAGCATAAGAAGTCGATCCTTGATTTTACCAGCGATCCTGGGATGCGGCGGTAAAGGAAGATTTCGGCGGCGAACTGGATGGGGAAGCGGCTTCGGGTCAGGGGCTGGTCTGGCGCGGAGGGGCGAAACGGCGGGGAAGTGCGTAGGTCAAATTACTCAGCCACCTCGCTAACATTACCTAGCAATGCGCAACTTCCGCCAGATTGAGCGATCATACTGGGTAATGAGGTTCCGTGAACTGCAAGGTATGCCGGAAAACGATTAGCCTGCTCCGCAGTCTTTCCGACCAAGAGTACTGTTCGGACGCGCACAGAGCGGCCGATACGCATCGTTCCGCCTTTGTCCTGCGTGACCTCGAAGCGGCTGGTTTCGAGACTTCGAGCACGTGGTCGGCTGGCCGAAAGAAGCCCAATCCGTTGTGGAGTCCGGAGGGTCGGAGTCCGGAGGGTCGGAGTCCGGAGGGTCGGAGTCCGGAGGGTCGGAGTCGGGAGGGATTGTGGAGCTACACGCAAACGGCTCTGCTCAGCCTTCTGGCTCTCAGTGGCATTCTACTTTTGGCAATCCAGTTTGCCGGCAGTACATATCAGGGTGAACGCTCTGAAAGCACGCTGTCCCATTGGCTTGGTACGACGACATCGTCGTTTTTCGGCCGGGGAGCGAACATCAGGCCGACGATTCCCTTCCAGCAGGAGTTCAGCGCCCCCAGCCTGGATAGGTGGCCCTCTCTTGCGGGCGGCCCAAACTGGAGCATACGCAACGGTTTGCTTCAGCCTGGAGGACTGCGCATCTGGCAAGAAACCCGCACCCTGGCTGACTACCGATTTCAGTTCGAGGGAAGCATTGAAAACTCCTCGTTGAGTTGGGCGGTCCGGGCCATCGATCATCGCAACTACCAGGCGAGCAAGATGATGATTCGGGGAGAGAAATCCGGCCCGACCAACGAGTTGGTGCGGTTTACGGTGATTGATGGCAAGGAGATGCCCCGAACACGGATACCGATTCCAGTTCAACTAAAGGCCCACGCATTCCACTATTATGAGGTTCGCGCCACGGGCAACCGGTTGGTCACCTATGTGGATGGGAAGCTGATTGATTCATACATTGATCCTCGCCTGTCGTCGGGTGGAGTGGGTTTCTTCAACGAAGCGCGGGAGCGCTCCTCGATCCGGTGGGTGCGCCTGCTGCCCGGTCGCGAATTCGTTGACCAGCTCCGGAGCTACTTCTCCTTCGGCCTCGACTTACCTTTTCTAAAGTGAGAGGTCGAAGAATTCCTTTGGATCTGAGGCAACACAATTGATGAGCGACACGCCCTGGCTTTCCACAATGGTCGCTAGAAAAAAAGGGTAGGGCCGCCGCGGTTTCCGATTTCTTGCCCGTTGGCGCCGAGCAGTCTGAGGGCGTATCGTCCGGCGAGTGCCCCGGGCGAGAAAGCGCTGTTTTCCGCCGAGGTTGCGGAGGTGCAACCCAAAGCCAGGAGGAGGAATGAGAAAGATCTGAGCATGGCTCCCGTTACTTGTACTTTTCGAACTGGACGGAGACTCCAGTTTTGCGCGGTACCGATCCGGCGCGGAGCGGGTCGATACAGGGGGAAAAATTTCATCGAGGTGACCGTAGGTTGTCCAGCAGCCGGTGCGGATTGCCAAGGCAAAGTTGAAGTGTCCCCTTGGCCCGGGTGGTTGAAAAGTGCATGGTAGTCTCGGCCTGCCGGTGAAGCGGAGACGAGCCATGCTGGCGAGTACCCCGATCAAGGAGTAGCCCGTCGGAACGCATCGCTACCGATGAGCAGGACATGTTCCTCCCGGCGCGTTCCTTTACCTGGCCCGCGCCCGACCAACGGGAGGCCGTGCCCCGGCCCAAGATGAAAGCCACAGCGGACCGATAGATTCCGCATTGCTTCAACAACGCAGCTCCTAGTCTTTAGCCAAGTAGCAGGAAGGGGATCGTCGCAAACCCTCCTGCAACGATGAAAAAATATCTCCGGCTTACCGGCCGGTTCGTGCGGAGAGTTTCCCGGTAGCGGGCGACCTTGACGCTCCGCCCCCAAAACCCTTTTTTACGAACGAACCCACTTCGGTTCCCCGCGTCAATCGCCAGCGCCCATCCGGCCGCAGCGCCCCCGCGCTACTGCTTTTCCACCGGCAACTCCGCCATCCCGCTCCACTCCTCAAACGACCCGTCGTACAGCCGCACCTCCCGGCCGGCCAACCGCGCCGCAAAGTAGGGCACCGTCGCCTGCATCCCGATATGGCAGTAAGTCACCAGCGTCTCACCCGCCCCCAACTTACCCACCAACTCCCCCGCCGGCAAAAACGACTTACCCGCCGTCAGCAGCGTCGGAAACGGCACGCTCACGGCCCCCGGTATGTGCCCCGCCCGCGGCATATTCCCCGCGCTCGCCCCCGTATAAAACTCCGGCAGCCGCGCATCCACTATCTTCACCGCCGCATCCCCTAAATGGCCCTTCACCCACGCCGCATCCACAATCAGCTCCGGCCGCGGCCGCACCGTCAAACTACCCGCCGCCGTCACCGTCGGCGCTTCCGTCGTTACCGGCAGCCCCTTCGCCTTCCATGCCGCCAATCCCCCGTCCAGCAGCGACGCCGGCAAGCTGTGATATTCGAGAGTAAACCAGACCCGCGTCGCCGTCTGAATCGACTCGTTCCCGGCGTACACCACCACCGGCGTGCCATCCCCGATACCCCACTGCCGCAATCGCTCGCGCATCAACTCCGCCGGCGGCATCTCCAGCCGCAGCTTCGACTCCGGCCGCGAAACATCCGCCAGCGTCACCAGCCGCGCCCCCGCAATATGCCCCTCAGCGTAGTCCTTCGCCGACCCGGCATGCAAAATCACCACATCTTTCTGGCTCGACAACCACTCCGGCGTCACCAGCAGGTTCACGGAAGCCAACAGCATCGAAATCGCAAGCATCCCTCCAGTGTGCACAAACCCGCAACCCAATGCCCAATTCTTAGGAAAAATAACGATAATCCTCCCGACATTCCGGACGAAATAATATGAAGGATAGAAGTATTTCTTCCCACCATGCGCCACTTATCACTTTTCCTCCTCGCCGCGGCTGCCGCCTGCGCCCAGCCGGCCTCCCTGGTCGCCACCTATCCCTTCGAGAACTCCCTCGCCGCGCTCCAGCCCGGGGCGCCCGCCCTCCTCGCCGTCAACCCTGATACCGGCAACGCCTTCGTCTCCGACACGGTTCTCGGCCAAACCCGCACCGTCTACCAGCTCGCCGGCCTCCAACTCCGCCCGGGCGCCCTGCTGAACCCGAACTCCTACTCCGTCGAACTCCTCTTCGCCTATACCGAAACCTCCCACGCCGGGCGCCGCATCCTCGACATCGCCGCAGGCGCCTCTCAAGACGGCCTCTCCCTCAACCCCAATCATCACCTCGAACTCTCCCGCCTCCGCACCGGCACCTACGCCTACCCATCCGGCCAATACGTCCATCTCGTCCTCACCGTCGCCGCCAACCAGGCCCGCCTCTACGCCAACGGCAACCTCGATCTCGAACTCGATGCCGCCTCCCTCCAACTCGCCGGCCCCAACCCAGTGCTGCATCTCTTCCCGGACGACGCAGCGGGCAACCCTGCCACCGCCCGCATCGCCCTCCTCCGCGTCTACTCGCACGCGCTGTCCGCTGAACAGGCCGCCACACTCGCCGCCAATCCTTTCACCGCCAACACGGCCACCGAAGTTCCCTCCTTCACCGCCGCCGGCGTCCGCAACGGCGCCTCCTTCGGCGAAGCCAACCCCATCGCGCCCAACGCCTTCTTCTCCCTATTCGGCTCCGCCCTCTCCGACGCCACCGGCGACTGGACCGGCAAATTCTCCGGCTCCATCGCCCCCACCCTGCTCAACGGCACCCGCGTCCTCATCAACGACCGCCCCGCCTTCCTCTCCTACACCTCCCCTACCCAAATCAACGGCGTCGCCCCCGACGGGCTCACTGCCGGCCCCGTCTCCGTCGTCGTCGAACGCAACGGCGTCCGCAGCACCCCCGTCACCGTCCAGGCCCGCGCCGTCAACCCGGCCTTCTTCACCTTCGAACCCCGCAACCGCCGCTACGCCGCCGCCCTCTCGCTCGACTTCACCGCTTACATCGCCCCCGCCGACCTGTTCGGCGTCTCCACCGTCAATGGCCTCCGCATCCGGCCCGCCCGCGCCGGCGACTTCGTCGGCGTCTACGGCATGGGCCTCGGCCCCACCACCCCCAACCTGCCCGCCGGAACGCTCCCCCCCGTCCTCAACGGCGGCCACCCCGCCGTCGGCCCCGTTCAACTCCGCCTCGGCGGCCAGGCCGTCACGCCCATCTACGCCGGTCTCGCCAACGCCCTCGTCGGCGTCTACACCGTCAGCTTCCAGGTCCCGACCCTGCCCTCCGGCGACCACGAGCTCATCGTCACGGTCAACGGCGTCTCCTCCCCCTCCGGCGTCTTCATCCCCGTCGTCCGCGACAACGTCGTCAGCCCCGGCCTCCCCACCCCGGATTAATACCGAAGCATCCCAAGCAACTATCCTGGAGGCAGTGCCCCCCGCCCTGCTCTGCCTCCTCCTCCCCCTCCTCGCCGCCGCGCAAACCACCCAGTCCACCGGCACCCTCCAAGGCACCGTCCGTGACCGCACCGGCGCCACCATCCCCCACGCCACCCTCACCGCCCGCAACCAGGACACCGCCGCCGAACGCCGCGCCACCACCGGCGCCGATGGCCTGTTCACCTTCCGCGGACTCCTCCCCGGCGCCTACCAACTCACCGTCGCCGCCCCCGGCTTCGCCACTCTCCAAACCACCCCCTTCCCCCTCTCCGTCGGCCAGATCATCCAGCGCGATCTCGAACTCGCCCCCGCCGGCCTCACCGAAACCCTCGAAGTCAACGAAACCCCGGAAGCCATCGACCCCGCCGCCTCCAGCGCCAGCGTCGCCCTCGGCAACGAACGCATCGAAGAAGCCCCCGCCCGCAGCCGCAACTATCTCAACTTCGTCCTCGCCGCCCCCGCCGTCGCCCCCTCCGCCGGCAGCAGCTCCCAACGCACCATGACCGGCACCCGCTCCCCCCTCGGCGATAGCGGGTTCACCTCCGGCGGCATCCGCGCCCGCAACAACGCCATCCTCATCGACGGCACCGACAACCGCGACGAAACCACCGGCGGCAACCGCGTCGCCATCGGCCTCGAAATGGTCCAGGAGTTCCGCGTCGCCACCGCCGCCTTCGGCGCCGAACTCGGCGGCGCCGCCGGCGGCCTCCTCAACATGGTCACCCGCTCCGGCGTCGACATCTGGCACGGCGACCTCACCTTCTTCGCCCAAAACGAAATCACCAACGCCCAGCGCGCCGAAGTCGCCGCCGCCTCCCGCCCCCGCTTCCGCCGCTACCAGCCCGGCGTCTCCGCCAACGGCCCGCTCCGCCCCCACCGCACCTTCATCGCCGGCGCCGTCGAATACGAATCCGAGTCCGCCGAAGAGTGGTCCAACATCGCCGCCCCCGTCGCCGCCCTCCTCCCCAACCTCTACCGCGGCCTCTACCCCACCAGCACCCGCGGCACCGAACTCTCCCTCAAACTCAACCACCAGATCGGCGAACACGACACCTTCGCCGCCCGCTACGCCTTCTCCCGCGGGCGCACCCGCGGCGAAGTCCAGGGCCCCGACAACTTCGCCGACCGCTCCGCCCAGGGCAACAGCCTCACCCGGGACCACGCCCTCGTCTCCAACTGGCTCCGCGTCCTCTCCCCCACCACCGTCAACGACCTCCGCCTCCAAATCGCCGAACGCCGCGCCGAACTCACCCCCAACGGCGCCGGCCCCGCCGTCGAAGTCCCCGGCGTCGTCACCTACGGCGCCTTCCCCCGCCTCGACGCCGACCGCACCGAACGCCACTACCAGCTCATCGAAAACCTCAACGCCGCCCTCGGCACTCACCGCCTCAGCGCCGGCCTCGACGCCCACTGGGTCACCCTCGACGCCTCCCTCCGCCACCGCTACGCCGGCATCTTCGTCTTCCCCTCCCTTACCCACCTCCTCGCCGGCCGCCCCGATCTCTACCTCCAAGCCTTCGGCAACCCCGCCACCACGCTCACCACCCTCCCCCTCGGCCTCTGGCTTCAGGACCGCTGGCAGCTCCACCCCCGCCTCCTGCTCGAAATCGGCGCCCGCTTCGACCGCCAGCGCATGCCCGCCGGCCTCTCCCCCAGCTCGAACAACCTCGCCCCCCGCCTCGGCCTCGCCTGGCGCCCCACCGCCGCCCGCCCCCTCGTCCTCCGCGCCGGCTTCGGCCTCTTCTACGATCGCTATCCCCTCGCCTGGCTCAACGAAGCCCTCCAGAAAAATGGCGTCCAGGGCTTTGAACAGTACGGCGCCGGCCCCGACGCCATCCGCGCCTGGCAACTGCCCCGCTCCGCCCCCGTCCCCGGCCTGCCCCGCCTCACCTACTCCACCGCCACGCACTTCCCCTCCACCTACAGCCGCAAGTGGAGCACCGGCTTCGAGTACGGCTTCAGCTCCCACACCTCCCTCAGCGTCGAAGCCAACCTCATCCGTGGCCTCCACCTCCCCCGCACCCGCCTCTACCAGCTCGAACAAACCGGCCGCTCCCAATACGCCGGCCTCGCCGCCACCCTCAACCGCCGCATCAGCAAAGAGCTCTCCTACCTCGCCACCTACAACTGGGGCCGCACCTACGACGACGGCTCCGACTTCGACGAACAGCCCAGCAACCCCGCCAACATCCGCCAGGACTGGGCCCTCTCCCGCCAGCACCAGGCCCACCGCCTCGCCCTCAGCTCCCTGTTCGAACTCCCCTGGCTCATCGAAAACCTCACCCTCGCCCCCATCTTCACCCTCGGCTCCAGCCGCCCCCTCAACGCCCTCCTCACCACCGACCCCGCCCGCACCGGCGCCTACCCCCTCGTCGCCCGCCCCCCCGGCGTCCCCCGCAATCCCTCCTTCGGCCCCAAAACCGCCAGCCTCGACCTCCGCGTCATGAAAACCATCCCCCTGCTCGACCAACGCGCCGTCCTCCAGTTCGGCGTCGAAAGCTTCAACCTCACCAACCACACCAATGCCGAACGCCTCAGCCCCTTCGCCGGCCTGCCCTCCTACGGCGCCATCCTCGAAAGCCTCCCCGCACGACAAGTCCAGTTCATGATCCAATTCGAATACTAAGCCCATGCAACGCCGCCAATTCCTCTCCCTCCTCGCCACCCCCGCCCTCGCCCAGCCCGCCCTCACCCCGCCCAATATCGTCCTCATCCTCGCCGACGACCTCGGCTGGACCGACCTCGGCTGCTACGGCTCCGACTTCCACGAAACGCCCCGCATCGACCGCCTCGCCCGCCAATCCCTCCGCTTCTCCCACGCCCTCTCCCCCGCCCCCGTCTGCTCCCCCACCCGCGCCGCCCTCCTCACCGGCAAACATCCCGCCCGCCTCGGCATCACCATCTGGCGCGAAGGCGCCGCCCATCCCCCCACCAACTTCCCCCTCCTCCCCGCCCCCGCCGAAACCGACCTCCCCCACGCCGAAACCACCCTCGCCGAACTCCTCCAGCAAGCCGGCTACTCCACCGCCCTCATCGGTAAATGGCACCTCGGCGACGCCGATCACGCCCCGGAAACCCAGGGCTTCGAAGTCAACCTCGGCGGCACCCACTGGGGCGCCCCGCCCACTTACTTCTATCCCTACAGCGGCCGCTTCGGCAGCCAGAAAGAGCACCGCTACGTCCCCAGCCTCACCCCCGGCACCCCCGGCGAATACCTCACCGACCGCCTCACCACCGAAGCCCTCCGCGTCATCGACGCCTTCCACGCCCGTCAAAAACCCTTCTTCCTCTACCTCGCCCATCACGCCCCCCACACCCCCATCGAAGCCAAACCCGCCCTCCTCGCCAAATACCAGGCCAAACTCCCCCACGGCGTCAACCACACCAACCCCGCCTACGCCGCCATGGTCGAATCCTTCGATCAATCCGTCGGCCGCGTCCTCGACCATCTCCGCATCCGCGGCCTCGACCGCAACACCATCTTCCTCATCACCTCCGACAACGGCGGCTACCTCCAAAGCGGCAACGGCCCCCGCATCACCTCCAACGCCCCCCTCCGCTCCGGCAAGGGCTCCCTCTATGAAGGAGGCCTCCGCGTCCCCCTCATCATTCACTGGCCCGGCCTCACCCCCGCCAACGCCGTCTGCGCCGAACCCGTCGTCCTCACCGACCTCTTCCCCACCCTCTGCGCCGCCGCCCAGGTCCCCCTCCCCGCTGCCGCCACGGACGGCCTCGACCTCCGCCCGCTCCTCCGCAACCCCGCCGCCCGCCTCCCTCGCCAGGCCATCCCCTTCCATTACCCGCACTACTACCCCACCACCACCCCCGTCTCCGCCCTCCGCACCCGCGACTGGAAGCTCCTCGAGTACTTCGAAGACAACCGCCTCGAACTCTACCACCTCGCCCAGGACCCCGGCGAAAAAACCAACCTCGCCGAAAAGAACCCCACCCAGGCCCAGGCCCTCCGCGCCCAGCTCCACGCCTGGCGGCAATCCGTCAACGCCCGCCTGCCCACCCCGAA
>JAINDL010000047.1 GCA_019931245.1 Bryobacteraceae bacterium CoA2 C42
CTTCTGTCCTACCTGCTGGCGGGCGTCCATCTGCTGATGACGGTTCTCAGCAATATGCCACTTGGGCTTCTGAAACTTGTACCGATGCGGCTTCACGCCCTGGTGGAACTCATCGTCGGCCCAAGCCTGATTGGATTGGCACTCTTCGCGCCGATGCTTGTCTCGGGGGCACAGGTATTCTTTATTGTCGCCGGCATAGCGATCTTTTTGGTCTGGCGCCTGACAGATTATCCGGCCGCAGCAACCACCTGAAAAACATGTTTTGGCCAAGAGAATCTACAGAGTGATGTTGAGATGATGGCGGGTTTTGCGCCCCCAAGTTGACGTTTCGCACAACCGGCCGCAGAAGGGTCACGGCGAGGCGGCGCGGATTGGCACCGTGCTGGCGGCGGCGGTGTTGAAGACGATGGAGCGGATGACGCCGGTGCCGGTGCAGGGGGTGCGGGCTTCTACGCGGATGGTGGATCTGGCCCCGGCGGCCTACGGGGCCGAGGAGGTGGCGAAGGCGCGCGCCGTGATCGATAACTACGGCAAACCGAACGCGAATCCTTTCTACGAGCAGGTGAACGCGTTTAAGGTGATGGATCTTGTCGAGCGCGGGGGCAAGCCGTTTCCGGCCGAGGTGCAGGTGATTGCGCTGGGCAAGTCCGTCGCCTGGGTGGGGTTGCCGGGGGAGATTTTTGTCGAGCACGGCCGGGCGATCAAGGTGGCGTCGCCGTTTCCGGTGACGATTATCGCGGAGCTGGCCAACGGGAATCTGGGTTACGTGCCGGACCGGAAGGCGTATGCCGAGGGCGCTTACGAGGTGATCTCGGCGCGGGTGGCGGCCGGGGGCGGAGAGGCGATGGTGGCGTCGGCGATCGAGCAGTTGGTGGCGCTGTTTCGGGATTAGGCGTTGAGCAGCCAGCTGGTGAATTCGTTTTCGCCGTGGACGTCGGTGAGGCGCATGTCGCGGCTCTGATAGCGGTAGGTGAGCTGCGTGTGGTCGAGGCCGAGCAGTCGCAGCAGGGTGGCGTGGACATCGTGGACATCCTTGCGCTGTTCGACGGCGCGGAGGCCGAACTCATCGGTGGCGCCGAGGACGCGGCCGCCGGCGATGCCGGCGCCGGCCATCCACATGGAGAAGCCGTAGGGATGGTGGTCGCGGCCGTTTTTTCCTTCGGCGAGCGGAGTGCGGCCGAACTCGCTCGACCAGACGACGAGGGTGGAGTCGAGCAGGCCGCGGGAGGCGAGGTCGGAGAGGAGGCCGGCGATGGGCTGGTCTGATTTCTTCGCCATTTTGTTGTGGGAGCCGAGCAGGTCGAGGTGGGCGTCGTCCCAGTCGTCGCCGAGGTTGGTGCCCTGGTAGAGCTGGACGAAGCGGACGCCGCGTTCGACCAGGCGGCGGGCGAGGAGGCACTTGCGGCCGAAGTCGTCGGTCATGGGTTGGTCGATGCCGTAGAGGGCTTTGGTGGCGGCGGATTCTTTCGAGAGATCGACGGCGTCGGGGGCCTCGGCCTGCATGCGGTAGGCGAGTTCGTAGGAGGCGATGCGGGCTTCGAGGGTGGAGTCCTCTTCGCGGGTGGCGAAGTGGCGGCGGTTCAGGCGGTCGATGAGGGCGAGGGTTTCTTTCTGGGATGCGGGGGGGATGCCGGCGGGGGAGGCGAGGTGGAGAACGGGGTTTTGCCCGCTGCGGAAGGTGGTGCCCTGGTAGGAGGCGGGGAGGAAGCCCGAGCCGTAGGCGCCGGCGCCGGACTTCATGGCGCCATCGCTCATGACGACGAACGAGGGCAGGTTTTTGTTCTCCGAGCCGAGGCCGTAGGCGGCCCAGGCGCCGAGCGAGGGGCGGCCGGGGAACTGGTTGCCGCTGGTGCGGAGGTTGATGGCGGGGGCGTGGTCGAAGGCGTCGCCGTGGCAGGAACGGATGACGGCGAGGCGGTCGGCGTGCTTTTGCAGGTGGGGATAGAGGTCGGAGATTTCGAGGCCGGATTGGCCGCTGCGGGTGAAGTGCCAGGGGGAGGCGAGCATGCGGGCCTTGCGGAAGTCGATGCGGCTGGTGACGAGACCTTCGCCGAAGGAGCCGGGCAGCGGCTGGCCGTTGTATTTGGCGAGGGCGGGCTTGGGGTCGAAGGTGTCGACGTGGCTGACGCCGCCGTGCATGAACAGGTAGATGATCCGCTTGGCCTTGGTGGCGGCGAGCAGCTTCTCCTGGAGGAGGCCGGAGAGGGCGACGAGGCCGAAGCCTTGGCCGGCGCGGGCGAGGAAGTGACGGCGGGAGGGTTGCATGGGGCTCCTAGTCGACGTAGAGGAATTCGTTGGTGTTGAACAGGCCGCGGGCGAGTTCGGCGGCGGCTTTGTCGACGCTGCCGAGCAGTTGGGTTTGTTTGGTCAGGAACTGGCGGGCGAGGTCGAGTTCGTTCGCATCCGGGCGGCGGGCGAGGGTGGCGCGGAAGATGGCTTCGGCGATGGCCGTTTCGTCGCCGCGCAGGGAGGCGGCGGCGAGGGCGAGGGCCTGCTGGCGGGTGAAGTCGCTGTTGAGCAGGGAGAGGGACTGGGTGGGGGTGGTGGAGGATTCGCGGCGGGAGCAGCTGAGGACGCCTTCGGGGCGGTCGAAGACTTCGAGCAGGGGCATGCGGAAGTTACGGCGCGAGATCATGTAGATGCTGCGGCGGGTGTGTTCGGTGGGGTCGGAGGTGACGACCCAGGCGTTGGCGAGCGGCTGGCTCATGCCGTAGAGCTCTTCGGCGGCGAGGGCGGGGACGACGGGCTTGCCGTGCATTTTGGGGTTGAGGGTGCCGGCGGTGAGCAGGATCGAGTCGCGGACCTCTTCGGCTTCGAGGCGGCGGCGGGTGAAGTGGGAGAGCCACTGATTTTCGGGATCTTTGGTGAGGGCGGCGGGGGTGGGACGGGTCTGTTGGCGGTAGACGCTTGAGAGCATCAGGGTGCGGTGGAGGGATTTGAAGTCCCAACCTTGGGCGACGAATTCGTTGGCCAGCCAATCGAGGAGCTCGGGGTGGGTGGGCCGGGCGCCGCGGGCGCCGAAATCGGAGGTGGTGGCGACGAGGCCGCGGCCGAAGTGGGCCTGCCAGACGCGGTTGACGGCGACGCGGGCGGTGAGCGGGTGGTCGGGCGAGGCGATCCATTCGGCGAGGGCTTTGCGGCGGAGAGTGGTGGCCGCGCCGGGCGGGGGTGGGGCGATGTCGCCGCCGCCGAGCGCGGAGAGGAAGCCGGGCCGGGCCTCGGCGTTGGGCTGCCCGGGGAGGTAGACGGGTGGGCCGACGGGGCCGGAGTCGGTAACGCTGGGCGAGAAGGGGCCGGGGGCGTAAGTGCTATAGAGCGCCAGGAGGCGGGTTTTGAGGCGTTCGAGCTGGGTCTTTTCCTCGGGGGTGAGGAGGGCGAAGATCTCGTCGTCACGCGGGGCGACTTTCTTTGTGTACATCTCGAAGTCGGCTTTCTGCTGCGGGGTGCGCTGGTCTTCTTCGGTGGCGAAGGCGGTTTGGACGGCCGGGGGGAGTTGGGCGAGTTTTTCGGCGCGGAGGCGTTTGACGTAGGGCGCTTTCAGGCGCTGGAACTCGTCGGCGAGGTCGTAGAGCTTCCACTGGCGGGTGTTTTCCTGCAGGTCGTACTGGCGGGCGAGGTTGTAGGTGAGAAAGACGCGGGACTTGACGATGGGGGCGAAGATGGCCTGGAGGCGGTAGTAGTCTTTTTGGGGGATGGGATCGTATTTATGATCGTGGCAGCGGGCGCAGCCGACGGTGAGGCCGAGGAAGACGCTCGAAGTGGTGTCGACGAAGTCGGTGAGGGTTTCGACGCGGTTGATGTCTTCGACCTTGAAAAGCATGTCGCGGTTGGGCCCGACGGTGAAGAAGCCGGTGCCTTGTTGGGCGGTGGGCTCGTCGTAGAGTTCGTCGCCGGCGAGTTGCTCTTTAAGGAAGCGGTTGTAGGGTTTGCCGGCGTTGAAGCTGTCGATGACGTAGTCGCGGTAGCGCCAGGCGTAGAGGAGATAGGGGTCCTGTTCGAAGCCGGAGGTGTCGCCGTAGCGGACGAGGTCGAGCCAGTGTTTGCCCCATTTTTCGCCGTAGCGGGGGGAGGCGAGGAGGCGGTCGATGAGGGTTTCGTAGGCGGTGGGGGAAGGATCTTTTTCGAAGGCTTCGATTTCGGCGGCGGTGGGGGGGAGACCGTGCAGGTCGAACGTGGCGCGGCGGATGAGGGTACGGCGGTCGGCTTCCGGGGCGGGGGAGAGGCCCTGGGCGCGGAGCTGCTGGAGGATGAAGCGGTCGACGGGGGTGCGGGCCCAGGGGTCGGCGAGGGCGGGCGGGGAGACCGGCTTTACCTTTTCAAACGACCACCATTTTGCGGCGGCTACGGTATCGGCCGGCCAGGCGGCGCCGGCGGTGATCCATTCGCCGAGCAGCTTGACTTCGGCCGGGTCGAGGGGGCCGGTGGGGGGCATGGCGACTTTGGCGCCGGCGGAGATGGCGCGGAACAGCGGGCTTTCGGCGGGCTTGCCGGGGGTGAGCGCGGGGCCTTGCTTGCCGCCGCGGAGGAGGGCTTCGCGGCTATCGAGACGGAGGCCGGAGAGCTGAACCTGGGGACCGTGGCAGGCGTGGCACTTGCGGGCCAGGAGTGCGACGGCCGCGCTGTTCTGATCGGCGGGGTAGAGGGAGAGAGCGAAAGAGAAAAAGACCGCTAGACGCACGTTACGGGGAGTTTATCAGGAATTTGTAACCATTGATTGCGGGGGATTGGCCGGATATGTTCCAATAGGTAAAATCCAGCGGGAGGTTCCCGAATTGAATCCAGCAATCCTCGCCTTAGAAGACGGGACAGTCTTCGCAGGCCGGGCATTTGGAGCGCAGACGGAGCGCTCTGGGGAAGTAGTTTTCAACACTTCCATTACGGGCTACCAGGAAATTTTTTCCGACCCCTCTTATTCAGGACAGATTGTTGTTCTGACTTATCCGCAGATTGGCAACTACGGCGCCAACGAAGGCGATATGGAGTCGGCGAAACCTTTCATCGAGGGTTTGGTGGTGCGGGATTTCTCGCCGATCGTCTCGAACTGGCGGTCGGAGAGCCCGGCGGATCGCTTCCTGGCGGCGGCGAACGTGCCTATTATCGATTCGATCGACACGCGGAAGCTGGTGCGTCATCTGCGTACTCGCGGGGTGATGCGGGGCGTGTTGTCCAGCGTCTCGACCAACGCCGCGGAGTTAGTGGAAAAGGCCAAGGCCGTGCCTTCGATGGCGGGGCTCGACCTGGCGACGCGGGTTTCGACACCGGAGCGCTACCGGTGGACCAGTCCGGTGGAGCCGGTTTCGGCTTCCGAGCGCATGGGCAAAAGCCGCCCGGCGGAGTACCATGTGGTGGCCTTCGATTTCGGGATCAAACGCAATATTTTGCGCCGGCTGGTGACGAGCGGCTGCCATGTGACGGTGGTGCCGGCGAATACGAGCGCCGAGGATGTGATGGCTTTGCGGCCGGATGGCGTGTTTCTGTCGAACGGCCCCGGCGATCCGGAACCGTTGCAGGCGCAGGCGGCCGAGGTGCGGCAACTGATCGGCAAGACGCCGATCTTCGGCATCTGTCTGGGCCATCAGGTGTTGGGTCAGGCGCTGGGCGGGAAGACGTACAAGCTGAAGTTCGGGCACCGCGGCGGGAACCATCCGGTGCTGAATAAAAGAAACGGGCGCGTGGAGATTACCGCGCAGAACCATGGCTTTGCGGTTGATCCGGACTCGCTCGCCGATTCGGCTGTCGAAATCACCCACATCAATCTGAATGACCAGACCGTGGAGGGCCTGCGGCACAAGTCGGCCCCGCTGTTCTGTGTTCAATATCATCCGGAGGCCGCCCCGGGGCCCCACGACTCCCTTTATCTGTTCGACGAATTCATCGACCTCATGAAAGAGGTCAAGCGCTAAGCGATGCCGAAACGCACCGATCTCCACCGAATCCTGATTATTGGCTCCGGCCCGATCATCATCGGCCAAGCCTGCGAATTTGACTACTCCGGCACGCAAGCCTGCAAGGCGCTCAAGGACGAAGGCTACGAGGTGATCCTCGTTAACTCCAATCCGGCGACCATCATGACGGACCCTAATCTGGCGGATCGCACCTACGTCGAGCCGCTCAGCGTCGACTACCTGACCGAGATTATTCGCCGGGAACGGCCCGATGCGGTGCTGTCGACCGTGGGCGGGCAGACGGGATTGAACCTGTCGGTGGCGCTGGCCGAGGCCGGGGTGCTCGATGAGTACGGCGTGGAACTGATCGGCGCCAAGATTGAGTCGATCAAGAAGGCTGAGGACCGTCTGCTGTTCAAAGACGCGATGCGGAAGATTGGTCTCGAAACACCGACCTCGTCGCTGCTGACGTCGATGCAGGGCGGCTACGATTTCGCGGCGAAGGTAGGCTTCCCGCTGATTCTGCGGCCCAGTTTCACGATGGGCGGCACGGGCGGCGGCATTGCGTACAACTCAGAGGATCTCGAAGAGATTCTCGCCCGCGGCCTACAGCTTTCGCCGGTGCACGAGGTACTGGCCGAGGAGTCGGTGCTGGGGTGGAAGGAGTTTGAGCTCGAGGTGATGCGCGATCTGGCCGACAACGTGATTATTGTCTGCTCGATTGAGAACTTCGACCCGATGGGCGTGCACACGGGCGATTCGATTACTGTGGCGCCGGTGCAGACGCTGACGGACCGCGAATATCAGATGATGCGCGACGGCGCGCTGCGCTGTCTGCGCGAGATTGGCGTGGATACGGGTGGGTCGAACGTGCAGTTCGCCATCAACCCGGCCGATGGGCGCATGGTGGTCGTCGAGATGAACCCGCGCGTTTCGCGCAGTTCGGCGCTGGCTTCGAAGGCAACCGGCTTTCCCATCGCCAAGATTGCGGCCAAACTCGCCGTTGGCTACCGCCTCGACGAGATTCCGAACGACATTACGCGGCTGACGCCGGCCTGCTTTGAGCCCACGATTGATTATGTGGTCTCGAAGATTCCGCGCTGGCAGTTTGAAAAGTTCCCCGGCGCCGATCCGACGCTGGGCACGCAGATGAAGTCGGTGGGTGAGGTGATGGCCATTGGCCGGAACTTCAAGGCGTCGCTGGCCAAAGCGATCCGCTCGCAGGAGACGGGCAAGTCGGCAACCAAGGTGGAAGCGTTTGACGTCGAGCTGATTCCGAACAAGCTGATCACCCCGACGCCGGACCGGCTGCCCTATCTGTTCTTTGCCTTCGAGCAGGGCTGGACCGTCGAACAGGTGCACGAGCTGACCAAGATTGATCCGTGGTTTCTGCAACAGCTGCTCGAGACCGTGCAGTTGCAGGGTGCGCTGGCCAAGAAGTCGCTGGCGACCATTACGCCCGCCGAGATGCGGGAGGCCAAGCGCTACGGGGTGGCCGATACGACGCTGGCGCGGCTCTGGAACGAAGATCCGCTGCGCATTCGGGACCGCCGGAAGCAGATGGGCATCACGGCCGTCTTCAACCGGGTGGATACCTGCGCGGCCGAGTTCGAGTCCTTCACACCGTATCTGTACTCCTCCTACGAGTCCGAGTGCGAGGCCGACCCGAGCGATCGCCGCAAGGTAATGATCCTTGGCGCGGGGCCGAATCGTATCGGCCAGGGGATCGAGTTCGATTACTGCTGCTGCCATGCCAGCTTCGCTCTGCAGGAGTTCGACCATGAGTCGATCATGGTCAACTGCAATCCGGAGACGGTATCGACGGACTACGACACCAGCGACCGCCTCTACTTTGAGCCGCTCACGCTCGAAGAGGTGCTCAACATTTATGACACCGAAAAGCCGCACGGCGTGATTGTGCAGTTTGGCGGGCAGACCCCGCTGAACCTGGCGCTGCCGCTGAAACGCGCCGGGGTGCCGATTATTGGGACAGCGCCCGAGAATATCGACCTGGCCGAAGACCGGAAGCTGTTCGGCAAACTGCTCGATGAGCTGCAGATTCCCTCGCCGCCCAACGGAACGGCGACGACCGTCGAAGAGGCGTGCGCGGTGGCGAATGTGCTGGGCTATCCGGTGCTGGTCCGGCCGAGCTATGTGCTCGGCGGCCGGGCGATGACGATCGCCTACGACGAGGACACCGTGCGGCGTTACATGCGCGAGGCGGTGACCTTCTCGCAGGAGCGTCCGGTGCTGGTGGACCGGTTCCTCGAAGATGCCATCGAAGTGGACGTCGATTGCCTGTCCGACGGCAGCGATGTGCTGATCTGCGGCATTATGGAGCACATCGAGGAGGCCGGCATCCATTCGGGCGACAGCTCCTGCGTGCTGCCGCCGTTCGGGATCGGCGCGAGTGAGCTGCAGACGATCGAAGCGTATTCGGTGAAGCTGGCGCGGGCCTTGAACGTGATTGGCCTGATGAACGTGCAGTACGCGATCAAGGACGGCAAGGTTTACGTCATTGAGGTGAACCCGCGGGCGTCGCGGACGGTGCCGTTCGTGGCGAAGGCGACGGGCGTACCGATTCCGAAGATTGCCGTCGGGCTGATGCTGGGCCGGAAATTGAAGGAGTTTGCCCCGCTGATGCAGGGCAAAACGAGCGGCGTGCTCTCGGTGCCGCAGTTTTTTGTGAAGTCGCCGGTGTTTCCGTTTAACAAATTCCACGGGGTGGACCCGGTGCTGGGCCCGGAGATGCGTTCGACGGGCGAGGTGATGGGAGTGGGTGAAAACTTCGGGGAAGCGTTTGCGAAGGCGCAGCTTTCGGCCGGATCGCCGCTGCCGGCGGAGGGAACGGTGTTCATCAGCGTCTCGGAACGGCACAAAAACGAGGCGATTGATGTCGCAAAGCGCTTTGCGGAGCTCGGATATAGCCTTGCGGCGACCCGCGGGACGGCTGCGGCAATAAAAAATGCAGGATTTTCTTGCACGACCGTATTTAAAGTTAACGAAGGGCGTCCAAATGCGGTAGACTTATTAAAGGCAGGTCGCTTGCAGTTAGCGATCTACACAACAACCGGCGTACAGAGCTTTGGTGATGAAAAAGTCTTGCGTCGGGCGGCAATAACGTATAGAGTACCTTGTATAACCACAATGTCGGCGGCCAGAGCGGCAGTAGAAGCAGCAGCCAGTCGTCGTAGAGATCCGATTCGAGTTTGGAGTCTCCAAGAGATTCACTCGTAATCAACAAGTTTGTCGGTGGCTCCTCCGCCTAACACCCCAGCCACCGGCAAAACGCCACGAGCCCTCTCCCCACCCCTGGGCTCGTGGCACCCCTAAGATTGCGGAGTTCGTTCACGAGTACTTGGTTTTTTTTGAGAAGACACAAGCGCTTGCGATTCAGTGAGTTTGCGTTGCAGGCCGATGGGGCCGCGATGGGTTCGTGAAATCCTTGCTTTATGGTGGAAACGGAAGGCGTCCCGCGGGGACGCTTTTTTCATTTCACTCTAGGAGGTTGGATTCATGTCGCAAGTCAATTGGCCGGACACGTTCAATCCGGCGAAGCATCGGGCTTATCTCGACGCGAGCGGTAAGGCCGTCTTTTCCGAGATCCCGAAAGAGGTTCTCGAGATTTCGTTCATCGAGCCGGGCGAGGGCGGGGACCCGTTTGCGCCGCGCATTGAGCGGGCCAAGCAGTTGGCAGCGCAGGGCTGCGTGATCGATACGCAGATTGATGTCTGGGGCTGGGGCGCCGAAAACACGATGCGGCTGCGCCGGTTGTACGGCAAGACGCAGGTGCCGGATGCGTTCGGCAACGTGCAGATTCTGGTGCCGCCGGCCAAATAGGTTGGCAAAGCAGCCCGGGGACGCAGGCGGGGGGAGCGAGCCTCCCGCCTGCGTCCCCGGGCTGCCGGGTCCGGGAAGGCGCTAGCGGCAGGCGGGGCGGCCGGCGTAGACCGGCATCGCGTCGACGGGGAGCGGTTGGTGGCGGATGATGTTGGTGTCCAGGCCGGGGTCGGCGGGAACGATCACGATGGAGGAGCAGGCGGTGAGGGGGGCGGGCCGTTCGGGCGCTGCCGGGGGCGGGAGAATCAGGTTTCGCAGGACGGGTTTGGGGGCCGGCAGTGCGGGTCGAACCAGCGTCACGTGGCTGGGCAGCGGTTTGGGGGCCGCCGCCAAGGGCAGGGCGAGAAGAGGCAGGGCGAGTAGTCCGCGCATGGAATTAGGGTAGCGGACCAGGATGCGACCGTCCACCGGTTGCTGCGCCGCCACGCCGGATCAATTGAGTCGGATGAGTCGAGTCGGATGAGTCGAGCGCTCAGCCCTCCGGATCCGATATCCTGTAGGTTTGGTTCTCTTCCATGTCTGGTCACTCTAAATGGCACACTATTAAACACAAGAAGGGCGCCCTCGATGCCAAACGGGGCCGCATCTTCACCCGAATCATTAAGGAAATCACCATCGCGGCGCGGAGCGGCGGGGACCCGGACGGGAATCCGCGCCTCCGCACCGCCATCACGGCGGCCAAGGCCGTCTCGATGCCGGCCGATAACATTAAACGCGCCATTCAGCGCGGCACCGGCGAAATTGACGGCCTGACGATCGAGGAGTACACCTACGAGGGGTACGGCCCAGGCGGCGCCGCCGTGATCGTCAATGTGGCGACCGACAACAAGAACCGGACGGTGGCCGAGATTCGCCACATCTTCGGCAAGTGGGGCGGCAATCTCGGCGAGCCGGGTTCGGTGGGCTGGATGTTCGAAAAGAGGTCGAACATCATTATCGAAGCCGACAAGGTGGATGAAGATAAGCTGATGAATCTCGCGCTCGAAGCCGGGGCGGACGACGTGCAGCGGCAGGGTGAGGTTTGGCAGGTGCTTTCCGACCCCTCGGCGCACGAAGGCGTGGTCGAGGCGCTGGCCGCGGCGAAGATCGAAACGTTGAGTGCGGAAGTGGGCATGGTGCCCAAGAACACGATCAAGCTGGAGGACGCGGCCGCCAAGGGCATGATCCGTCTGAACGATGCTCTTGAAGATCACGACGACGTGCAGAACGTCTACGCCAACTACGAGATTGACGAAGCGGCGCTGGAGTAGGCGATGCGGATTCTCGGCATCGATTGCGGATCGGAGCGGACCGGCTACGGGGTGATTGACACCGATGGCCGGTCGCACCGTCTGCGGACCGCCGGGGTGATCCGGACCTCGACGAAGGCCCCGCTGGCCGAGCGGTTGCTGACGATTGCCGGGGGGCTGCGGGAGGTCATTGCGGCCGAGGCGCCGGAGGCGGCGGCTGTCGAGGCCGTGTTTCACGCGGCCAACACGCAAACGGCGTTGAAGTTGGCCCATGTGCGCGGGGTCGCGCTGCTGGTGTTGGCGGAGGCCGGCTTAACGGTGGGCGAGTATTCGCCGCTCGAGATCAAAACGAGCGTAGTGGGCTATGGACGAGCGGAAAAGGAGCAGGTCCAACTCATGGTGGGCTCGCTGCTGCAGTTGAAGGAAATCGTAAAGAGCCAGGACGCGTCCGATGCTTTGGCGGCGGCGATCTGCCACGCCAACCAGGTGCGCTACCGGGAAGCGGTGCGGGTATGAGAGTGCTGTTGGGGCTGATGCTGCTCGCCGGCGGGGCCGCCGCGGAGCCGCAGGTGATCTATAGCAAATCCTTTCCGGGTTCCATGCCCGAATGGGTCCAGATTACGCTGACCAAAGACGGCAAGGGAATCTATACCGATCAGAAGGACGACCCGCAGCCGCTGACCTTTGTCTTGAACGCTGAGCAGGCGGGCACCATATTCGCCTTGGCCGAGAAGCTGAACTTTTTTAACCGTCCGGTGGAGTCCGGCCTGGCGGTGGCGAAGATGGGTGAAAAAAGCTTCCGCTGGGTGGAGGGCGACAAGACGTTTGAAACGAAGTTCAACTACACTCAGGACCTCGACGCCCAAGCTCTGCACGACTGGTTTGAGCGGATCACGGAGACCGAGAGCCATCGGATCAACCTCGAACGCGCCGCCCGCTTCGACAAGCTCGGGGTCAACAAGGCGCTGCTGCTGCTGCAGTCGAGCTGGGAGCGGAAACGGATTGTGGCACCGGAGCAGTTTTACAAGACCCTCGAGCGGATTGTGAAGAACGAGTCCTATCTGAACATCGCCCGCGACCGGGCTGCCTTTCTGGTCAACGCCTTCCGGGCGGAGACCGCGCCGGAGCCCAAGCCGTGAGAGGACTGGTCTTTCTTTGGGCGGCGCTGCTGTGCGGGCAGGGTTCGCTGCCGCCGGGTGAGCAACAGGAGCTATCGAACGCTCTGGCCGAGGCGGGCAACTCCTCGCACGAGTTTCTGGCCGCCCTCGAAGCGCATTTGAAGAAGTACCCGAAGACCCCATCGCGATTCGAATTGGAGCGGGCCATTACCAAGTCGGCGATCGAGATCAAGGACAACGCGCGCATTGTGCAGTACGGCGAGCAGGTGCTGGCGCAGGATCCGGAAGACCTGGCGACGCTCGACGCGGTTTCCCGCGCCTTACTGGCCTCCGGCAAGGCGGACAAGGCGCTTTCCTACGCCCAGCGCTACGAGAAGGCGCTGCGGGCACTGGATCAGACAGAGATGTCACGCTGGCAGATGCGGGCCGAACTGGATCAGGGCCTGGGCCGCGCGCTGCTCTACCAGAGCCGGGCGCAGTTAGTGATGAGCAAGGTGGCCGAGGCCGCGGCGCTGGCGCAGCAGTCGCACGCCGCCAACCCGACGGCGGAGTCGGCGCGTGCGCTGGGCCAGGCCTACGCCGCGCAGAAAAAGCCGGAGGCCTGCGAGGCCTTCGCCGAAGCGTTCGTGGTTTCGCAGGACGCCGAGCGGACGGCTGACCTGGCCGTGCTGCGAGCCGAATGGCGCAAGACCCACCCGGACGAAAAGGGCCTGGGCGATGTGGTGCTGGCGGCGCACGACCGGGCGGTTGAGCGCGGCAAGCAGCGGCTGGCCCGGCTGCGGGCGATTGACCCGAATGCGATGCGATCGACGGTGGGCGACTTTGTGGTAACGGGGCCGGACGGGGCGAAGCTGGACTTGTCGACTCTGCGCGGCAAGGTGGTCGTGCTCGATTTCTGGGCCACCTGGTGCGGTCCCTGCCGGACCCAGCAGCCGCTTTACGAGCGGGTGCAGGAGCGCTTCAAGGATCAGCATGACGTGGTGTTCCTCAACATCAATACGGACGAAGACCGCTCCGTGGTGGCGCCGTTTCTTCGAAAGAACCAGTGGAACAAGTCCGTCTACTTCGAAGGCGGTTTGTCGCGTCTGATGAACGTCAGCTCGATTCCCGCGACGATAATCCTGAACAAGCGCGGGGAACTCGCGAGCCGGATGAACGGGTTTATCCCGGACCGGTTTGTCGACTCTCTCACCGATCGCGTCAATCGGATCTTGGGAGAGTGATGCGGTTTTCTCGTGTCATCTGGATTGTGCTCGACTCGGTGGGAATTGGCGAGATGCCGGACGCGGCCGCCTATGGCGACGCCGGTTCGGACACCCTCGGCAACATCGCGCGGCGGCGGCCGCTGCGGCTGCCGCACTTTGCGGCTTTGGGTTTGGGGAACATCGTGCCGGTCTCCGGCGTGGGGCCGGTGGAGGCGCCCACGGCGGCTTACGGCAAGTGCGCGCTGGCGTCGCCGGGTAAGGATACGACCACCGGGCACTGGGAGATGGTGGGGATTCATCTCGCCGAGCCGCTGCCGCTCTATCCCCATGGGTTTGATCCTGCCTTTATGCGGGCGTTCGAGGACCGTATTGGCCGGGACACGCTCGGCAACAAGGCGGCTTCGGGCACCGAGATCATCGTCGAGTTGGGCGATGAGCATGTCCGGACGGGTTCGCCGATCATTTACACTTCGGCCGATAGCGTCTTTCAGATTGCGGCGCACGAAGAGGTGATCCCGCTCTGGGAGCTCTACAAAATCTGCGAGACGGCGCGCGAGATGCTCCCTGGGATTGGCCGTGTGATCGCCCGCCCGTTTGAGGGCGAGTCCGGGGCCTATCGCCGCACGGCCAACCGGAAGGATTACGCGATGGCCCCGGCGCCGGGCATGCTGCTCGACCGCCTGGCCGCCGCGAAGGTCCCGGTTCATTCCGTGGGCAAGATCTTCGATGTGTTTCTCGGCCGCGGCATCCAGCTTTACGACAAGACCAAGACCAACGCCGACGGCATGGCGAAGACGCTGGCCGCGATGGCGGAATCGAAGTCCGGCCTGATTTTCGTGAATCTGGTCGATTTCGATATGCTCTTCGGCCATCGCAACGATGTCGAAGGCTACGCGCGTGCGCTCGAGGAGTGCGACGCCTGGGTGCCGTCGCTGCTGGCGGCGCTCGCGGCCGGCGACCTGGTGATTTTTACCGCCGATCATGGCTGCGACCCCACGACCCCCTCGACCGACCACAGCCGCGAGTATACGCCCCTGCTGGTCTACGGCGGCGCCCCGGTGGCCCTCGGTACCCGCGCCACGCTCGCGGACATCGGCCAGACGGTGGCCGAGAATTTCGGCGTCGAAATCGCCCAAGGAACCAGTTTTTTATCAAGCTTATGAGAACTCCTGTCATGGCCGGCAATTGGAAGATGTTCAAGAATCCGGCGGAAACCACTGCATTTTTCGAGAAGTTCCTGCCGCAGGTGGCGGGCGCGACGCACTGCGAAATCGTCCTGTGCCCTCCGGCGATCAACATCCCGGCGGCGGTGGCCGCCACGGCGGGCTCCCGCGTCGAGGTCGGCGCCCAGAACCTGTATTGGAAGAATGAAGGCGCCTTTACCGGGGAGATCAGCGGCCCGATGATCAAGGCCGCCGGTGCGGCGTGGGTCATCATTGGCCACAGCGAACGCCGGCAGTTTTTCGGCGAGACGGATGCGACGGTGCTCGAGCGCACGAAGGCAGCGTTGGCCGCCGGGTTGAAGCCGATTGTCTGCGTGGGCGAGATGCTGGCCGAACGCGAAGCCGGCGAGACCGAGGCGGTGCTGCACCAGCAGTTCGCCGGGGGCCTGGCGGGCCTCAGCGCGGAGGAGTTTGCGCGGGTGGTGATCGCCTACGAGCCCGTGTGGGCGATCGGCACCGGCAAGACGGCGACGCCGGAGATGGCGGCCGATGCGCACCGGATCATTCGCGGGCGCGTCGAAGCCGCATTTGGCGGTAACGCGGCGGCCGCCGTGCGCATCCTGTATGGTGGCAGCGTGAAGCCGGACAACGTGAAAGGCTTAATGGCCCAGCCCGAAATTGACGGGGCGCTCGTGGGCGGAGCCAGTCTCGAAGCCGGTTCGTTCGCTTCCATCGTCAACTTCTAGTTTTCCGGAGCCGGTGATGCGGGTTTGTTCCCTTGCTTTTGTTGCATGTTCTCTCTACGCCCAGGAGAGCGGTGGTCTCAAGCCGGCGGACGCCCGCCCTCCGGCTACCAACGAAAAGGCGGTGGTCGCGCTGGCGCGGAACGTGCAACGGGAACTGATCCGTCTGCCGGAGTATGGCCTGTTCGACAATCTGAAGTTCGGCATCAAAGACTACACGGTCTATCTGCGCGGCTACGCCTCCCGCCCTACGCTCAAGTCGACGGCCGAGCGCGTGGTGAAGGGGATTGAGGGCGTCGAGAAGGTGGTCAACGAGATTGAGGTGTTGCCGCTCTCTCCGGCCGACGACGATATCCGCTGGCGCGTTTACGTCGCCATCTACGGCCACCCCGCCCTCGCCCGCTACAATCCCAACCGCGGCGCGCCGCTGTTTCCCTCGATGACCCGCCGCACCATGGGCATCACGCAGGACCCGCCCCCCGGCTTCCACCCCATTCATATCGTCGTGCGGAACGGCCAGGTGACCCTCGAAGGCGTCGTCGCCAACACCGGCGACCGCACCATCGCCGAGTTGCAGGCCAACGGCGTTCCCGGAGCGTTTTCGGTGACCAACAATCTGATCTCCGCCAGCGAAGAGAGCAAGCCCAGAAAACGGTAAAGGGCCGCCGGGCGGTCTGATATACTTCCGGTCAGGTGTTCGGAAGTTAGTATCATGCGCCGCGTTCTACTCCTCCTGTGCGGGACCATCGGCCCACTCGCCGCCGCTCCCAGCTTTCATAAAGACGTTCAGCCGCTCCTGCAAAAGCATTGTCAGGGCTGCCACCAGCCGGCCTCGAAAGCGGCCAATCTCGACGTGACCTCCTACGAGGCGTTTGCCAAGGGTGGTCAGCGCGGACCCGCGTTTGTCGCCGGCCAGCCGGAGCAATCGCTCACCATCCGGTACCTACTTGGCGAAACGAAGCCAAGGATGCCGCTGGCCGCCGCAGCGCTGCCGGAGGCGGAAATCGCGATTTTCCGGGACTGGATTCGCGCCGGGGCCAAGGACGACAGTCCGGTGGAGGTCAGCGAGACCAAGGCAACGGTCTATCAGCAGCCGCCGGTAATCACCGCGCTCCAGTTCTCCCCGGACGGGCAGACCCTGGCCGTCTCCGGCAACCGCGAGGTGCTGCTGCACACGGCGGACGGCAAAAAGCTGCTCCACCGGCTGGCCGGGCGCGCCGAACGGATTCTGTCGGTCGCCTTCAGCGCCGATGGCAAGCTCCTCATCGCCGGCGGTGGAACGCCGGCGCAGTTCGGCGAGGTGCAGGTGTGGGATGTGGCCGCGGCGAAGCTGCTGCGTTCGGCGCGCCTGACCAACGATACCGTCTTTGGCGCGTCGCTGGCGCCCGATGCCTCGAAGATCGCCGTCGGCTGCGCCGATAACACGGTGCATGTCTTCGAGACGGCGACGGGCAAGGAGCTGTACAAGATCGGCAACCACGAGAACTGGGTGCTGGCGACGGTGTTCGGCGTCGATTCCAAGCGCTTCGTTTCCGCCTCCGGCGATCGCGCCGCCAAGCTGATCGACGCGAACTCGGGCGCTTTTCTTGAAAACGTCAATCTGCTGCGGGGGGAACTCAACGCCATCGCCCGCCATCCGAAGAAGGACGTGGTCGTCCTCGGCGGGGCGGAGCGCTACCCGTACATTTACCTGATGGACCGTCCGCGCAACATGAAGATTGCTGACGACACGACGCTGGTGCGGCGGCTCGAGCGGCAGGATGGCGCTATTACGGCGCTGGGCTGGTCGCCGGACGGCGCCCGGATTGCCGTGGCGAGCCAGTCGGCCGCGGTGAATTTGTATGATCCGGAGTCGGGGGAGAAGAAGGCGAGCTGCACCGGTCATGGCGCCGGCATTTATACCGTGGCTTTCTCGCCGGACAGCACGAAGCTGGCGACTGGCGGCTTTGATGGCAAGGTCCGCGTCTACGCAACCGGGGATTGTAAACTGCTCTACTCCTTTGTTCCCGTTCCTCTTTCGGCAGGTGCCCAATGAGACTTCTATCCTCTCTCTGCCTGGCGACGGCCTTACTGGCGGCCCCGCCGGCGATTACGGAGTTGCAGCCCCGCGGCGCCCAGAAGGGCCGCCCGTTTGAACTCACGATTGTCGGCCAGAGTCTCGGGGAGGGAGCGACGGTGGTCTCCTCGCTGCCGGCTACATTTACCCCGCTCGGGTCCACCAAGCCCGGTATGGAGTCGCGCTACGCGACCTTTCTGGTGGAGCCGACGGGCGAATGGGCCGTGGGCGTCTACCCGCTGCGAGTCAAGGCGTCGAATGGCCTGTCGAACATCGTCCTGTTCAACGTGGGCGCGTTTCCGGAGTTAACCGAAGAGGAGAGCCGCCCCGGCGCGCTGCCGCGGCAGAACGATTCGCTCGAAAAAGCGCAGACGCTTCCCTCGACGCCGCTGACCCTGAACGGCACGCTGATGGGGCCGGACCGCGACGTCTTCCGCCTGCAGGTCAAAGCCGGTGAGCGCCGCGTGTTCGAAGTGGACGCCCGGCGCGCCGGCTCTGCGGTGGACCCAGTGATCCGCGTCTACGATGCGGCCGGCAAACAGGTCGCCCGCAGCGAGGACGACCCGATGATCGGGCTCGACGCCCGGCTCGACATGACGTTTCCCAAAGAGGGCTTCTACTACGTTGAGATCCACGACGCCCGTTTTTCGACGCAGGCGCAAAGCTACTACCGCTTCAAGACCGGCGCTTACGCCTACGCCGCCGATATCTTTCCGCTCGGCGGCCGGCGCGGCGAAACCGCCAGCGTGACGCTGTCCAACGTCACCGTGAAGGCCGACCTCGCGAGCGTCAAGGCCCCGCAGACCTTCGTCAATCTGCCCGATTCGCCGTCGCTGCCGCTGCCCTTCGCCGTGGGCGATTATCCCGAATTGCGGGAACCGGTGACGGCGCCGCTGACGCTGCCGGTGACGATCAACGGCCGGCTGGCCAAAGCCGCCGAGGTGGATAAATATACGCTGAGCGTCGAACCCGGCCAGGAGTACCTGTTCGAGTTGCAGGCCCGCGAACTGGGCACCTCGAAGCTCACCGGGTTGATCACGGTTTATGACGAAGCCGGCAAGAAGCTGAGCTCGGCCGGCGATGGTCCGCTGCCGGTGGACGTGGCCGCGGTGCAGGCCAGCAGCCGGACGCTGGGCGATCCGTTCCTGCAGTTCAAGGCGCCGGAGGGGGTGCGGAAGATCACGGTGGCGGTGGAGGATCTGGCGCTGCGCGGCGGCGCCCACTATGCCTACCGCCTGCACGTCTCGCGTTCGGGCGCCGATTTTCAGGCCCAGGTTACCACCCCGTTCGTCAACATTCCCGCGGGCGGCACGGCGCTCGTGAACTTCAACATCGGCCGCCGCGGCTACACCGGTCCTTTGCGAATCGAACCCATCAACCTGCCCGCCGGCATCCAGGCGGCCGGGGGCGACATTCCGCACGAGATCCCCGACCCCAACAACCGGGCCAACAGCCGCCGCGGCATGATCACGTTGACCGCGGCGCCGAACGCCCAGTTCGCCGCCGGGGAGATCGGCTTCCGCGTCGTTTCGACCGACCCGAAGATGCCCCGCGTCGAACGCGTAGCGACCGGCCTGGGCTACTCGATCGCCGTGAACGGCGCAACGGCGCAGGGCGTGGTGGACCGGCAGCGGGCGCTGACCGGGCAATGGCTGGGCTACCAGTTGCCTGCGGCGTTGACCGACGCCGCGCCGGCCAGTTTATCCCTGCAACTCGAGAAAGCGACCAAGAAAGCGGCCGGCTACGAGTACCTGTTCCGCTGGCGGTGGACGACGCGGGACCGGATGCAGGCCGTGCCGGAGAACGTCGTGGTGGACCTGCCGAATTTTATTGATTTTCGCGCGATTGAAATGGAGGTCGATAAAAAAGATCGGACGTCTGGTACCTTTCTTGTCACCTCGACCCGCAACACGCTGCCGGCTCTTTATAACATTGGAATCATGGGCCGTCTGATGACCGGCGGCCAGACCCAGGAAATTTACTCGCCGCTGCTGCCTCTGGCGGTGGCCGAACTCGATCCGGAAGAGAAATCGAACGATGCGAATCCCACTCCTGCTCGTTAGCGCGGCGGTTGCCGCCAGCGCCCAACCCGTGACGTTTCTGCGGGACGTCGCGCCGATTCTGAACAAAACCGGCTGCACCTCCGGCCCCTGCCACGGCGCGGCCAAGGGCAAGAACGGCTTCAAGCTCTCGCTGCGCGGCTACGATCCGCAGTTTGACTACGAGGCGCTGCTGTACGACCTCTCCGGCCGCCGCTTCAACCGCGCCGAACCCGGCCGCAGCCTGATGCTCGCCAAGCCGACGCAGTCGGTGGCGCACGGCGGCGGGCAGCGTTTCGATAAGAAGTCGCCCTATTACCAGACGATCTACAACTGGATCGCGCAGGGCGTGCCCTACGGCGACCCGGCCAAAGATAACGTCAGCGCGCTTGAGGTTACCCCGGCCGAGGTGGCGATGACCGGCCCGGGCGGCACGGCGCAGGTGAAGGTGATGGCCCGGTTCGCCGATGGGCAGACGCGGGACGTGACGAGCGAAGCGACCGTGGAATCGAACACGCCCGACGTGGCGAAGGTGGATGTGGCGGCCAAGGTCTCGGGCGAACGGATCGGCGAGGCGACGCTGCTCGTCCGCTATCAGGGCAAGTTTTCGACGATTCCGGTGACGATTCTCAACCCCAAGCCGGGCTTTGCCTGGAAGCAGTTGCCGCAGAACAACTTTATCGACCAGCACATCGACGCCAAGCTGCAGAAGCTGAAGATTCAGCCCTCGCCGGCGGCGGACGACGCGGCGTTCTTGCGCCGTGTCTCGCTGGATTTGACCGGGCAACTTCCTTCGCCCGATGAGATCCGGGCCTTTCTGGCCGATCCGGCGCCGTCCAAGCTCAAGCGCGACCGGCGGATCGATAAGCTGATCGCGAGCCCCGCGTTTACCGACCATTGGACGGTGAAGTGGAGCGACCTGTTGCAGTCGTCCCGGAAGTTCCTGGGCGAGAAGGGCGCCTACGGCTTCCGCGAATGGATCCGCGAATCGATCGCCGCCAACAAGCCCTACGACAAGATGGTGCGCGAACTGCTGACCAGCCGCGGCAGCACCTATGATGACCCGGCCGGCAACTACTTCCGGGCGACGCGCGACGCCAAGCCGACCATGGAGAAGACCACGCAGGTCTTCCTGGGCGTGCGCATGGTGTGCGCGCAGTGCCACGATCATCCGTTTGAGAAGTGGACGCAGAACCAGTATTTCCAGATGTCGGCCTTCTTCTCCGCCGTCGGGCTGCGGCCAGGCTACGAGGTGGGCGAGGAGATTCTCTACGATCAGCGGGCCGATTATGAGATGAAGCACCCGAAGGATTCGCGCGTGGTGGCGCCCGAGTTCCTGATCGCCTCGCTCACGCCGGTGAAGATTCCGGCCGGGCCGCAGCGCCGCGATGCGCTCGCCGATTGGCTGGTCTCGAAGCAGAATCCCTTCTTTGCCAAGGCCGTGGCCAACCGCATCTGGAGCTACTTCTTCGGCAAGGGCATCATCGACCCGGTGGACGATATCCGGGCTTCGAATCCTCCGGTGAATCCCGCGCTGCTCGAAGCACTCACCAAGGATTTTGTCGACCACAACTTCGATCTCCAACATCTGATGCGGACGATCGCCCGCAGCCGGACCTACCAGGCCTCCTTCCAAACCAACGAGTGGAATGCCAAGGACGCGGATAACTTCTCGCACGCCATGCCACGCCGGCTGCACGCCGAACCGTTGATGGACGCCGTGGCGGCCGCCGCCGGGGCGCGCCCAAAGTTCCCCGATGTGCCCGAAGAGACGAACGCCTCGCAGGTGCTCGACCCGCACGTGGGCGCCGAAGGGTTCCTCGATCTGTTCGGCCGGCCGACGCGGGAATCGGCTTGTGAATGCGAGCGGCGGACCGACTTCAGCCTGCCGCAGGCGCTGAACCTGGTGAACGGGAAGACGATCTCCGACGCCGTGGCCGACCCGAAGGGCCGCGTGGCGAAGAATGTTCTGGCCGGCAAGTCCGATGCGGCCATGGTGGAAGACCTCTACCTGGCCTCGCTCTCGCGGCTGCCCACCAAGGCCGAGGCCGAGTACGGCATCAAGTACCTCTCCGGTGGTCCCCGGGCCCTGCGCGCGCAGGATCTTCTCTGGGCCCTTCTCAACAGCAAAGGATTCCTCTACAGTTATTAAGGAGCAAGCTCATGTTGAACATCCCTGGACGTATCGCTGGACAGACTTGTGAAGGGCCCACCCGCCGCGAACTGCTGCGCATCGGCTCGCTGGGCCTGGCGGGTCTGCACCTGCCCGGGTTTTTCCTTTCGCAGAAAGCGGCGAAGGCCGCGGCCGTAGCCGAGCGGTTCGCCGGCGCCAAGGGCTTCGGCAACGCCAAGAACGTCATCATGATCTTCCTGCAGGGCGGGCCGAGCCACATCGACATCTGGGACCCGAAGCCGAACGCGCCCTCCAATATCCGCGGCGAGTTCAAGCCGATCAAGACGAAGATCCCCGGCACCTGGATCGGCGAACACATGCCGATGATGGCCGATACGATGGACAAGGTGACGCTCATCCGTTCGATGAGCTACACGCCGAACGGGCTGTTCAACCACACGGCGGCGATCTATCAGATGCTCACCGGCTATCCGCCGGACAAGGTCTCACCCTCCGGCCAGCTTGAACCGCCCAACGCCGCCGACTTCCCGACGGCCGGCAGCCACATTTCGAAGATGATGCCGATGAAGGACGCCATGCTGCCCTTCGTCGAACTGCCGCGTCCGCTGCAGGAGTCCGGGATTATCGGCAAGGGGGGCGCGGCTGGCTTCCTCGGTAAGGCCTATGACCCCTACCGGATGTATCAGGACCCGGCGCAGAAGGTGACGCTTGAAGATCTGTCGCTGCGCAAGGAGATTCCGCCGGAGCGGCTGAAGGATCGCTTTGAACTGCTCAAGGGCATCAACGGTTCGATGCCGGAGCTCGAAAAGGCGCTGAACGCCTCGGCCGTCGATGAGTACTACGGCAAGGCCTATGATCTGGTGCTTTCGGGCAAGGCGCGGGACGCGATGGACCTGACCAGGGAATCGGACAAGATGCGGGAGCGTTACGGCCTGCACACCTTCGGACAGAGCACGTTGATGGCGCGGCGTCTGATCGAGGCCGGAACGAAGTTTGTGCAGGTGAACTGGCCATCGGTGGCCAACGGAGACCCCGAAAAGACGGCGTGGGATACGCACGCCGCCAATTTCGGTCCGCTCAAGAATCTGCACTGTCCGAAGCTGGACCGGAGCCTGTCCGCGCTGCTGCAGGATATGGACGACCGGGGGCTGCTCAAGGAGACGCTGGTGGTGGCCGTGGGTGAGTTCGGCCGGAGCCCGCGCATGGGCGTTTCGACGAGCGGCAACAGCAACAGCCCCGATGGCCGCGACCACTGGCCTTATTGCTACAGCGCGGTGGTGGCCGGCGCCGGCATCGGCCGCGGCGTGCAGTACGGCGAAAGCGACGCGACCGCGTCAAGCCCGAAGGAGAAGCCGGTGCATCCGAACGATCTGCTGGCGACCATCTACTTTGCGCTGGGCATTGATCCGGAGATGGAGATCCGCAACCATCTGAATCAGCCGCGGGAGTTGGTGAAGGGCAAGGTTGTCACCGACTTGTTCGCCTAGGATTCTGTATACTCCAAAGCGTGAAGTTATTCGCTCTATTCGCTCTTGTCGCGGTTTCCGCCTCCGCTCAGTCGGCCAAGGATTGGATTCCGCTCTTTAACGGCCGGGACCTGACCGGATGGACGCCGAAGATCACCGGCTATCCGGTCGGGGAGAATTTCGCCAACACCTTCCGCGTGCAGGACGGTTACCTGACCGTCGGCTACGAAGGCTACGACAAGTTCAACCAGCGCTTCGGGCACCTCTTTTACAAAGAGTCCTTCTCGTACTACCGGATTCGCCTCGAGTACCGGTTTATCGGGAATCAGTCGAACGAAGGGCCGGGCTGGGCAACGCGCAACAGCGGCATCATGGTGCATGGTCAACCGGTCGAGACGATGCAGAAGGATCAGGACTTCCCCATTTCGATCGAGGTGCAACTGCTCGGCGGCCTCGGCAAGGGGCCGCGGACGACCGGCAACCTGTGCACCCCGGGCACGAACGTGGAGCGGGACGGGAAGCTGTTCACCCCGCACTGCCTGAACTCGACGTCGCCGACTTTTGACGGTGACCAGTGGGTGCAGGCCGAGGTGCTCGTGAAGGGCTCCGAATCGGTGGAGCACTTCATCAACGGGCAATCCGTGCTCAAGTACGAGCATCCGCAGATTGGCGGCGGCGCGGTGTCCCATCATGACCCGGCCGTGAAGGTAGACGGCAAGCTGCTCGAGTCCGGCTCGATTTCGCTGCAGAGCGAGAGCCATCCGGTGCAGTTCCGGAAGGTGGAGCTGCTGAACCTGGCCGGGTGTTTGGATAAGAAGGCAAAGAACTACAAGGCCTATTTGCTTAAATCGGATCCGTCGGCCTGCCGTTTCTAAGGAATCGCGCACAACGGACTCGCTACGGCCCGGCAGGAGGGGCGAGTTCCTCGCCCGTTGGCGCCGAGCCTACGCGGCCTGTGCGCTCTTATTGAACCGCGCACAACGGACTCGCTGCGGCCCGGCAGGAGGGGCGAGTTCCTGGCCCGTTTGGTGCCGAGCCTACGCGGCCTGTGCGCTCGTATTGAACCGCGCACAACGGACTCGCTTCGGCCCGGCGGGGTGGGCGAGTTCCTCGCCCGTTGGTGCCGTGTCTACGCGGCCTGTGCGCTCTTAACGAACAGCAGCAGCGCTCCCACGGCGATCAGAGGGGAGGCGCCGGCCACGACAATGGCCGCGGTATAGTCCTGCCCGTCGCCGAGCAGGTAGCCGGTAATCAGCGGAGCCAGGGCCCCGGCCACCTGCGCCATCATGTTCTGAAAGCCGAGCGCGCGCCCGACGAGCGCGCGCGGCACCGCGCTCTGCGACATCGCCCAATAGTTGCCCGCGCCGATGCCCACGCCCATCAGCGAGGCGAGTAGCACCCAGATCACCGGACCGCCCTTGGGGATCCAGATCAGCCCCAGGAGGATGGACGCCATGGAGAACCCGGCGCAGACGAAGCGCCGCCGCAGGAGCAGCGGATCGGCGGCGCCCCGCAGGGCGCGGTCGGCCCAGGCTCCGCCCACGAGGTTGACGAGCGCCATGCCGCCAAGCGGCAGCGCCATCGTCAGGCCCATCTTCAGATTCGGAAAGCCGTGCGCCTGCATCAGGTAGGCGGGGATCCAGGTCACGACGAAGAACCAGAAATAGGAGTAGAAAAAGACGCTGAGGGAGAGCCCCCAGGCGACCGGCGCCTTGAGGAAATCGACCAGTGAGCCTTCGGCCTGGCTGACCGTGGCGACGGCGCCGCGCGGGGCGAGCAGCCACCAGGGCGCCACCCACAGGCAGCCGCCAAGACCCGTGGCGAGGAACATGGCCCGCCAACCCAGCCACTCGATGAGGGAGGAGCCGATGAGCGCCCCGAGGGCCGGGCCCATCGTCAGGCCGGCGACATAGATAGCCGTCGGCAGGCCCTGCTCGCGCTCGTTGAAGTTCTGTTTGATGAACGACATGCTGGCCAGCGGGGCGATGGCTTCGCCCATGCCCAGCAACAGGCGCAGGGCGAACATCTCTTCAAACGACCGCGCCCAGCCGATGGCGGCCGAGGCGAGGCACCAGAGCAGAAACGCC
The DNA here is from genome assembly GCA_019931245.1 of Bryobacteraceae bacterium CoA2 C42. Classification (GTDB taxonomy): domain Bacteria; phylum Acidobacteriota; class Terriglobia; order Bryobacterales; family Bryobacteraceae. Next base: position 24,966 of record JAINDL010000047.1, read on the forward strand.
CCGGCATAGAGCTTGCGGATGCCGAAGCGGTCGAGCAGCGCCCCGCCCGGCACCTGGAAGGCGGCATAGGTCCAGAAGAAGCTCGACAGCAGCAGCCCCATCTGCGCCGGGGTGAGCGCGAACTCCTGCATGATGGGCACGGCGGCAATGCTGAGATTGCCACGGTCCATGTAGCTGATGACGATGCCGAGAAAAAGCAGTCCGAGGACGATCCAGCGGCGTTCCATTTAACCGGCCAACGCTTGGCGGCAGTAGTCGAGGCACTTCTTCATCTCGGCCATGACGGTGGAGCCTTCGCCGATGGCATACTCGAGTTCGATGTTGGCCGGCCAGGTATACTTTTCCTTTTTCATCAGTTGGAGCACCTCTTTGATCGGGGTGCTGCCCTGGCCCCAGGGCAGGTTGGCCGCGCCGTCGTTGCCGTAGCGGCGGTCTTTGAGATGGAAGCTGGTGATGCGCGGGGCGTTGGCGCGGATGAAGGGGATGGGCGATTTGTTGATGGCGGCGGTGAAGTGGCCGACGTCGAGGTTGATGCTGTTGTACTTCGATTGGCCAAGCGCGGTCTCCCAGCTCTGCTCGTTGACCTGCATGTGGTTGTGGTAGCCGGCGTAGATCTTGTGCCTGGCGGCGAAGGCGCCGATGCGTTCGGTGAGCGCGGCTTCCTTGGGCAGTTCCATGGTGACGCTGCGGGCGCCGAGCGCCTTGGCGACGTTAAACACATAGTCGTATTCGGCATCGGGCATGTCGGCGGTGAGCGAGAGCTTGACGATGCCGATATTGACGCCGGCGGCGCTGTAGAGCTTGCGCAACTCCTTGTACTTGTCCATCGAGACCGAGGTGCGCCATGCGGTGCGTTCGGCGGCGAGTTTCTTCATGGCGGCCTGCCGTTCGGGCGTCATCTGGCGGCCGGCGAAGGCGGGGCCGCGCATCTGCGGGGCGCCGGCGAAAGACTCGGCGGCGTCGCCCATGAGTTCGACCGCACTGATGCCGAGTTCGGTGCAGTAGCGGAGCAGCTCCGGGGCGGAACTGGGCAGGGAGCGGAAGCAGTAGGTAATGGCCCCAATCTGGACTCCACCGATCCGGGAGTTTGGTTTCTGTCCGGCGGCGGTGGCCGCGGCGGCGGTCATCAGGGCAAAGCTGCGTCGTGTCAAACTCATCGCCCCAAGTCTCTCGCGATCTTCGCGCCCCGCGCAAGCACCCCCGGTTTGTTATATGATTTGTCCCATCGTTAAAAATCATTTAACGCCATCAGGGAGGTCTCTTTTGAAGACAAGCAAGGTTGCTTGGCTCGCCATGCTCGCGCTATGGCTCACGTCAAGCCTATTGGGACAGTCGTTCACCGGAAGCGTGAACGGGATTGTGACCGACGAAACGGGAGCGGTGGTCGGGGCGGCCAAGGTGGTCGTCACGGACCGGGACCGCGGCACCACGTTTCGGACGGTCGCCGACGGCTCCGGCCGGTTTGTAGTGACCGCGCTGCCCCCGGGCAATTACTCGCTCGTGGTGGAAGCGCCGGGCTTTAAGAAATTTCAGAGCGGCGGCTTCAGCGTCGCCGTGCAGGAGCAGCGTTCGATTGCGGCGCAACTGCAGGTGGGCGATGTGACGACGACCGTCGAGGTGGAGGGGTCGGCCGCGCTGGTCAACACGACCATTTCGAACCTCGGGCAGGTGATCGACAACAAGTACATTCTGCAGTTGCCCAATCTGGCCCGCAACTCGATGAGTCTGGCGTATCTGACGCCGGGCGTGGTCGGATCCGGCGGGCGGCGCGGCGACAGCAATACGAACTTCAGCGCCAACGGTTCGCGGAATTCGACCTCCGACGTGCTGATTGACGGGGCTACGGTGACGACGGTCGAGCAGAACTCCGGCATCTCCGACTTGAAGTTTTCGCCGTCGGTCGACGCGGTGCAGGAGTTCAAGATGCAGACCAACTTCTTCTCGGCCGAGTACGGCCAGACCGGCGGCGCGGTGGTGAACATGGTGACCCGCTCGGGCACCAACGACCTGCACGGCACTGGCTATTACTTCATGCGCGATGCCAAGCTCAACGCCAATGACTGGTTTTCCAACCGGGCGGGCCGCGCCATTCCGGCCTTCCACCGCGATCAGTACGGTGGCGTGATCGGCGGGCCGGTGATCAAGAACAAGACCTTCTTCTTTGGCGCCTACGAGTACACGACGCAGGAGAGCCCCACCAGCCAGCAGGCCAGCCTGCCGACGGCCGAGCAGCGCCGCGGTGACTTTTCGCAAACCTTCAACGCATCGGGCCAACTGATGCAGATCTTCGATCCGTTCAACACGATTACGAACGCGGCCGGGGTGATCACGCGGCAGCCGCTGGCGGGCAACATCGTTCCGGCGTCGCGGATGAACCCGCTGGCCGTGAAGGCGCTTACTTTTCTACCGGCTCCCAACCAGCAAGGCGCGGCCTTTACCAACGCCAACAACTGGTTCAACCAGGGCATCAATACCAGCAAATCGCACCAGATCACCGTCAAAGGCGATCACAACTTCAACCAGAACAACCGCATCAGCGGACGCTGGAGCAATCAGCGAAACGACGGAACGAACCCAAACCTGTTCGGCGATGGCAACCCGTCCTACTTCACGGGCGGCCCCAGCTTCACCCGCACGCAGTCGATGGTTGGTGACTTCACCCACGTGGCGAATGCGACGACGCTATTCGTTTTCCGCTACGGCTACACGTACTCCAACTTTGGCCGGAATCCGTTTTTTGATACGTTTGATCCGACTTCGCTCGGCTTTGCCTCGAACATCAAGGACAATGCGACCAACCTGGTCTTCCCGCGCTTCGGGCCGGAAGGCTTCCGCGAGTGGGGTACGGAAGGCTATTGGATCATGGATCGTCAGGAGGCCGTCCACCACTGGTCGGGTTCGATGACGAAGATGATCGGCGGCCACAACATCAAAGCCGGCGGCGAGCGGCGCTACAACCGCCTCGACTACCTGCAGCCGGGTTTCCCTTCGGGCAACTACAGCTTCGCCCGCGGCGCCACCTGCGCGGACCGCTTCACCTGCCCTTCCAACCAAGGCAATGGTTTGGCCACCATGCTGCTCGGCTGGACCACGGGCAGCAACTACCACATCGAACCGAAAGCTTTCTCCCGGTCGGCCTACTGGGGCTTCTATCTGCAGGATGACTGGAAGATCACGAGCAAGCTGACGATCAACCTGGGCGTGCGCTACGACTTCGACGTACCGCGCTGGGAGACGAAGGACCGCTACAGCTACTGGGATCTGGACGCGCAGTCGCCCATCCGGGCTCAGGGCTATGACACGCGGGGCGTCATCAAGTTTGTCGATGACAAGAACCGCTCGCCATTCGACGCCGACAGGAACAACTGGCAGCCGCGCGTCGGCTTCGCCTATGCGCTGAATCCGAAGACCGCAATCCGCTCGGGCTATGGCCTCTTCTACACCCTCTCCCGCGCGACGGTGTTCGGCCGCCCGGGCACTGGCTTCACGATCAACTCGCCGTCGATCTGGACCGTTGACTCCAACGCGACGCTGGCCACGCAGCTGAACAACCCGTTCCCGAATGGCGTGCTGTTGCCGCCGGGCCGTTCGCAGGGCGACCGCACGCTGCTCGGCTTCGGCGCCGGCACCATTGTGCGCGACTACAACCGGAACCCGGAGTACCACTCCTGGAACCTGTCGATCCAGCGCGAACTGCCGCAGCAATCGGTGCTGGAGATCAACTACACCGGCAGCCGCGGGACGCACCTGTTCATGCCGATTACCACGCTCTCGCCGCTCAATCCGACGCACTGGGCGCTGGGCCGGACGGTACTGAACCAACTGGTTCCCAATCCGTTCTTCGGTCAGATCACCGATTCGCGTTCGCAGTTGAGCCAGCCCAATATCACGCGGGTCCGCACGCTGCGTCCCATGCCGCAGTTTGACGGCACCAGCGTGGGTACGGCGGAGCCGGCACGTGGCGACTCCAACTACCATGCTCTGCAGTTGAAGCTCGAGCGGCGCTTCAGCCAGGGGCTAACGCTGCTGACGCACTACACCTGGTCGAAGATGATCGACAACGTTTCGCACAGCTCGGGCAACGTCTCGTGGCTGGGCGGATCGACCACCCTGCAGAACATTTGGGACCTCCGCGGTGAGCGGGCGCTCTCCTCGCATGACGTTGCCAACCGCTTCGTGATGACCGGTTCCTATGAGTTGCCGTTCGGCCGCGGCCGGGCGATCGGTGCGAACATGAACCGGGTTCTCAACTGGTTTGCCGGCGGCTGGAATCTCAGCGGCGTGTTGCTCATGCAGAGCGGCATGCCGCTGCAGGTCAACCAGGCCGGCGGCGCCATTTGGGACGGCACCCAGCGTCCGAACCTGATCGGCGACCCCAGCACCACGGGCCGCGTGCAGGACCGGCTGAACGGGTACTTCAACCGGGCGGCGTTCTCGCAGCCGTTGGCAGACGTCCCGGGCTCCGCTCCCCGCAACCTCAACTACCGTGGACCGGGCATCAAGACCCTGGACGCGGCCCTGTTGAAGAGCATCGTGGTGAAGGAAGGACACCGCATCGAGATCCGTCTCGAGGCGACCAACTTCACCAACACCCCGATGTTTGGCGATCCGGCCCTCAACTTCGGCGCTGTAGACTTCGGGCAGATCACGAGCCTGCGCAACGGCGTGGGGCCGCGCAACATGCAGTTCGGCTTGAAGTACTACTTCTAGCCGGAAGCGAGCTGTTCGCCAAGAGCCTCCCGCCTTTGCCGGCGGGAGGCTCTTTCCGCTTCAGGCGAGGCCCGTCAGGTAGTCGAGCTGTCCGGTCGAGTCGCCGAGGCGGTCTACCGGTACGCCGGCCAGGGCGAGCAGCGAGAGGTGGAGGTTGTCCACCGGGGTGTTCTTCGGGTAGACGATGTGGCGCCCGCCACCGAGTTTGCCACCGGCGACCAGCGTCGGCAGGTTGTTGTGGTCGTGCGCGTTCGGGTCGCCGATCGAGGCGCCGTAGAGCGCCAAGGTGCTGTCGAGCAGCGTGCCTTCGCCGTCGGGGGTGCTCTGCAGTTTGTCGAGGAAGTAGGCGAACTGCTCGACGTGAAAGGCGTTGATCCGGGCTACTTTCTCGATTAGCTCCGGGTCGCCGCGGTGGTGCGTGCAGGAGTGGTGGGCTTCGGGGACGCCGGCTTCGGGGTAGGTGCGCAGGCCGCCTTCGCGGGCCAGCATGAAGGTGATCATGCGCGTCGAGCCCGAGGCAAACGCGAGCGCCGAGAGGTCGAACAGGAGCCGGGCGTGTTCGCGGTAGCTCGTGGGGATGCCGGCTGGCGCCGTCACGCCAATGCTGGGGCCGGCCTTGTCGAGGCGCGTCTCCAATTCGCGGATCGCCGTCAGATATTCATCCAGCTTCCGCTTGTCGGTGCCGCCGAGCCGTCCGGCCAGACGAGCCGTTTCCGTGCGCGTGAGATCGAGAACGCTGTGGCGGGCGGCGCGCTGGTCCGCCGTGAGGCTCGCGTCGCCGAACAGCCGTTCGAAGACCGCGCGCGGGTTCATTTCGGGCGGCATGGGCTGTGTGGAGGACTTCCAGGAGATGCTCTGGTAGACGCAGCTGTAGCTGTCGCAGGAACCCACCTGGCGGCTGTCCTCGCAGGTGATTTCGAGCGAAGGGACGCGGGTGGTGGCGAAGTGCGCGGCGGCAATCTGGTCCATCGAGACGCCGCAGCGGATATCGGCGCCCTCGGTCTTGCGGGGGTGGACGCCGGTCAGGTAGCTCGAAGCGGCGCGGGCGTGGTCGCCGGCGCCGTCGCCGAGCGCGTTGCCCTGGTTGGCCGCCAGGCCCGAGAGCACGCTGATGCGGGCACGGTGCTTTTCAAGAGCGGCCAGCGTGCGGGGGAAGGCGAAGCCGGTGCCGGGCGCGGTGGGCGTCCAGTACGGCATGATCTTGCCGCTGGGCGCGTAGACGACAATGAGCCGCTTCGGCGGGGCCGCCGGCGCCGCCATGGCCTCGAGCCACGGCAACCCGATGGCCGCTCCCACACCCCGCAACAGATGCCTTCTCGATAGCTTACTCATACGCCTCCTTCCCCGCGCCGTTTCCGGAACGGTTCGCTTTCTACAATACCCAGGATCAGCTCCTGCATGCGGTAGCCGTTCTTCCGCAGCCGGTCGACGATCAGCCGGACAGCGGGCCGGTCCGATAACTCGACGCCGCGGCCGAGGGCGTAGGTGAGCATCTTTTCGGTGAGGGCGCGGGCGAAGACGTCGGGATCGGCCTTGAGGATCTGCTTCATTTCGGCGGGCGTCGTGAAACGGACCCCGCCGGGCAGCTCGCCCGAGGCGTCCTCATCGCGCCAGCGGCCGATGGCGTCGTAGTTTTCGAGGCCAAAGCCGAGCGGGTCCATGCGCGTGTGGCAGGCGGCACAGGACGGGTTGCTGCGGTGTTGGGCGAGCTGCTGCCGCATGGAGCCTCCGCTGGCGGCGGCCTTCTCTTCGAGCGCCGGGACGTTGGGCGGGGGCGGCGGCGGGGGCTGGTTGAGCAGGTTGTCGAGGATCCATTTGCCGCGGATGACGGGGCTGGTGCGCGTGGGATAGGACGAGACGGTGAGCACGCTGCCGTGCGTGAGGACGCCCCCGCGCTGCACCCCATCGAGCGCCACGCGGCGGAAGGCTTCGCCGCGGACGCCGTCGATGCCGTAGTGCCTGGCGAGCGGCTCGTTGAGGTAGGTGAACGGGGCGTCGAGCAGGTCGAGGACGGAGCGGTTCTCGCGCAGGATCTCGGTGAAGAAGAGCTCGGTTTCCGTGCGCATGGCGGCGGCGAGCTCGCCGGTGAAGGAAGGGAAGAGCTTCGCGTCCGGCTTCAGTACGGAGAGGTTGCGGGTTTGGAGCCACTGCCCGGTGAAGCTTTCCACAAACGCGGCGGCGCGCGGGTGGGCGAGCAGGCGCTGCGTCTGTTCGGCGAGGCGAGCCGGCAGCGTGCCCGAGTCGGCGAGACGGGAGAGTTCGCCGTCCGGCAGGCTGCCCCAGAGGAAGTAGGACAGGCGCGTGGCGAGTTCGTGCGCGGAGACCGGTTGCGGGCCCGGGCCGCGGTCGGCTTCGAGGCGGAACAGGAAGTGGGGCGAGACGAGGATGGCCATCAGGGCGCTGCGCAGGGCCTTTTCGAAGGATCCGGTGCGGGCCTGTTCGCGGGCGGCGAGGTTGAGCAGGGCGGAGGTTTCGGCGCTGGTAACCGGGCGGCGCCAGGCTTGGCGGGCGAGGGGGAGCAGGATCTGCCGGGCGCAGGCGGGGCTGCCGGCGGGGCCGGCGCAGGCGAGGAGCCGGCGGTCGGGCTGCTGGCCATCGGGCAGGGGGCCGAAGACCTCGACGGATTCGAGGTAGGGCGGGGCGCCTTTGTAGGGCGGGTCGGGGAGGACGGCGATGGTGGCTTCGACGCGGTGGCGGCCGGCCGGGACGCGGACGCGTGGGGCTTCGAGGCCGCGGTCGATCTGGTAGTAGAAGCGGAGCTCGCCTTCGTGGGCGAGTTGGCCGTCGACGGTGAGGCGGAGGCGGACCCGGGTGCCGTCTTTGAGCGCCTGGTAGAAGGCGGTACGGAGGGTGTAGAGACCGTCGATGGGGAAGACGTGGTCGATGGTGAGGCGCAGTTGACGGTCCTGGCCGATGCGTTCGGCGAGGTAGCGGTGCATGGTGGCCGGGACGGTTTCTCCGGGGACGGGGATGGCCGCGTGGGCGACCCGTTCGGCGGCCTTGAGGTACTGATCCATCAGGGCAGAGTTGACCGAGAGGACGTCGCCGATGTTGTCAAAGCCGTACCCGTAGGGGTCGGGGGGAAGCTCTTCAGCGGGGTGGAGGTCGATGCCAAGGAGGTCGCGGACGGAGTTGGCGTACTCGAAGCGGTTGAGGCGCCGGGCGGTGACGCGGCCGGGGTCGACGGGGCGGGCGCGGTCGAGCGCTTCGTAGGCGGCTTCGATCTGTTGGGCGATGGCGGCAAGCTGCGGCGGAGCGGGCCGGGGGGCGCCGGGGGGCGGCATTTCACCGGCGCGGAGGCGGGCGGCGATGCGTTCCCAGCGCTCGCGGTGGGTGGGGGAGTTGGGGTTGGGGGCGTCGAGCAGGGCGGTGAGCGAGAGGCCGCCGGCGGGGGCGGCTGCGCCGTGGCAGCCGGCGCAGTGCCGGCGCAGGGCGGGTTTGACGGAGTCGGGGAACGATTCAGCGCCGAACGCCAGCGTGCCCAGAAGCGCACAGGCCGCGCAGGCCCGGCACCAACGGGCGAGGAACTCGCCCCTCCCGCCGGGCCGAAGCGAGTCCGTTGTGCGCGAGTTCCAGAAGAGCGCACAGGCCGCGCAGGCCCGGCACCAACGGGCGAGGAACTCGCCCCTCCCGCCGGGCCGAAGCGAGTCCGTTGTGCGCGAGTTCCCCAGAAGGAATGCGGCGAAAGGCCTCATGGGAGGGAGTTTATCATTGCCCTCAAATCATTGCCCTCACATCATGGCCCTCAAAGGGCCGCGACCGCCGGGAGGGCTGGTAGAATAGGGGACTGCACCCATGGTCCACCTCAAACAACTGATCCGGGAGATTCCGGACTGGCCCAAGCCGGGCATTCTCTTTTACGACATCACGACCCTGATGAAAGATGGCGCCGGATTTGCGCAGGTGATTCAGGGCCTGACGGCGGCCGTCCGCCCGGAAGAGGTCGATGTCATTATCGGGATTGAAGCCCGCGGCTTTTTCTTCGCGCCCACCGTGGCGCACTCGCTCGGTAAGGGATTTGTGCCGGTGCGGAAGCCAAAGAAGCTGCCGGCGGCGGTGGAGGCGGTCGAATACGCCCTCGAGTACGGGACCGACAAGCTGGAGATTCATCAGGACGCCATCCAACCCGGCCAGCGGGTGCTGATCGTGGACGACGTACTGGCTACCGGTGGGACGGCGGCGGCCGTAGCTTCGCTGGTCGAGCAGTTGGGCGGGACGGTGGCGGCGCTGTCGTTCGTCATTGAACTCGATTTCCTCGATGGGCGGCGGAAACTGGGCGGCCGGCCCATCCATTCTCTGCTCCACTACTGAGTCGTTGTGGCCGAAACCCGCACCGCCCGCGTCCCCTGCTACGCCAAGATCAACCGGGAACTGACCGTTCTCAACCGGGGCGCGGACGGTTTTCACGAACTGCGTACGGTGTTTGAGACGGTTTCGCTGCACGACACGCTCGAGCTGTTCTTCACCCCGGGCAAGGCGGTCGAGCCGACGCTCGAATCCGAAATCGATATTCCGGATAATCTGGTGCTGCGGGCGGCGCGGGCCGTGCTCGAAGCCTCCGGGGCGAAGGGACACCTGCACTGCCAGCTGGTCAAGCGGATTCCCATGGGCGGGGGGTTGGGAGGGGGTTCCACCGACGCCGCCGCCGTGCTGCTGGCGCTGCCGGTACTGACCGGCAAGCCGCTGCCGGCCGCCCGGTTGCAGGAGATTGCCGCGGGGTTGGGCAGCGACGTGCCGTTTTTTCTGTACGGCGGGCGGGCGCTCGGGCTGGGGCGGGGAACGGAGCTGTATCCGCTGCCCGAAACCCGGGCGGAAAACCTGCTGATCGTGGCGCCGGCGATCCATGTTTCTACGCCCGAGGCCTACCGGGCCTTCGACCGCGCCGGCAACGGAAAATTGACAGAGACCGACGTGGCTCGCTACATTGGTAGATTCCAGGCGCGTGTCTGGGAGCACGGGGAATCCCTGTCTCCCGGTGGCGCGGGAAGCAGCAGCGAGAACGATTTCGAACGGGTGGTTTTTCCGAGGCACCCGGAGTTGGAATCGACCCTCAAACAACTGAAGAGACTGGGCGCAGCGCCCGCCCGCATGAGCGGCAGCGGCGCGTCGCTGTTCGGAATCTTTGGCACCCCGGAGCAGGTACAGACCGCGGCGGGCCGGTTCGGCTCAGCGCGTGTTTATGCGGCGAAGACTTTGTCTCGCCGCCGGTATCAGGCCTCCTGGTGGCAAGCCCTCAAAGAACACATGAACGGGAAACAATGGCCGCCTTGCCGCCGGTAAGCGCGATGAGATTCGACAGACTCAAGGTTTTTACCGGCAACGCACATCCGGCTCTAGCGGCGGAGATTTGCGAGTGCCTTGGCACCGAACTCGGTGTGGCCCCGGTGCGCGCCTTCGCGGATGGAGAAATCTACCTGCAGATCAAGGAAAACGTCCGGGGGGCCGATGTTTTTGTGGTACAGCCGACCTGCAATCCGGTCGATCGCTACTTGATGGAACTGCTGCTCATGATCGATGCGTTGAAGCGCGCCTCGGCCGACCGGATCACCGCGGTATTGCCCTATTACGGCTATGCGCGGCAGGACCGGAAGGATAAACCGCGGGTGCCCATCTCCGCCAAACTGGTGGCGAGCCTGATTGAGCGGGCCGGGGCGGATCGGGTGCTGGCGCTTGATCTGCACGCCGCGCCGATTCAAGGGTTCTTCGATATCCCGGTCGATCACCTGTTTGCGGCGCCGGTGATGATTGAGTACTACCGGGATTTGAAGGTTCCCGATCTGATGGTGGTTTCCCCGGACGCGGGCGGCGTGGAGCGCGCGCGGGCCTTCGCCAAGCGGCTGAACGCGCCGCTGGCGATTATTGACAAGCGCCGGACCGAGGTCAACGTGGCCGAGATCATGCATGTGATCGGCGATGTGCGCGGGAAGACCTGCCTGCTGGTTGACGACATCATCGACACGGCTGGTACCCTGGTAAAGGGCGCCGAGGCGTTGTTGAGCAGTGGCGCGCGGAGTGTCCGGGCCTGCGCCACCCATGCTGTTTTGTCCGGCCCCGCCGTGGACCGGATCTGTAATTCCAGTCTCGAAGAGGTGGTGTTTGCCAACTCCATTCCTCTGAAAGAAGAAGCCTTGGCTTCGGGCCGGATCAAGCAGCTTTCGGTTGCTCCCCTATTGGCCCAGGCCATTCAGTCGATTCATGAAGAGACCAGCGTCAGCGGTCTTTTCGTGTAGAGATCAGTTCCGCAGTTGTCAGTTGAGTTTTCAGGAGCCTGTATGAGAAAGGACATCACGATCGCCGCCGAGGGCCGCGCCACGCGCGGTAAAAACGAAGCTCGGCGGCTGCGCGTCTCCGGACGCGCACCCGCGATCATCTACGGCACCGGCAGAGACCCTGTCGCGGTTGCCATTAGTCCGAAGGAAGTGAACAAGATTCTCCTCTCTTCCACCGGTCACAACTCCATTTTCGACGTTGCCGTCGACGGTGGTACCCCCGAACCCGTCATGATCGTCGACTGGTCGTACGAACCCGTCAAGGGCAGCCTGCTGCATGTGGACATGCAGCGGATCGACCTGACCAAGCGGCTCAAGGTGAAGATCCCGGTGCATGTGCACGGCGAACCGAAAGGAGTGAAGCAGCAGGGCGGCGTCCTCGACGTGGTGACGCGTGAGGTGGAAGTCGAGTGTCTGCCGGATGATATCCCCGAGGACTTCCGTCTCGAGATCGCTTCGCTGGAAATCAACCAGGCCATCCGCGCCGCCGACCTGCCGATGACCAATTCGATGAAGCTGGTGATGGCGCCCGAGGTGGTGATTGTGCACATCGTCGCTCCGAAGGTGGACGCTGAGGCCGCGGCTGCCGCCGGTGAGCCGGAAGTGATCAAGAAGGGCAAGAAAGACGATAAGGCTCCCGCGGCCGACGCCAAGGCCAAAAAGAAGTAGTGTTGCAGTAGTTTTTCATGCTGATCGTTGGTTTGGGAAATCCCGGCGCGGAGTACGAAGAGACGTACCACAACCTGGGATTCCTGGCTATCGACCGGCTCGCCGCCGCCCACGGCATCCGGATGACCCGGGCCGAAGGCAAGGCGATTACAGGAGTGGGGCGGATTGCCGGCGTCGATGTGGTGTTGGCCAAACCCCAGACGTACATGAACTTAAGCGGCGGCTCCGTCAAGGAGCTGCTCGGCAAGTACATGCTTCCAGTCGACCGGTTGTTGTTAATCTACGACGAACTGGCGCTCGACTGGGGCTCGATGCGGATCCGGTCGAAAGGCTCGGCTGGCGGGCACAACGGTGTCAGTTCGGTCATCCGCAGCGTGGGAACGGAAGAAATTGCGAGGATTCGGCTGGGTATCCGCCCGGAGCATCCCGTAAAGGATATGAAGTCGTATGTGCTGGCCAAGATCCGGCGGGCACAGTTAGCCACGTTGGATCCGCTGCTCGATGAGGTTGTCGCGGCGGTGGAATCCATCATCGCCGGGGGCGTCGAAAAGGCCATGGCGCGTTTCAATGCGCGTCGCGCTCCCGGTGTCAAAGAGGAACCATGAGGACTTACGAAGAACTCTTTATTGTCAACACCAGCGCCACTGAAGAAGAGCAGGAGGCGATTGTTGAGATGCTCCGCGGGGTGATCACCTCCGACGGTGGCACGCTCGACAAGGTGGAAAAGTGGGGTGTGCGGAAGCTCGCCTACCGGGTCAACCGGCAGATGGAGGGCATCTACATTCTGCTCGAATTCTCAACCAAGACGGCGGAGACGGCCAAGGAGTTGGAGCGTCGGTTGCGCGTCACCGACCTGGTGATCAAATTCATCACGGTGCGGATGGATGAACGGATGCGCCGCGTCGAAAAGCGGAAGAAGCGCCGCGAGAAGCGCGCCGCCCGCAAGCCGCAGATTACCGCTCCGCTGGCGCCGGTAACTCCGGGCGTGCGTCCGGAAATGCCGGCCGCGCCGGAGATGCCCATGCCCGCCGCGCCCCTTCCCCTCGAAGCCGGGCCGGCCTCCGCTGAGCCGGTCGCCGAGAAGTAACGAGTAGGACACCCAGTAGGAGATTAAGACAATGGCAGAAACCAAGAGCGGAGGCCGCCCGATTGCGGCCAGCCAGCGTCCGACCGGCGGCGACAAAGCCCTGGCCGGCAATAAGAAGCAGTTCTTCCGCCGGAAGAAGGTGTGCCGGTTCTGTGTCGAGAAGATCGACCACATCGACTACAAAGATGTGAAGTTGCTCTCCTCTTTCATCTCCGAGCGCGGCAAGATCACGCCGCGGCGGATCTCCGGCGTCTGTTGCGTGCACCAGCGGCTGCTCGCCATGGCGATCAAGCAGAGCCGGAACATCGCCCTATTGCCGTTCACCACATCGCTATAACCCCGAGGAGAATCCCCCATGGAAGTCATTTTACGAGAGGATATCGACAAGCTCGGCACGCGCGGTCAGTTAGTGAACGTCGCTCCGGGCTTTGCCCGCAACTTTCTGTTGCCCAAGCGTCTGGCCGTTCCGGCTACCGATGCCAACAAGAAGATCGTCGAACAGGAGCGCCAGGCGGCGCTGCGGCGGGAAGCCGTCGAGGCCGCTGACGCGCAGGAATTGGCCAAGCTGCTCGAACCGGTAACGATCGAGATCAGCATGAAGGCCGGCGAGAACGACCATCTGTTCGGTTCGGTGACCGCCAAGGACATCGCCGATCAGCTGGAAGTCCGCAACTTCCACATCGATCGGAAGAAGGTCGTACTGGCCGACCCGATCAAGACGCTCGGCGAGTTCGCGGTTCCGGTGAAGCTGCACAAACAGGTCACCGCCAACGTCAAAGTAGTCGTCAAACGCGAAGAGTAACAAATTCGGCGTTAAACTGATCGATGGCCCGGCGTCAGACGCTTGACTCCGGGCCATCTTCGTTAGGAGCATAGCGACATGGGCTTTTTCGATTTAACCGGCCAGACGGCGATTGTAACCGGCGCGGCCTCGGGGATTGGCGCCGCCATTGCGCGGCGGCTGGCCAAGGCGGGGGCGACCGTCGCCATCGCGGATATTAATGGCGCCGCGGCAGCCGAAGTGGCTGCGACCATTCCGGGCGCGCTCGCGGTGGCCATGGATGTAACCAGCACCGAATCGGTGCAGGCGGCCGTCGACAGCGTCGTGGCGCAGACCGGACGGGTGCATATCCTCGTCAACAACGCCGGTATCGGCGGCAAGGCCGCCCCGCTGTGGGAGCAGAGCATCGAGGACTGGCACCGCTGTATCGCCATCAACATGGATGGCGTCTGGAACGGCTGCAAGGCCGTGCTGCCGCACATGCGCGAGCACAAATACGGCCGGATTGTGAACATCGCCTCGATCGCCGGCAAGGAAGGCAACCCGAACATGACCGCCTATTCGGCCACCAAGGCGGCCGTCATCGGCTTCACCAAGTCGGTGGCGAAAGAGGTGGCCACCGAGGGCATCTGCGTCAACGCCGTCAGTCCGGCCGTGGTCCGCACCCCGATTCTGGAGCAGTTGACGCCGCAGCAGGTCTCCTACATGACCGAAAAGATTCCCATGCGGCGGACGGGGGAGCCCGAGGAGATCGCCGCCGTGGTGCATTTCCTGTCGAGCCCCGACTGCAGCTTTGTGACCGCCCAGACCTACGACGCCTCGGGCGGCCGCGCCACCTACTAACCCCACGAGTAACCCCTACCCATGCTTCTCCTGCCCTCGCAATATGCTGATGCGCCACTGCGCGACCTGCTGCACGAAGCCGGCCTGGGGCGCATCGGCGTCGACCGGGCCTTCGTTCAGGCGATTCTCGACCGCGGCCCCGGCGGCGCGGCCGCCGAGGTGGCGGCCTATGCCCTCGAGCAGCCGGAAGAGGATCGCGTTGAACTGTCGGTCGATCTGTTCTACATCCTGCGAGCCCTGCGGGACCCGGCCGCGATCCCATTTCTGATCCACTTGCTGCATCAGGATGACGGCGAAGCGCCGGACGAGATCTACGAGGCGCTCGGCGAACTCGGAGAGGCGGCCGTCGAACCCCTCCTTGCTTTGCGCGAGGAGGCCGAGGGGGAGCAGCGGGCCAACCTGGAGTTCCTGCTGGCCGGACTCGGCGTGAAGGACGATCGCATCCGGCGGATTCTGCTCGACCGGCTCGAAACTGACCCCGCCGATGCCGCCATCAACCTGAGCCTGTACGGCGACCGGGAACTGATCCCGGCCATGCAGCAGCGGCTCGACCGGATGGGAGAGGACGAACAGGACCAGAAGCGGGAGCTCGAGTACTCCCTGCGCAATCTCGAAGCGCCGGTGATCGAAGATGGCCCCCCTCCCTTCGATGTGTTCGCCAACTTCGAGGACGTGGCCCCGCCGGTGTGGGACGTTCTTGAGGCGGACGAGATTGTCGAGCTGCTCGCGCACCCCGACCCCGGCGTCCGCAAAGAGGCCGCCGAAGCGCTCGTCGACGAGGAGCCCGACGACGATCTGCTCGCGGCCCTCATGGGCGCCGCCGAGAACGATAGCGACCCGGCCGTCCGGGGAGCCGCCTGGCAGAGCCTCTCGGAATACTGGGAGGAGCCCGGCGTGGCCGAGAAGCTGCGGGGCCGGATGGCGGACCCGACCGCGTCCCCGCTCGAACGGGCCGGCGCCGCCATTGCCGTGGCTTCGAACGAGTTGACCCCGGCCGTCGAAGCCGTGCTGCGGGAACTCTACGACCGGGATGAGACCCGGCCGCAGGCCATGCGGGCAATGTGGCGGACGTTTGATCAGCGCTTCTCCCCTATATTTTCCAAGCACTTGCAGGACCCGATCCGCCCCGTGCAAAACGAAGCCATTACCGGCGTGGGCTATCTCGGGATGGTTTACGAATCCAAGCACCTCGAACAGATGTTCGACGATCCCGACCTGCGCGAGCGCGCCCTGTTCGCCTACGCGCTCTGCTGTGCCGGCGATACCACCCGGTCGAACGCCAAGAAGCTCTACCGCAGGATCGCTGACCTCGCCGGCAGCCTCGATGAGGAGGAGAAGGCGGTCGTCGAGACGGCCATCGATACGCGCCTGGCCCTGCATGGTCAGGAGCCGGTCTTCGCCCGGCCGCATGAGCATTAGGCCGTCAGGGCCCGGCCGCGTGCGCAGTAGGCCGTTAGGGCCCGGCCGCGTGAGCAGTAGGCCCTCAGGGCCCGGCCGCGTGCGCAGTAGGCCGTCAGGGAAAGTGAGGAAATGCTTATAATGGAGAGGTTGAGCCTTGCTCCATGCCAGCTCGCCCCTCCATTCGCGTGGCCTACTTCACGGACTCCTTTGCGGAGGTGAATGGATTGGCGCGTACCAGCCGGGAACTGTCCGGCTTTACGCGTCGAAACGGCCTGCCGCTCCTGCTCGTGCGGCCGGGCGAGGAGACGGCCAGTTGGTCCGAGGGTAACCAGATGCACGTGCAGCTGCATCGGGCCGTGACGTCGATCCCCGTCGATAGTGAGCTGTCGTTTGACCCACTCCTCCCGCGCCATCTGCTGCGGCTGCGAACGGCGATCCGCCGGTTTCGGCCGGACGTGATCCATGTCACCGGACCGGGCGATATCGGGCTGATGGGGGCGTATTTTGCCTTTTACTACGGCATCCCGCTCGTCGCCTCCTGGCATAACAACCTGCATGAGCTGGCCGCCCGGCGGCTGCATCTGCTGCTCGATCAGCCGCTGTTTTCGCTCGTGCCGCGCGCCTACGCCGCCTTTGTCACGTCGTTGACCGAACGGGGGGCGCTCGAGAGCGTGACGCTGTTCTATAAGCTGGCGCGCCGGCTGTTTGCGCCGAACCCGGACCTCGTCCGGTTTCTCGGGGAGCAGACGGGCAAGCCCGTGCACCTGATGCGGCGGGCGGTGGATACGAATCTGTTTCATCCCGGCCGGCGGCTGCGCCAGGACGGGGCGTTTACGCTCGGTTTCGCCGGCCGTCTGCAACCGGAAAAGAACGTCCGTCTGCTCGCGCAGGTGCAGCGGGCGTTGCCCGGGGGGCACCACCGTTTTCTCATCATCGGAGAAGGGTTTGAAAAGGCGTGGCTGCGGCGCCGTTTGCGGCGCGCCGAGTTTTGCCATTTCCTCGACGGCGCCGAACTCGCCGGGGCCTACGCGGGCATGGACCTATTTTTGAACCCGTCGCTCACCGATACCTACGGCACAAGCACCCACGAGGCGCTCGCCAGCGGCGTACCGGCGATCGTCATGAACCAGGGCGGGCCACAGCATCTGATCGAAACCGGGGTGAACGGCTACGTCTGCCAGAGCGAAGCGCACTTTGTGCGGCGGGTTGCCGACCTGATTGCCAGTCCGGTAGAGTTACAACGAATGCGCCTCGAAGCGCGGGAATCGGCCTGCCGCGTGAGCTGGGACCGCGTCTTTGACGACGTGTACCATGTATACGAAGCCGCTTGCGGCCATCATCCGACCGACCTTCGAGTAGCCAGTTGAATCAACCATCCTCCTCTCTCCTCCGCCAGCTTGGGCTGGTAAGCGCCACGGCGCTGGTCATTTCAAACATGGTGGGAACCGGGATCTTCACGACCACCGGCTTTCTGGCGGGCGACCTGGGGGCGCCCGGCATGGTCCTGGGAATCTGGGTGGTGGGGGCGATTGTGGCTCTGGCGGGTGCTTTCTGCTACTCGGAGCTGGGTATTAACTTTCCCAGTTCCGGCGGAGAGTACGTCTACCTGACGCAGGCCTACGGACCGACCTGGGGCTTCATGGAGGGTTGGATCTCCTTCACCGCGGGTTTTTCGGCGCCCATCGCGCTGGCGGCGCTGGCTTTTTCTGATTATCTGGGTTACTTCTTCCCGGCCGTCAAGCAGGCCAGTTCGACGGCCATCGGGCCGTTTACAGTGGGCGGGGCGCAAATGGTGGCTTCGGCGCTGATTGCGGGCTTCGCGGTGCTGAATCTGTTCGGGATCCGGCTGGCGGCGAGTGTGCAAAACGTGCTGACGGCGGTGAAGCTGAGCGTGATCGTGGGCTTTCTCGTCTTTGCGTTCGCCGTGGGCAAGGGAGATTGGGGGCATTTTGAGCAGGCGGCGGTGCGGACGTCGACCTCGCCGCTGTGGGAGCAGTTCGCCACCAGCTTGATCTTCATCTACGTGGCGTACTCGGGTTGGAACGCGGCTACCTACGTGGCCGAGGAGCTGCGGACCCCGGAGCGCACGCTGCCGCTGGCGCTGACGCTCGGCACCGCGCTGGTAGCGGCCCTCTTTGTCGGGCTGAACTTGGCCTATATCTACGCCCAGCCGCTTGAGCAGATGAAGAGCGTGGTGGCGGTCGGCTCGCTGGCGGCTTCGAACCTGTTCGGGCCAGAGGTGGCGAGCCTGTTTAGCGGACTCATGGCGGTTTCGCTCCTGGCGACGGTGAATGCGATGGTCACCATCGGTCCGCGGGTCTATTATGCGATGGCGCAGAACAAGGCGTTTTTCCCGGCCGCGGCGCGGGTACATGAGCAGTGGCGGACGCCGCATATCGCCATTGCCATGCAGGCCGTCTGCGCTGTGGCGATGTGTTTTCTCTCCTTTCGGGACCTGATGTTCTACGTCGGGTTTCTACTGAACGCGTTTTCGGTGCTGGCCGTGGCCTCGCTGTTCGTCTTCCGGAAGCGGGCGGGCTGGCAGCGGCTCGGGGTTGTCAACTTCGCCTGGCCGCTGATTCCTGCCTTCTACATACTGGTGGGGGCCTGGGTGGCGGGATCGGGCTTTCTGATGCGGCCGTCGGTCTCGCTGGCCGCCCTGGGTACGGTGGCCCTAGGTGCTTTTGCTTACAAGATTTTTCTTGCGCCGCGCCGCGCCGCCGCCTAGCATCGAGGCATGGGCATCGTGTTGTTTTTCTTCGCGGCCGCCGGGCTGCTGGCCGCCGAGCCGGATCTTTCCGGCACTTGGCGCTTAAATCCGGACAAGAGCGACTTCGGGTCAGCGCCGCGGCCCGGCGCGGTGGTGACCAGGATTCGGCAGCAGGCCGGCGAACTGGCTGCGGAATCAACGGTGAGCGGGCGGGTGAGTCAGTATCGGTGGACGCTCGATGGCAAGGAGTCGGTCAACGTGATCGGGGGCAACGAGGTGAAGGCGGTGGCGGGTTGGCGGGGGCCGATTCTGCAGGTGCGGTCGAAGGTGACGGCGCAGGGCCGCGCGTTGTCGATGACGGATCAGTACAGTTTGTCGGCCGACGGGCGGGAGATGACGGTGTTTCGGACGATTAGCGGTCCGCAGGGCGAGGTAGAGCAGCGCTACGTCTACGACAAAGACCCGAGTGCCAAGTAAGGGTTTTTTTTCGGTACTGTAACCGTTTCTGCGGATTGGTGGAACCTCCGTCCTATGATGAACTAGGCTAGATAGTCGTGTATAGTCATGAAGCGGAATCTGGTTCCTTTGCTCGGTATCGCGTTTGTTGTCGCTGTGGCGACAACAGGAATTTTTTATGGCCTGTTCGTGGGGCGGCTACGGGACAGTGAGGCCAGCGCGGCGAAGCGGACGATCGTGGTGGCGGCGCGGCCCATTGATCGGGGGCGTCAGGTAGGTGCCGCAGACCTGAAGCTTTCGCCCTGGTCCGGGGCGTTGCCGCCGGGGGCGTATCAGCGGGTGGAGGACGTGGTCGGCAAAACGATCTACCGTGCCGCCCTCGAGAACGAGCCGATTACCGAGGATCGGACGGTGGTCGAGGAGAGTAAGGGGGAGCGAGGCGTCATCGCCAAGGGGATGCGGGCGATCTCAGTCCGGGTCTCGGAATCGAATGGATTGATGCCGTTTCTGCGGGCGGGTCACCGGGTGGATCTGCAGGTGGTGAACCTGCGGGGAGACGATCCGGTGGTACGGACGCTGCTGCAAAACGCCGAGGTGTTGAGCGTGCAGGGCGCCGAGAACAACGGGCAGGGCATGGTTCCGCTCGTGAACCTGCTCGTCGATCCGCGAGATGCCGACCGGGTGGCGCTGGCCGATTCGGCGGCGCGGATCCGGTTGCTGCTGCGCAACCAGACGGATGAGGAGCATTTGGCGCGGCCGGCCATGGCGTTTCGTCAGGTCTTCACCGAGCCGCTGCCGCGCGGACCGGCGGTGCCGCCGGCGCTGGCGCCGGGCCCGGACCCGGGGCCTTCCGTGGCGCGGGTGGATTTTGAGGTGAAACTGGTGAGCGGGCGGGCCAGTTTTTTTGAAGACAATTTGACTCGTCTCACGGGGCCGCCGCAGGAGGCGGCCGTGCGCATCGCCGCGCTGCAGCGGGGCGTGGGGAGCGATGCGGTGATGCGACCGCAGGAGTTGCTGTCGAGGGAGACGCTGCGGGCCGCCGATCAGGGTGCGGTGACAGTGCGGGCGGGGTCGAGTTGGAAGGCGGCCAACGGCAATGCCTGCGGGTTGCGGATTCAGCTTCTGCCGCGCGTGGGCGGCAACGGGGCGATCCGTCTGCGCGTGGAGCCCGAGATGACGATGGAGTGGGGCCAGGGTTCGACCACCCGGCGCGTGGTGGCCGACGTTGATTTGACCGATGGGCAGACGATGGCGCTCTCCGGTTTTGGCCGGGCCGCGGAGTCCGCCACTCTGCTCCAGAAGATCTTTGGCGGGCGGATCAACCCCGGCGCGAGTCAGGACCTGATTGTGTTGATCACCCCGCGCGTGATGTCGCCCGTTGTGCAGGCCGCCCGGTAGGATTGTCATGGAGATCGCTCTGATCCTGATCATCTTTACCGGTACCTTTCTGTTGGCGGCCCTGGCGGTGTTCATCGCCTCGTTCGTCCAAAGCCGGATCGGGGCGACCGCGCCGGCGGCTGAGGGCGCCGCTGGTATCGAGGAGCCGGAAGCCGGGCCGCTGCTGCGGGAGGAGTCGCTGAGTTCGATCACTCTCTGGCAGGCGCTGCTGCGGCGCCTCGATCTGATCGATAAGCTCAAGCAGCGGATGGATGAGGCGGATTTGCAGTGGTCGGTGGGGCGCGTGACCCTGGCGATGCTGCTGCTGGGGGGGCTTTTTTTCGCGATGGTGCAGGATAGCCGTCTGCTTCCCCCGGGCGCGGGCCTCGCCGCCTTTGTTCTTGGAGCTTGGCTGCCCTACTGGTTCATCGGCACGAAGCGGCAGCGGCGCCGGGCGCAGTTCGAGGCGCAGTTTCCGGATGCTCTTGAAAGCTTGGCCCGGATGATGCGCGCCGGCCACCCGTTGGCAAGCGCCTTTGAGGTTCTGGGCGCGGAGATTCCGGCGCCCCTGGGCGTTGAATTTCGGCGAATGGCCGACGAGCGGCGGCTCGGTGCGCCGCTCGACCAGGTGATGGAGAACTTCGTGGCGCGAGTGCGGGTCGATGAGGTCCGCCTGTTCGTCGCCGCCACGCTCCTGCAGGCCCGGACCGGAGGGCGTCTGACCGAGGTGCTCGAGCGGTTGGCCGAGACGCTCCGCGAGAGCGCGGCGCTGCGCGGTGAAGTCCGCGCGCTTTCGGCCCAGGGCAAGATGACGGGTACCGTACTGACGCTGCTGCCCCTCGGGATTGCCACCATGCTCTATCTGACGGCGCCTGAGTTCCTCTCCGTGCTGTTCCTGCATCCCTACGGTAGGTACTTGATCTGGGCCGGGATTGCGTGTGTGGTCACGGGTCACCTGGTGATTCAGTGGATTGTGAAGGTGAGAATCTAGCGATGAGTCCCGAGGTCGCCCTGGCGGGCGGTTTTTTTCTTCTGGTGCTGGCACTGGTGGGCGGCGGCGGATACTGGTATCTGCAGCGGAGAGAATCAAACGGCCAGGACGATGGGGCTGAGCGGTTGCTGGCGGGTACCCTCGAGGCGTTTGGGGCGGCCGTGCCGGCGCGGGATTCGCAAGCCGAGCGGTATCGTAAGCTGCTGCGTTACGCGGGCTTCCGGCGGCCGGAGGCGCTGTCGATCTTTTACGGCGCCAAGGCGGCTACCTCGGTAGCCCTCGGCACGCTGGCCGCGGTCGGTTCCCTGCTGCTGACCGATGCCGGGGTCCAGTGGCTCGTGGCGCTGCTGGCCGGCGGCGGCCTGGGTTATCTGCTGACGGACCGGGTGCTCGTCTCGCTGGGCAATCGCCGGGCCGAGCGCCTGAAACGCAGCCTCCCCCTCGCGCTGGAATTGCTGGTGCTGGCACTCGAAAGCGGACAGTCCCTCGATGGTGCGATGCTCGATACGGCCCGCGAACTTGAGAGTTCGCACCCGGATCTGGCCCGCGAACTGGCGAGCGTGCCGCCCGGGATCCTGTCCACGCGCAGCCGGCAGGACCAGCTCCGGCAACTGCTGAATCAGAATAAAGAGCCGGAGATCCGCCGCTTCGCGCAGGTGCTGCTCGACAGCGACCGTTTCGGAACCAGTCTGGCGGCGGCCCTGCGGAACCAGACCCGTTACCTGCGGACCAGCCTCCGGCAGCAGGCCCAGGAACAGGCCCGGAAGGTGAGTGTGAAGCTGGTTTTCCCCGTCTTTTTTCTGATCTTTCCGGCCGTGCTGCTGGTGACACTCGGTCCGGCCGTGCTGCAACTGATGGACTCGCTGCAATCCGGCTTCGGCAACGTCATCCGGTAAGACGCGCGGCGATGCGGTCGACAATCTCGTCGCCGATGGCGAGCGAGGCCGTGGCCGCAGGGCTCGGGGCGTTCAGCAGGTGCAGCGCCTTCTCTCCGTCGACGATCAGGAAGTCCTGCACCAGATCACCATTGGGCAGCATCGCCTGCGCGCGGACCCCGGCGCCGCCCCGCTCAATATCTCCGGGCTGCAGGGCCGGAACGAGCCGCTGCAGGGAGGCGCAGAAGAGCCGGTGGCTGAGCGAGCGGCGGATCTCGTAGCTGGCCATGGAGGGATAGCGGGCCAGGAAGCGCCACAGCCCGGGGAAGGAGAGGGCGTCCCAGAGGTCGGGAAGCGAGACCTGCGTCCACCGGTAGCCTTCCCGGGCAAAGGCCAGCACCGCGTTGGGGCCGGCCTCGACGCCGCCATGGATCAGGCGGGTGAAGTGGACGCCGAGGAAGGGAAATGCCGGGTCGGGGACCGGGTAGATGAGGTGCCGGACCAGATGCTGGCTGGCCGGTTTCAGCATGTAGTACTCGCCGCGGAAGGGTATGATCCGGGCCTGGCGGCGCTCGCCGGCCAAGGCGGAAACCCGGTCGCAATGGAGGCCGGCGCAGTTGATGAGAAAGTCGGCTTCGTATTGGCCATTGAGAACCCAACCGGGCCGGATGGAGGTGATGGGGCAGCTGGTGCGGACCTCGGCGCCCGCGGCGGTAAGCAGGCTGGCCATGGTCTGGCAGACCTGGGGGTAATCGACGATGCCCTCTTCGGGAACCCGGAGCGCGAGCAGCCCCGCGGCGTGCGGCTCAATCTCGCGGATCTCGCCGGCAGAGAGCAGGCGCAGGCCGGAAAGGCCATTCTGCTGGCCGCGCGCGTGGAGATCGTGGAGGCGGGGCAGTTCGCCCGGTTCGGTGGCGACCACCAGCTTGCCGCAGATCTCGTGCCGGATGCTGTGCTCCTGGCAGAAAGCGATCATCTGCCGGACGCCCTGGACGGCGAGGCGGGCCTTGGCCGAGCCGGGTTTATAGTATAGGCCCGCGTGCAGAACGCCGGAGTTATTGCCCGTCTGGTGGCGTCCCACGGCGGCCTCCTTCTCAAACACGGTGAGGCGCAGATGGGGCAGGCGTTGCTGCAGGCGAAGCGCCGTGGCGAGGCCGACGATCCCTCCGCCGATGATGGCGATGCGGGTGGGGGGCATAAGGAACTAGGGTAGCGCGCCAACGCTGCGGAAGGCCGCCCGCTACCGGATTGCCAGACTCACGGTGCGCGGACTGCGGACGCCGGCCACTTCCAGCACCACCGGCACGATGCCCGGGGCCAGGTCCCGCGGAACGCGCACGTTGAGCTGCGTCAGACCGCTGACCACCCCCGGGGTGCTGCCGGCGAACAGAACCTCGGCGTCGCGGTCGGCGAGGAAGACCTTCACCGGCTGCGCGGGCCGGGGCGGATTGGCCCCGGTCACCTCCCCATCGGCCTGCGCCGGGGTGGTGCGGCCGGTCCCGGTAGCGTAGAGGACGACGATCGAGCCGCGGGCGGCCGGGTTCGCGGCCGTGTTGACGCTGCCGTTCTCGTTGAGGAACGCTCCGCCGCCCTGGCCGGAAGAGTTAAACGTGAAGAACGCCGGACCCGCCGCCTGCACGGGTACGCTCAGCGCATTGGTGGTGCGGCCATCCACTTCGACGCGAAGCGTCACGGTATTCTCCGGGATGCCATAGGGCACCACGCAGTTGATCTGGTTCGCCGAGACATAGGCAAGCGGGGCCGGAAGGTTATTGAACAGGACGCGGGCGCCGTTCAACTGCGTGGCTACCCGCCCCTGACTCGTCAGCGCCAGGCCGGCGGGCGCGGCCGGACCGATCTTCCAGCCATACAGCGAGAGGATCTGGCCGGGGGCAACGGCGCCGCTGAGTTGGCTGGCCGCGTTCACCGTTCCTGCCAGGGTGATCTGATTGGGGCTCGCAAAACGGGCCGAGACGAACAGCTCCTCATCCACCGGCACCTGGGTGACTGACTCGACGCCCGAGGCGGCATCGCCCCAGCCGGTGAACTCCAGACCGGCACGGGGGGCGGCCGTCAGGGTCAGCGTTGTACCCGCGGGAACGAACCCATCGGCCGGCAACGGCGGTACGACGCTGATCGTGCCGCTTCCCGAAGGCGAGGTCAGCAGATTGACTCGGTGCTCGGCGCTGAAGTCGGCGGTAAGGGTGGCGGACGAGGAGGTGGCGGTGTAGGTTTGGGCCGCATCGGCGCCGACAGACCATCCGGAGAAGCTGTAGCGGGAACTGGTGCCCGGGAGCGTCTGCCTGGGCGTGGCGACCCGTAGAGTATGCACCGTGCCGGGGGCCCAAACAAAGCGGCGGGGGGTGGTAATCGTGGTCTCATCGACGACGAGCCGCAGACCGGGAGGATTCGAAGTGATCGTGGTGACCGGGCTGTTGGTGAAGTTGGCCGAGTAGCGCAGGTCGGTGTCGTTCAGAGGAATCTGGATGGGATTAGCGCTGCCATGGGAACTAAAAAAGCCGAATCCGGACCAGTTGGTGAAGGTGAACCCGTTCGCGGGCACGGCACCGAGCCGGATGAGGGAGCCGAGCGGGACGAGCCCATTCTCCGGGGCAGGGGTCAATTCGATGTTGCCGGCCGGGACGGGGCTCGCCGCCGCCGGGAAGGCGAACAGCCGCCGGTAGTGGGCGGTGAACAGGGTGGTGGACGGGGAGACGGTGATGGTCTGCGTGGCCGGGCCGAAATTGGACCAGCGGCCGAACACCAGACGCAGGGAGTCCTGCGTCTGGTTGCGTGCTTCGAGGGTGTGCGTGGAGCCGGTGGGCCAGTCGAAAACGGCGGGCGTGGGGACGGTGATGCCGTCGACGACCACGTTCAGACCGGGCGGGTTGGAGGTAATGGTGGTCCGCCGCGACGGCGTCCCATAGATGCGGGTGATGGTGTCGATGTCGGAGGGCGACAATCCGGCGCGCTGGCCGATGGGGATGCCGCGGGGGATGGTCTGCATGGCCAACCGCAGGGGCAGTGCGAAGCCCGATCCCGAGTAATGCATGATCGAATCGTAGGGATAGGGGCCGACGTCTTCGCCATCCCGGAGCGAGACGATGTACTGGCTCCTGTCCGCGCGGTTGATCGACTCGAGGTCGACGTCGACGAACAGGTCCCGGTCCTGCCGGGACTGCGTGTGCCAGAGGCCAACCGCGTGGCCGATCTCGTGGATGACCGAGCCGAGGGGGCAATCGTCGGGGAGGTTGATGAACTGGCGGCCGCCGACGCGGCCGACGTTCGACGAGCAGGCGAACCCATTGCGGCGGCGAAACTGGATGTAGTCGGCCTCCGTCGTGCGGGGGATGAGCCGGATGGGGGTGTTTTCGTTCCAGGCGCGGATTGCACCTTCGACGCGGGTGGTGATCTCCGGCACATCGTCGTCAATCACGTAGGGGACCGTCGCGTTCGGCCACCGGAAGCGCTGGCCGAGAACGAGGCTGGAGGCGCGCGCCGATGATTTGCTTTCGAGCTCGGCGGCGGGACCGAGGATGATATCGCCGAGCAGCGCTTCGCCGTCGACGACCTGGTAGCGGATCAGGCGTCCGTCGATTTCCGTCTCGCGCCAGACGGGCGGCTGGGCGGCCAGGGGGAGAGCAAGCAGGAGAGCGGTGAGCAGTTTCATGCCGGGGAGAACAGCGAGATGCCCGCAACGCCGGCAGCGCCCGCCTCTTGACAGTGTGACGCGTTTTCGGTCGTGATGCCGCCCAGGGCGAATACCGGGAGGCGCACCGCCCGGCAGGCTTCGCGGAGCCGGTCGAGGCCGAGGCCGGGGTGATAGTCCGGTTTTGAGAAGGGTTGGAAGACGGGGCTGAAGAAGGCGTAGTCGGCTCCCTCGTCCTCGGCCTGTCGGAGTTCGTCGAGCGTGTGGCAGGAGACGCCGATGAGGAAACCCGGCGGGGTGGCGGGCCGGAGACGGCACGGGGCGGGGCTGCCGCCGGGCAGGTGCACGCCGGCGGCCCGGGCGGCGAGGGCGACATCGAGACGGGTATTGACGATGATCTTTTGGCCGGTCGCCGCAAGGAGCGCCTGGCGGGTGAGGGCGTAGAGATGGCGGGCCGGGAGATGCTTGGCGCGCAGTTGGAACCAGTCGGCCCGCGGGTGGAGCGTCGGTTGCTCGGCGATCTGGCAGTAGAGGAACGGGTGCAAGGGCAACTCTTGGCCCACACGAAGCCACACTAATTATATCGATTTGCTCTAATAAAGCAGTATGCAGATAGGCGGTCGGCGGGCGATGGTGACGGGCGGGGCATCCGGTTTGGGTGCGGCGACGGCGGCGATGTTGCGTGAGGCCGGGGCCGAGGTGCGGGTGCTCGACCGGGCGATGGGGCAGGATGTGCTGCGCGATAGCGACGTGGACCTGGCCCTGTTGGGCGGGGTGGATATCGTGGTGAATTGCGCCGGGGTGGCCACGGCGCAGCGGACGGTGGGGCGGGAAGGGCCGCTGGCGCTCGAGGAGTTTGAGCGCGTGATCCGGGTGAATCTGCTGGGCACCTTTAACGTGATCCGGCTGGCGGCGGCGGCGATGATGGAAAACCCCGCGGGACCGGATGGGGAGCGGGGCGTGATTGTGAATACCTCTTCGATTGCGGCGTTTGACGGCCAGATCGGGCAGGCGGCTTATGCGGCCTCGAAGGCGGCCGTAGCGGGGATGACCCTCCCGCTGGCGCGGGAGTTTGCGCGCGCGGGCATCCGCGTCGTCTCGATTGCGCCGGGCTTGATGGATACGCCGATGATGGACGCGCTACCCGCGGCGGTGCGCGAAGAGGTGGGCCGCACGGTGCCCTTTCCGAACCGGCTGGGCCGGCCCGAGGAGTTCGCCCTGCTGGTGCGGCAGGTGGTGGAGAACCCGTATTTAAATGGCGAAACAATTCGTTTGGACGGCGGCATACGATTGGCCCCCAAATGAACATTTCATCTGTGTTATCCTCTTAATTGACATCAAACGATTAAGGGAAGACTAAGGAGTATCCACTTTACGGCATGGCACTGGCGGCGGAATCGAAACAAGAAGTAATCGCGAAGTATAAGATCCACAAGGATGATTGCGGTTCGCCAGAGGTCCAGGTTGCGATCCTGAGCCAGCGCATTTCGCAGTTGCAGGATCATTTCAAGGCCAACAAGAAGGACCACAGCTCCCGCCGTGGACTTCTGATGATGGTAGCCCGGCGGCGTCGGCTGCTGGATTATCTGAAGGGCATTAGCCCGCAGCGCTATAAGGCGCTCATCACTGGCTTGGGCATCCGTCGTTAGAGGAAAGCTGAAGGGATTTCCGCTCTGGTGGCGGAAAGGACTGCGCGTACAATCGCTCCTCGCGTCTCCTTGATTTCGAGTCAATTCGGTTCAAGGAATAGCAATGCTTCATAAAGTAGATATTGACCTGTATGGCGTACCGGTCTCTTTTGAGACCGGTCACATGGCCAAGCAGGCAAATGGATCTGTCATTGTTCGTTCGGGTGACTCGGTGGTTCTGGTCACCGCCTGTACGGCTCCCAAGCCGAAACCCAACGCTGATTTCTTTCCGCTGACGGTGGACTACCGCGAGTATACGTACTCGACCGGTCGATTCCCCGGTGGTTTCATCAAACGGGAAGGCCGTCCCTCGGAAAAAGAGATCCTGACGAGCCGGATGATCGACCGTCCGATCCGGCCTCTCTTCCCGGAAGGCTATTCGCACGAGACGCAGGTGATCGGCATGCTCCTGTCGGCCGATCCGGCCCGCGACCCGGGCACGCTGGCCATTGCCGGCGCGGGTGCGGCGCTCGCGATCAGCGATATCCCGTTTCACCACGTCCTGAGCGCCGTGCGGGTGGGCAAGGTCGACGGCAAACTGGTGCCGAATCCCTCCTACGCCCAGGCCGCCGTCTCCTCGCTGAGCATCATCGTGGCCGGTACCGATAGCGGCATTGTCATGGTGGAAGCCGGCGCCGAGCATGTGCCCGAGGCCGAGATCCTCGAGGCGATCGAATTCGGCCATGAGTGCTGCAAAAAGCTCAACGCCGGGATCCGCGCGCTGATGGCGCTGGCGGGCAAGCCCAAGCGCGAGTTCACCCCGAAGGTGATCAATCAGGAACTGCTCGACCAGATCGATGCGTTCATCCGCCCCGAACTGAGCGACGCCCTGAACACCCAGAAGTACGGCAAGCTCGAAAGCTACGCCCGCATTGACGCGGCCAAGGCCAAGGTCGTCGAAAAGCATCCGGAAGAGCAGCAGGCTGAAGCCAAAGAGCTGTTCAGCATGCTCAAAGAGCGCATTTTCCGCGATGAAATGCTGAAGGACCGCCGTCGTCCGGACGGCCGTGCTTTCGACGAAGTGCGCCACATCGAGTGCGAAGTCGGCATCCTGCCCCGGACGCACGGTTCGGCTCTGTTCACTCGTGGCGAGACGCAGGCGCTGGTCACCACCACGCTCGGTACTAAAGACGACGAACAGCGAATTGAACTGCTCGACCCGACGGTTCTCTCCAAGCGCTTCATGCTCCACTACAACTTCCCGCCGTTCTCGGTGGGTGAAGTGGGCTTCATGCGCGGCGCCGGACGGCGCGAGATCGGCCACGGCGCACTGGCCGAGCGGTCGATGGCGGCCGTGGTGCCTTCCGAGAAGAAGTTCCCGTATACGATCCGCGTCGTCAGCGACATTCTCGAGTCGAACGGATCGAGCTCAATGGCCTCGGTTTGCGGCGCTTCACTCTCGATGATGGATGCGGGCGTACCGGTATCGAAGGCGGTGGCGGGCATCGCGATGGGTCTCGTGAAAGAGGGCGATGATTACGCCATCCTCACCGACATCGCCGGCGCCGAAGACCACTACGGCGATATGGACTTCAAGGTGTCCGGTTCGGCCGAAGGCATTACCGGCCTGCAGATGGACATCAAGGTGCCGAATGTCACGACGGAACTGATGAAAGAGGCCATGGAGCAGGCGCGGAAGGCCCGGCTGCACATCCTCGACATCATGGCCAAGTGCATCGATAAGCCGCGCGGCGACCTGTCGCTGCACGCGCCGCGCATCCACACCATGACGATCCCGACCGACAAGATCCGGGAACTGATCGGCCCCGGCGGCAAGATGATCCGCAGCATCACCGACGAGACCGGTTGCAAGATCGACATCAGCGACGACGGCACGGTGAACATCTTCGCCACCGACGGCGTGGCCGCGCAGAAGGCCATTCAGCGCGTGACCGATATCTGTGCCGTCGCCGAGCCGGGTAAGACCTACCTGGGCAAGGTAGTGCGCATCGTCGACTTCGGCGCGTTCGTTGAAATCTTCCCCGGTACCGACGGCCTGCTGCACATCAGCGAGATCGCCGAAAGCCGCGTGAAGGAAGTGCGTGACGAGTTGAACGAAGGCGACCAGATCATGGTGAAGGTGCTGGCGCTCGAAGGCAACAAGATCAAGCTGAGCCGCAAAGCGGTGCTCAAAGAGCAGCGCGAGAAGCTCAAGGCGGAATCCGGTCAGTAGGTCCGCTGCGCGCAATCGAAACAACGGCCGCCCCGGGAACCCCCCGTGGCGGCCGTTTTCGTTGTCACCTCCCGCCGCCGGCCTGCATCCTAGCATGCAGATGGGTGAAATCCTCCTTCCGCTGGCGATGATAGCCGGCTACATTCTGCTGATGCGCTTTGTGCTGCCTAAGCTGGGCGTGCCCACTTGAATGAGCGGCTGCGACGCCGGGTCCCGGCGTCCAGATGCTTCACTTGAGAAAGGTCAGCACCCACCGCGAGTCGCTGCCGACAAATAAGCGGGCGCGTTGGCTGACGCGCTTGTCCGTCTCGCCCGAGCCGAGGCCCAGCGCCATCGGATACCAACCGACATTGGCGAGAATCTGCCGCGGCGGCGACCATCCCTCCGGATTGGCCAAATCGCCGGCAAAGCTGATGTAGATGCCCTCCGGCGGCCAACCCGGTTCGCAGCACGCGCGGTTCATCAGCATCACGTACTGGTTGAGATACGTGTTGTAGTGTAGGGACGGGCCCCAAAAAGCGTCCGTGTTCGGACTCGCCCAACTGACCACTGCCGGAAGGACAGCTTCGCTGAAACCGCCGATACCCGCTTCGTTCCAATCGCCGCCGTAGCGCTTCCAGACGTTGCCGGCGGGGGACAAGCGATCCTCATAGGCGAGGCGGGCGACGGCAATCCCCTGGGCGCTCAAGGGGCCCGCATAGTTGGAGTAGTAGATATAAAAATACCGGCGCTCCTCATCAAGCAGGACGCTGAAATCGCCGTTGCCGCCCGCAAAGTACCCGTTTTCGGCCGTACAGTCGGCCTTCTCGCCCGAGGAGAGAATGATGCCGAGGTCGGAAAAGCTGATGCCGTTGTCGGTCGAGACCAGCATCCCGATCTCGGGCGCACTCAGATAACGACCCTCACATCCGGCATCGACCTCGTGGTGATACCAGGCAAAGAGCGTACCGTCGGGTTCAACGTGGGTGGCTTCGATCCACATCGGTACGTGCGCGTAGCTATCCAGTTTCACGGCGCGGACGCGGCGCAGGTTGGTAACATCCGTGCCCTCGCTGCGGACCGGCATGCCATCGGAGTTGAAAACGATCATCTGCCCATTGCGCCAGTGGATGGGGCTGTTCGAGTCGGCAACGCCGGGGAACCATTGGAGCTCCTCGGGCGTAACAGTAACCTGCTGGGCGGACGCAAACAGGGCGAGTACGGAAAAGCAGACAAGGACTCGTATACTAATCGGAATGCAACTGAGCGCTGTCGATTGGTTGGTGGTCGCGCTGTATTTCGCGTTGAACATCGCAATAGGCTTTTACTACAAGGCGAGGGCCGGTAAGAGCGTTGAAGAGTTCTTCCTGTCGGGCCGGGACGTGCCGTGGTGGCTGGCCGGAACGTCGATGGTGGCGACGACGTTTGCGGCCGACACCCCGTTGGCCGTTACTGGCATGGTAGCGCGATATGGCGTCGCGGGGAACTGGCTGTGGTGGAACTTCGTCGCCAGCGGTATGTTGACCGTGTTCTTTTACGCCCGGCTGTGGCGGCGCAGCGGGGTCACCACTGACATCGAGTTCTCCGAAATCCGTTACGCCGGCAAGCCCGCCGCCTTTCTCCGCGGCTTCCGGGCCCTCTACTTCGGCCTGCCGATCAACTGCATCGTGCTCGGCTGGGTCAACCTGGCGATGGTAAAAATTCTGATGATGATCCTCGACGTCGATAAAGCCACGGCGCTCGGCATCGTCATCGGCCTCATCGCCGTGACCTCGTTCATCTCCACGCTCAGCGGCCTGTGGGGCGTCCTCGTCACCGACGTCGTGCAGTTCTTCATCAAAATGGCGATGGTAATTGTGCTCGCCTACTGCGCCGTCGACGCCGTGGGCGGGATGGACCAGATGCTGCTGAAGCTCGAAGCGTTGGACCGCGCCAAAGGCATCGCTCCCGGCGGCACCGGCGGCGTCCTCAGCTTCGTGCCCGACCTGAACTCCCCCTGGATGCCGATGATCACCTTCCTCGTCTACATCTCGCTCAACTGGTGGGCCGTCTGGTATCCCGGCTCCGAACCCGGCGGCGGCGGCTACGTCGCCCAGCGCATGATGTGCGCCAAAGACGAACGGCACTCGTTGCTGGCCACCCTCTGGTTCAACATCGCCCACTACGCCCTCCGCCCCTGGCCCTGGATTCTCGTGGGCCTGGCCTCGATTATTCTCTACCCCGACCTCGCCGACAAAGAGTCCGGCTACGTCAAGGTGATGATCGACCATCTGCCGCCCTCGCTGCGCGGCCTGATGGTAGCCGGTTTCGCCGCCGCCTACATGTCCACCATCGCTACGCAATTGAACTGGGGCGCCAGCTACATCGTCAACGACTTCTACCGCCGCTTCGTCCGGCCGGAGGCGACCGAAGCCCAACTCGTGCGGATGTCGCAACTGGTCACCGTGCTGCTGACCGTCGTCTCCGCCGGAGTCACCTTCTACATGGATTCGATCTCCGGCGCCTGGAAGCTGCTGATTGTCACCGGGGCCGGCACCGGCGGCGTCCTGCTGCTGCGCTGGTACTGGTGGCGCATCAACGCCTGGAGCGAGGTGGCGGCCATGAGCGTGGCCTTCGTCGTCTCGGTGGCGCTGCAGTTGATCTGGGGCCTCGATTCCGACAATCCCGAGCAGTTCGCCTACCTGATGATGATCACCGTCGGCCTGACCACGGCCGCCTGGCTGGCCGCGACGTTCCTCACCGCGCCCGAAAGCCGGGAGACGCTCGTCGCCTTCTACCGCCGCACCCGCCCCTCCCGCGCCGGCTGGGGACCCATCGCGCCGCTCGCGCCCGAGGTGAAACCCGCCGCCGACGGCCTCGACAATCTCCTCTGCTGGCTCTGCGGCTGCGTTATGATCTACGGTTCGCTGTTCGGCATCGGTAAACTTATTCTGCGCGAGACAGCAATCGGCGCCGGCATGCTAGCCGTGGCGGCCGTGGCCGGCGGGGTGATCTATTGGAATCTCACCCGGCGCGGCTGGGCGAGTCTGGTCGACTGAGGAACCCGATGATGACACGACGCACTTTGCTGGCCGGCCTGGCCGCACGCCGGAAGCCGAATCTCCTTTTTATCATCTCCGATGACCACGCCGCCTACGTCATGGGCTGCGACGGCAACAAACGAGCCAGCACCCCGAATCTCGACCGGCTTGCCCGCGAAGGCGTCCGCTTCGCCCAGCACTACTGCAATCAGCCCGTCTGCACCCCCTCCCGGCAGAGCCTGCTCACCGGCCTCCTGCCCTCGGCCGCCGGCGTCACCGTGCTGCAGACCTCGCTCGACCCCGCCCGCCCCAACCTCGCCAAGCGCTGCCGCGAGGCCGGCTACAACACCGCCGTCTTCGGCAAAATGCATCTCAACCGTCCCTCTTCACCCGGCCTCTATGGCTTTGAGACGATGATGGCCGAACGCGAGATCAACCAGGCCTGGAGCGGCAGCCCCGTGCTCCAACCCGCGCCCGCCGGCGTCGCCACCAAGCCCCCGTGGAAACCATTCCGCGACCCGGCCCGCATCTGGCTCAACGGCGAAAAACTCCCCTATCCCCGCTACTACGACGAGATGCGCGGCACCTTCACCGCCCGCCAGGCCACCCGCTGGATGGAGGAGCACCGCGAAGAGCCCTTCGCCCTCTGGGTCAGCTTCCCCGACCCCCACTCGCCCTTCGACTTCCCCATCGACATGGCCGCGCAGTTCCCCGCCGCCTCGTTCGCGGTCCCCCGCGTCGGACCCGAGGACGCCGGGCAGATCCCGCTCATCTTCCGCAATCTCAGCCCGGAGGACAAGCAGGGCATCCAGGCGGCCTACTACACCTCGGTCGCCATGCTCGACCGGAACGTCGGCGAAGTGCTCGACACCCTGCGCCGCCTGAATCTCGAAGACGATACCCTCGTCGTCTACCTCGCCGACCACGGCTACTGCATCGGCCAGCACGGCCGCTTTGAAAAGCACTGCGGCTACGAACCGGCGCTGCGCGTGCCGCTGATCATCCGCTTCCCCGGCCGGGCCCGCCGCGGGGCTACGGTCGAGGCGCTCACCGAGCACGTCGACGTCACCGCGACCCTGGCCGATATGCTGGGCCTCGGGCCGCTGCCCGGCCAGCACGGCACCAGCCTGCGGCCCCACCTCGAAGGCAAAAAAGCCCCCGGCCGGACCCACATCACGAGCCAGTATCTCGAAAACGAAGAGGCCTTCCTCAGCAGTCCCGACTGGAAGTTCATCCACTGCTCGGGCAAGCGCAAGCGCGGCGATGGCTACGAGACCGACCGCCCCACCCCGGGCCGCTACATCCGCCTCTACGACCGGAAACGCGATCCCGGCGAGTTCACCGACGTCGCCGCGAAGTACCCCGAGGTCGTCAGGCAGATGCAGGACCTCGTGCTCAAACGCTATCGTGCAACCCATCCCGATGCCGCCGCCGAACCGACGAATCTACCCGCCCCGGAGGCCATCGACTTCTACGTTCGCCCCCGTGATGCATAATCGGATAAAAAGGTAGACATTTAATTGGTTCCCGTGTATTCTGGGGTTGCCATGAAGAACTTCGCGAAAATTCTCCTTGCCGTAGACTTTGCCCCCCAGTCGATCCTG
The DNA here is from genome assembly GCA_019931245.1 of Bryobacteraceae bacterium CoA2 C42. Classification (GTDB taxonomy): domain Bacteria; phylum Acidobacteriota; class Terriglobia; order Bryobacterales; family Bryobacteraceae. Next base: position 59,248 of record JAINDL010000047.1, read on the forward strand.
ATGGCGCACCACGTGCGCGCCATGGCCGAGGCGAGCGGGGCCGAGATCCTCGCCGTGCACGCCATGCGGCCGTTCGAGATGATGGTCGAGGGCATGGACGTGCCCGGCGCCGTGGTCCTCGAATGGTACGAGGCGCAGAAGCCGCTGCTCGAGCGGCAGTTGACGGCGTTCTGCCAGGAGCATCTGGGCGGTTGCCGCTACCGGACGTTCCTGGTCGAAGGCGATCCGGCGGGGGAGATCCTCAAGATCGCCGGCATGGAATCCGCGGATCTGGTGGTGCTGGCAACGCATGGCTTTGGCGTCTTCCGGCGCCTGATTCTTGGCTCGGTCGCCGCCAAGGTGCTGCACGATTCGCCGCTGCCGGTGCTGACGGGGGCCCACCTGCAGGAGCCGCGGCCGGGCAGCGGGAGCTTCCGCAAGATTGTCGTGGGCGTCGACCTGGCGGCCCGCACCGGCGAGGTGCTGGCGGCGGCCCGGGAGTTGGGGGCCGAGGAGATTACGGTGGTCCATGCCATGCCCGTGGTGGCCGACGGCGTGCAGCCGTCAATGGATCCCTCCTGGCAGATGGCCCTGCAGACGGCGGTGGCGGCCACGTTGGAGGACGCCATGGAAAAGGCCGGACTTACGGCGAAGACTGTGATCGAGGCAGCCGGGCCGGCCCAGCTGATTCATCGCGTCGCCGTCGAGCAGGGCGCCGATCTCGTGGTGATCGGCCGGCACTCGGACCACTCGCTGCTCGGCCGGTTGACGGCGCAGGCCTACTCGATTGTCCGCGAGTCGCCCTGCCCGGTGCTGAGTCTGTAGTCGGGCCGGTGAATCCCGATCCCGCGGTACGGCGCGATCGGGTCGGCCTCCTGCGCCGATGGCACCGGCTTGCCGGTCCCTCAGTGCTCACGCAAACCCGCACGGTGGCGCAGGTTCAGTCGAGCCGGCGAATCCGGATCTTGCGGAACTCCGCAATGGAGTCCGCGTGGTTCTGCAACGCCACGGGGCTGGCCGGGCCGCTGACCTTGGCCGAAAGCACCGGCTTACCGTTCACCCAGTGCTCCAGCAGGCCACCCCGATACCGCAGCCGCAGGGTGTTCCACTCGCCCGGCGGATGGGCCGGCGATGCCGTGGGCGGGATCTTGTTGTAGAGCGCGCCGGTATGGCGGTTCCGGCCGCGGGCGCCGTCGGGATGGCGCTCATCGTCGAGAAGTTGGAACTCCAGCCCCCGCAAGTAAAGCTCGCCCCGCGCGCCCGGCGGGAGTTCGGACCGCTGGATCCGGCGGCCATCCAGATAGCCGGGCTTCTCGTGAAGCAGAAAAATCTCCTCGGTGACGTGATGCTTCACCCCGCTGTTACCGCCGGGTTCGAGGCGCCACTCGAGCGTCAACTCGAAGTTATCGAAGGTTTCGAGCGTAATCAGGTCCTCGAGCAGCCGCGGATCCCGCACCGTGGTGAACACCCCGTTGGCGAAGGTCCAACTGCGGTCGGCCAGGGGACGGAAGTGCGCCGGCGAATCGAGACGCAACCACTTGCCCTCTGAAAAAGCGGGCAGCGCGAGAGCAAACAGCAGGCAGAGAGGCCGGAGTCGGGCCAAGCGGGTAGGGCAGGGAACAATCATCATCGGACCGACCTTCAGTATGGCCGATCCGGCGCGCCGGGCGCACCGGCTTTACGGCGCGGCGTTCACCCAGTAGCCGGGGCGGCTGCGCACCTGTACCTTCCCACCCACCCCCACCTGCACCCGCAGCGCGTGATATCCGGGCTTGGGTTCGTTTGGTAAAAAGCTGATCACGTACTGCGCATGGATCTCCTCGCCCAGCTGCTGAATGGCTTTTTCAAGGCCGCTCAGCCGCGTAAACGGGTATTCCGCTCCCCCCGTGGCCACGGCCAGTTTCTCGGTGGCCTTCTCCTTGCCGAGCCGGGCGAGTTCGCCGATGCCGCCCAGCAGGTCGGCTGATTGAGCGCCCGAGTTGGCGGGAATCGACTCGCCCACCGGATCAGAGACCGGCTTGCCCGAAGGCAGCGGCAGCGGGCGCGTGCGCCGAGGCGCCTGCAGGTCTTCAGGCTTGGCGAGAAAGCCGGTGCGGAAGGCGGAATAGGTAGCGGCGTAGACGGTCACCCCGGCCGTCTGCGCGGCGCGGATTACGTCGTCGAGCTTGGCCTCACTGCCGCGGTCGCGCGTCTCGGCGATCAGCAGCAGAACGCGGCGCGAGTTCGGGCGGGCGTCAAGCAACCGGATCGCCTCGGCGGCGGCGTCAAGCAGATGGCCCTCGGTGGGCGCACGGGGCTCGAGCCGGGCGAAGGCTCCGGCGAGGGCGTCGACATCGCGCGTGCAGGGCTGCCGGAGCACCACCGAATCGGAAAACGAAAGCAGCCCGGCGCAGCCGCGCTCTCCCGCCACCAGCGGCTGAATCATCGCGCCAATCTGGCGCACCTTGACAAGCGCCGCCGCCGAGATGCCCGAGGTCTGTACAGCCACCAGCAGCGACACCGGAGCGACGCCCGTATCAAACGTGTCGAGTTCAAATGGCTGCCGGGCGTTCTGGTCGAAAAGCTGGAAGCTCTCCTTTGTTAAACCGTCCACGGGCCGACCCTTGGCGTCGCGCACCGTCACGGGCACCACCACCAGGCGGACCTGCGTCCGGAATCCGGCCTCCTGCGCCGGCAGAACGCTAGCGAGCAGAAAGGCGATGGCGCCGCGCATCCGCTAGACCGGGTCGCCGTCTTGGTGCGGCGCGAGCTGATCGAGGATCGCCGTCTTTTCGGGCTTCTTGTAACGCTCAATCTTCGAGCCGATCGGGCCCTTGGCCGTCCGCGAAAGCAGCGTCGAAATCTCCTGGCGATTCATCTTCTGGAAGGTCTTCACCGTCAGCACATTCTCTTCAAGCTGCTGCACGGTCTCCACGCCCGAGACGAGCGTATCGACATCATGGCTCAGCGTGTAGCGCAGGCACTCGGCGATCGTCGCGATGTTCGCTTTCGTAATGCCGCCAATCGCGTTCGACTTCATGGCGAGCAGGCCCAACCCCTTGGCCCGTACCTTGGGCAGCACGTGCTGGATGAAGCTCAGATAGTGCGGGTCGATGAGGTTGACCGGATGCTGCACCGTCTCCCAGCCGTCAAATCCTTTGAGCAGCGCCTGATGTACCTCGGGGTCATGATGGCCGGTGAAGCCGATGTGGCGCACCATGCCCTTCTTCTTGGCCTCGACAAACGCTTCGAGCGAGCCGCCGGGGCCGAAGATCTTCTCCACCTCGTCCATCCGGGCCACCTCATGGCAGCACCATAGATCGAGATAGTCCGTGTTCATCCGCTTGAGCGTCATCTCAAGCTGGCCCATGGCAGACTTCTTGTCCCGCAGTTCGGCCTTCGACATCAGCAGGACCTTCTTCCGCAGGCCGCCCGTGAGCGCCTTGCCGTAGACCTCGTCCGACTTGCCCTGGTGGTACTTGGCGGCCGAATCAAACATCACAACGCCAAGATCGATCGCGCGGCGAATAATCTTAATCCCCTCCTCCTCGCCCTTCACGGCCATGTGGTAGCCGCCGAGCGTGAAGCGGGAGACCCGCAGGCCGGACTTGCCGAGCGTGGCCATCGGCATGGGGGCGTCGGCCAGCGCCGAGACCGAGGTGCCGAGAGCGGCAGCGGTGGAGTGGAGAAAATCGCGACGGTCCATGAGAGCTCCTTAGCGAACGACTGTGACTTTCTTAATTGTATCGAGGCGCGGCCACGTCCGTTCAAAGTACGCGTTGCCTTCCTGCTGCGCGAGCTTCGGATCCGGCCCCGGCCCGAGCGGCGCGATGTCGCCGTAGACGAAGGCGAGTTGATCGAGCACCGCGAGCCCCTCGGTTACCTTGCCGATCGGCGCGAAGCCGTCCCGGTCGAGCGCGGCGTTATCCCGCAGGTTGAAGAACAGCTGCGTCGAGCGCGTGTTGGGGCCGCGGGTGGCAAAGGTGAGCGTGCCGCGCAGATTGCTCTGCTTCACCGGATCATCGACGATCTCCCGGCCCGCCCATAGCCGGTTCGTCTTCGGATCTTTGTGGATGCCCCATTGCGCCACGAAGCCGCGCACGACGCGGAAGAACTTCTGCTCGTCATAGAACTTCTCCTGCACGAGTTCGTAGAACCGATCCGCGCCGAGCGGCGCCCACGCGCGGTTCACGGCAACGACGATATCGCCCTTCGAGGTCTCAAATCGCACCGAAAACTGCTCCGGCGCCGGCACGGGAGGCTTCGGCTTTTCGGCCACCTTCGCCGGGCCGCAGGCCGCCAGCAGAGCGAGGGCGGGAATCCATATCTTTCGCATCGCGCTATTTCGCATCGCGCCAATTGTCCCCTACTCCGGTGTCGACAACAAGCGGAACCGCGAACTCGCGGACCGACTCCATCTCGGTCTTGACCAGTTCGGTCAGCGCCGCGACCTCCTCGGGCGGGGCCTCGAAGACGAGTTCGTCGTGCACCTGCAGAATCATCCGGGCGGCGAACTGCCGGCTCGCGAGCGCCGCCGCGATGCGGATCATCGCCAGCTTGATCAGGTCGGCGGCCGAGCCCTGCAGCGGCGTGTTCACCGCCGTGCGCTCGGCAAACGACCGGGCGTTCGGGTTGCGGCTGTCCATATCGGGAATGGGGCGCCGGCGGCCGAACAGCGTTTCGGCGTAGCCTTTGGCGCGCACCGCGGCAATGGTCGTCTCAATGAACTGTTTCACCCCGGAGTAGCGGGCGAAATAGGCCTTGATGTACCTCTCGGCCTCGTGCTTCGGGATGCCGAGCGCCGTCGCCAGGCCGAAGGCCGTCTGGCCGTAGACGATGCCGAAGTTGACGGCCTTGGCGCCGCGGCGCATCTCCGGGGTGACGAAGGCCGCGTTGACGCCAAACACCTCGGCCGCCGTGCGCGTGTGGATGTCCTCGCCGTGCTGAAAGGCATCGACGAGCACCGCATCGCCCGACATGTGCGCGAGCAGGCGCAGCTCAATCTGCGAGTAGTCGGCGACGACCAGCTTCCAGCCGGGCGGCGGGATGAAGGCGGCGCGAATCTCCCGGCCGAGTTCGGTGCGGACGGGGATGTTCTGCAGGTTCGGGTTCGAACTCGACAGGCGGCCCGTCGCCGCGCCCGTCTGCTGGAAGGTTGTATGGACGCGGCCGGTTTCGGGCCGGATCAGCGCGGGGAGCGCGTCGACGTAGGTGCCCTTCAGCTTCACGAGGCCGCGGTAGTCGAGCACGCGGGCGGCGATCGGGTGGGCGAGGCCCTCGAGCACATCGGCGGCCGTCGAGATCTGCTTCTTGCCGCCCTTGGTCGGGGCGGGGAGGTTGAGGTCTTCAAAGAGGACTTTGCCCAGCTGCTGCGGCGAGTTGATGTTGAACTCGCGCCCGGCCAGGCCGTGGATCTCGCGCGTCAGCCCATCAATCACCGTCTCCAGCTTGGCCGACATCACGCCCAGTTGCTTGGGCTCGATCAGCACCCCGGTACGTTCCATGGCGGCGAGCACGGGCACCAGCGGCAGATCGATGGATTCGTAGATTTCGCGGGCGCCGATCTTGTCGATCTCCGGGCCCAGCTTTTCCGCCAGGCGCAGGGTGAGGTCGGCGCGCTGGTCGGCGCGGGCGCCCGGCTTCTGGTGCAGATAGACCTCGCACAACGCCTCGAAGGCGGCGTTGCCGGAGTCGGCGGTGAGGAGAAAGGCTTCAAGCAGCAGGTCGCGGGTGAGGCGCCGGGCGGCGGGGTCGGCGGTGTAGAGGGCCTTCAGATCGTGGGCGATCTTGGGCGTATCCGATTGGAGAAACGCGAGCGACGGGCAGGCGCGGGCCTCGCCGGGCGCCCGTGCCACGCCCAGTTGGCCGTCGAACAGCGCCACGCCCACCGGCCCCTCCCCGGCCCAGCCGGGGAGCTCTTCGGCGGCGATGGGGGCGTAATCCTCGGCTACCTTCACCGGCTCCGGCGCCAGGTCGCGGAGGAAGGAGAAGAACTCCATTTCGCGGTAGAACGCCTCGAGCGTGGGGCGGTCCGGGGTGGCGGCCGCGAGCGCCTCGAGCGACAGTTCGAGCGGCACCTCGCAGTGGATGGTGGCGAGGCGCTTCGATAACTCCACCTGTTCGCGGTGCGTCGTCAGCGCCTCCCGGTAGGTTTTCTTGGTTAGGTTGGGGCCCTCGGCGAGCAGGTTGTCGAGCGTACCGTACTGTTCCAGCAGCGCAACGGCGCCCTTGTCGCCGATGCCGGGGGCGCCCGGGATGTTGTCGATGGCATCGCCCTTCAGCGCGAGCAGGTCGGCCACCTGCTCGGGCCAGACACCCATGAACTCCTTCACCTTCTCGCGGTCGTACAGCGTGTCGTCCTTGGCCGGGTTGAGCATGGAGACGCCCGGGCCGACCAGTTGGAGCATGTCCTTGTCCGAGGAGACGATCACCACTTCAAGGCCGGCGGCCTGCCCGCGGCGGGCCAGCGTGCCGATGACGTCGTCGGCTTCAAAGCTATCGAATTCGAGCACGGGTATTCGCAGCGCCTCGAGCAGGCGCTTGACGAGCGGCACCTGGGCGAGCAGGTCCGGCGGGGTTTCGGTGCGGTTGGCCTTGTAGGCGGCGAACTCGGTTTCGCGGAAGGTGGGGCCGAGCGACTCGTAAACGGCGGCGAGGTATTCCGGATGGTACTTCTCGCGCAGCTTCTTCAACATGTTGTGGAAGATGAAGACCGCTTCGGTGGGTACGCCGGCCGAGGTCCGCATGGGCGGGGCATTCATGCGCATGCGGGCGTAGTAGGCCCGGAAAATGTAGCCGAACGAGTCGATCAGGAAGAGGCGCTGCATCGCCTCCAGGATACTCCAATGTGTCTGGATCACCTCACATGTTGCCGGAAAGACACATTTTTCCCTATGTAACTATTTTACTTTCAATTGATTACCGTTTTTGGTATTCTTCGGTTTGCGTTTCGAAACAACGGTTGCACGGCCAGTCTCGGCTCAAGGCGTTGGGCTCCACAGCGGGGTTCCGGTAACGATTACGATCCGCCCGGCGGCGGCGAGTACCGGTATCGTTTTCCGGCGAACGGACCTTTCGGACTTCGAACTTCCGGCCAGCTGGCAGTATGTGGCGCGCGTCTCCTACGCCACCAGTCTCATGCGGCAGGGCGTGCTGATTTCGACGACCGAACATCTGCTGAGTGTTCTCTACTCGATGGGCGTCGATAACGCGTATATTGATATCGACAATCTCGAGGTGCCGATTCTGGACGGCTCGGGTTTGCCGTTTGTCAAACTGCTCGAGCAGGCTGGCCGGCAGACGTTGAAAAAGAGGCGGAAGTATCTGCGGATCGTGAAGCCAGTGACTGTCGAGCAAGGCAACAAGCGGATTTCGATTCTTCCGGCGGATTCGTTTCTACTCTCCTGCGAAATCTACTTTGACCATCCCCTGGTGGGCCGGCAGTCGATGGAGATGGAGTTGACCCCGGAAGGTTATGCCGCCGAGATCGCCGCGGCGCGCACCTTTGGTTTTGAGTATGAGCTCGACCAGATGCGCAACATGGGCTTGATTCGGGGGGCGGACCTGACCAACGCCGTTTGCTTCAACCGGGAACAGGTTTTGAACCCCGGAGGATTGCGCTATCCGGACGAACCCTGCCGCCACAAGATTCTCGATCTCATTGGCGATTTGGCTCTGATCGGCCGTCCTTTGCTCGGCCACGTCATTGCAGAGCGGGCCGGTCACGCCATGCATGCCGCCCTCGTGGCCCGGATCATGCAGGATAGCTCGCTCTATGAGATGGTGGCGTTCGACCAGTTGGCGGCCCGCACGGCACATGCCTTGGTCGTTTGAGGATGGCTGGCTGAGTTGTGTTTCGGCACATTCCTAATATTTTGACGGTCCTCCGCCTGTTGGGGACCGCGCCGGTTGTGTGGCTGATCCTCGACCGCCGGTTCTCCTGGGCGCTGCTGGTCTCTTTTCTGATTGCGTTGACCGACAGCATTGACGGCTGGATGGCGCGGCGCTGGAAGCTGGAGTCGCGCTTCGGGGCGATTATGGACCCGATTGCCGACAAACTGCTGGTCGGCAGTGGATTTGTGGCGCTGTGGGTTGTGGGCGCGATGCCGTTTTGGCTGGTGGCGATGGCGCTTGGCCGGGACGGCGCCATTTTACTGGCGGCCTGGGCGCTGCATCGGTGGAAAGGGGTGCGGGAATTTCCTCCGTCCCGCCTTGGAAAAGCGAATACATTTGTTCTGATGTGTACGGTGGCTGCGGTATTCCTGGACTTTTACCCTCATGTTTTTTTCAGGATCAGCGCTGGCGCGATTGTTGTGAGCGGGGCGCGGTACGCTTGGCTTGGCTTGCGGGCTATAAAATGAATTGACGATTTCCCGGCCCGGATATAGTCTAAATATAGGTAGAACTACCGCTATGCGCTACACGCCTTCGAAGCAGTATTTGTGGGCCGGTCTCGTTGCAGCCGCCCTCGCGGTGATCTCCACGGTGTTTGCGGCGCAATGGCCCGCCGCCCTGGTCGCCTCGGTACTGTTCTTGATCACCGCGGGCGCCGTACTGTTACTGGCCTTCCGGCCGGCGATCGAGATTCAGGATCAGGCGCTGCTGATCGGGGAACGGTCGATCGCATGGTCTTCAATTACCCGGGTGGATCGCACGGGATGGATTTCCCCGCTGGTTGTCTTGGTAACCCTTTTGGATGAAGAGCGGATTGTGATTGTCTTTCCGGGCAATCTGGACGATGCGAACTCTCTGTTGCGCCACCTGCGGCGGAACGCCCGGGAGGCTCTGATCGACAATGTCCCCTACCGCCAGTTCTGGGGTATCGTCCTGTCGCCCCCCGAAGCGGCCAAGCCCGCCGATCTGCCCCGCGTCCAGTTACTCCGTCGCGAAGATGAGGTGGAGGTAGAACGGCTCTACCAACTGCTCAAGACGGTTGGTCATCTCGATACCCGCCAGCCGGACGAGAAGTAGTCTCGCGTGCGCCTTTCGCGGCGTGCCGCCTGGCCGTTGGGTCTCGTTCTGGCGTTGGTCCTGCTTCATGCCCAGTGGCTGCCCGTGCTTGCGTGGATTCTGATTTGCGCCGAAGCTCCGCGCCGGGCCGATGCGATTTTCGTCCTTGGTGGAGACCAGTACGGCGAGCGGATTCTACACGCCGCCGCATTGGCCCGGCAGGGCTATGCGCCCAAGGTTTACGTCAGCGGCCCGTCCGGTATCTTCGATCACTACGAAAGCGACCTTTCGATCGAATTCGCCCGGCGGCGCGGATACACCGATGTGACGTTTCTCGCTCTTGAAAACGACTGCAAGTCGACCCGCGATGAGGCGGAGCGCTACCTGCCGGAGTTCCGCCGCCTGGGCTTCAAGCGCATCCTGGTCGTCACCAGCAACTTTCACACCCGGCGGGCGGGACGTATCTTTCGTGCCGTGGCGCAGGAGCCGGAAATTCACATGATGGCGGCCGCGGCCCGCGAGTTTCGCCCTGCCGACTGGTGGCTTCGCCGGCAGGACCAGAAGAACCTCTTCATGGAATGGTCCAAGACCTTCGCCAACTGGATCGGGCTGTAGCCTCATGTGGTCCGCCATCCGGTTTCTCTGGCCCTATCTCGATCGCCGCCGCCGGCAGCTACTGCTGGGCCTGGGTGCGCTGGTGCTCAACGCCGCGTTCGGCGCCGCGCTACCGCTGATGATCCGGCGGGGCATCGACTCGATCACGGCCGGCGAACCCTGGCTGGTGACCGTCCAGGCAGCGGCCGCGCTGCTGGGTCTGGCGCTGAGCAAAGGCGTCTTTCAGTATTGGAAACGGTGGATCCTGATCGGAGTTTCGCGCGATCTGGAATACGATCTGCGAAACGATATTTTGGCCCATCTGCTGACGATGAGCCGCGATTTCTACGCCCGGTTCCCCACCGGCGACATCATGGCGCGCTCGACCAACGACCTCAACGCCGTGCGCATGATGGCCGGTCCGGGGCTGATGTACTGCGCCGAAACGCTGCTGGTCTTTCTGCTGGCTTTTGCCGTGATGGTCGCCGCTGATCCCGTGCTGACCCTCGCCGCGCTCGCTCCGGCGCCGGTGATCAGCTTCCTGGTGGTGTTTTACGGCCAGCGCATTCACACCCGGTTTGAGGAGATCCAGACAGTGTTTTCGACGATCTCCAGCCGGGTGCAGGAGTCCATTGCCGGTATGCGGCTGCTGCGCGCTTACGAGCAGGGCGAGGCCGAGCGGACCCGCTTTGCCGATCTCAACCAGGATTACATCCGCCGCAATCTCGAACTGGTTCGCACCACCGGGGTCTTCGAGCCGCTGCTGCACGCGCTGACCGGCATCGCCTTCCTGATTGTGCTGTGGGCCGGCGGCGTGCGCGTGCTCGAAGGCCGGATCTCTCTCGGAAGCTTCGTCATGTTTCAGACCTACGTCGGCATGCTGATCTGGCCCATGATCGCCATGGGCTGGGTGATCAATCTGATGCAGCGCGGGATGGCATCGCTCGCCCGAATCCGCGAGATGCTGAACGTAGCGCCGTCAATCGCCGCCCCGGTGCAGCCTCGCCCCGTGCCCGGGGTCCTGGCGGGCGAGATTGAGTTCGAGGCCATTACCCTCCTGTACCCGGCCGGCGAGGCGCTGCGCGCGGTGAGTTTTCGGGTGGCGCCGGGTGAGACGGTCGCGATTGTGGGTCCCACCGGCGCCGGAAAGACGTCGCTGACGCAGATGGTGCCCCGCCTACTTGATCCAACGGGCGGTACGGTTCGGATCGATGGGGTGGATGTCCGGGAGTACGATCCGGAGGCGCTGCGGCGGCAGATCAGCATCGTGCCGCAGGAGACGTTCCTGTTCTCGATGACGCTGCGGGAGAACCTTACGCTTGGAAGGCCGGGGGCCAGCGAAGAAGAACTGGCGGGCGCCATCGCCATCGCCGGGCTGGCGGAGGAGGTGGCGGGATTTCCCGCCGGCCTCGATACCCGGATCGGCGAGCGTGGCATCACCCTGTCTGGCGGTCAGCGCCAGCGCGTGGCGATTGCGCGGGCCATTCTGCGCGATCCCCGGATTCTGGTTCTCGACGATGCGCTGTCGAGCGTCGATACCGTCACCGAGGCGCGGATTCTCGCCGGGCTGGGCGCCGTCATGAAAGGCCGCACGACACTGTTGATTTCGCATCGTGTCTCGACGATCCGCTACGCCCACCGCATCGTCGTGCTGGTCGGCGGCGCGATTGCCGAGATGGGTACGGCGAAAGAGTTGCTGGCGCGCCGGGGCTACTTTGCGGATCTGGTGCGCAAACAGCAGCTTGAAGAGGAGATTGAGGCCCTCTAACCCGCAAGGCTCTCCGCCGTGGTATTTTTAAGATCTGTAGCATCTGTTGTTGTGTTCGGTTCATTCCCATCGTTCGATCCTGCCCAACCAGCCGCGCTGCATTTCTCAAGGAAAGTAAAATGACTAATATTTTTGTCGGAAACCTGAGTTTTCACACCACTGAGCAGACACTCCGCGCGTTGTTCGAGCAGTTCGGCAGCGTGGATCGCGTCAGCCTTGTCACGGACCGCGAAACCGGAAAAGCCCGTGGGTTTGGTTTTGTCGAGATGGCCCAGAAGGCCGAAGCGGAGAACGCGATCGCCGCGCTGAACGGCCGCGAACTCGATGGACGCGCCATCAACGTCAATGAAGCCCGTCCGAAGGAAGATCGCGGCGGCGGCGGCGGCTACCGCGGCCGGAGTGGCGGCGGCGGCGGCGGCGGCCGGCAGGGCAACCGCTGGTAGTCCAAACCGCTTTGTAAAAAACCGGGCCGCAGCCGTGATCGGCTGCGGCTTCGTTGCGTAGCTTCAGGTACAATGGACTCTTTGTGTGTTCAGGTCAGGTCTGTCTTATATTGTCTTTGCCAGTGAACCAGTCGGCGCCAGTGAAACCAGTTGGCTTGCCGGCGCGTCCCCCGAGAGTCGCAAAGTGAAAAGGATCTATCGCTTCATGCTTTCTTCCGGGCTCGTACGCCTGCTCCTCTTTGCGCTGATCGTGGACCTCGCTGGGCCTAGCTTGGTTCGCGCGCAGCAACCCCCACAGACTCCCGCGCCGAAGCCCGCTGCCCCCAAGGCCCCGAATCCGTTTGAAGCCGTCCCTGCGACGCCCTCCGCGGCAACGCCTCCGCAAACGACCGCTCCCAAGCCTCCGAACCCGTTTGAGACCGTCCCTACGGCCCCCACGGAAGCTCCCAAGCCCGCCCCCGTCAAGCCGGGTCTGGTAGCTCCCGCCAAGCCAGGCGAGGTGGATGACGTGATTGAACTCATCGAGTTCCGCGGCGCGCGGCGCGTCCCGCAGGATACCCTCCGCGCCATGATCTTCTCAAAGAAGGGGGACAAGATCGACGAAGATGCCCTGCACCGCGACTTCATGTCCCTCTGGAACACAGGGCGGTTCGACGATATCGTGCTCGAACGCGAACCCGGCCGGACCGGGTATATCATCCGTTTTGTGGTCGTCGAACGCCGCATTGTTCGTTCCATCCGGTATGAGGGCGCCAAGTCGCTCACTGTTTCTGAGATTCTCGACCGCTTCAAGGAGCGCCGCGTCGGCCTATCGGTCGAAGCGCAGTACGACCCGAATAAAGTGCAGCGGGCCGCCGTTGTCCTCAAAGAGTATCTCGCCGAGCGCGGCCGCCAGTACGCTACCGTGGAACCCGACCTCCGGCAGATTCCTCCCTCGTCGATGGAGGTTGTCTTCAAAGTGGATGAGGGTCCCAAGGTAAAGGTCGGCGCTCTCAACCTCGAAGGCAATAAGGTTTTCTCGGACCGGGCGGTCCGTCGCGCCATGCGCAGCCTGCGTCCGGTCGGGATTCCCCGTTCGATTCTGTTCGAAAACCTGTTCGCCAAGACGTTTGACTCCACCAAACTCGAGCAGGACAAGCAGATGATCGTCAACTTCTATCAGGAGAAGGGTTACTTTACCACCCGCACCGGCGATCACACGGTGAAAATTCGCGACGTGGGCGGCAAGGGGTTCCGCATCCCGCTGTTCTACCCCAACAAGCCGGGTAAACGGGCCGATGTCACGATTCCCATTGAAGAGAGCCGGCTCTACCGGCTGAACAAGCTCAACGCGGTCGGCATGAAACTCTTCCGCACACCCGAGGCGATTCTGCCCCAGGTGTATGGCATGAAGACGGGAGACGTCTTCTCGATCGCGAAACTGCGCAAGGGCATGGAGCAGATCCGGAAGCTCTACGGGGAGTTTGGCTACATCGACATGGTGCCCGAGCCCGACATCCAGCCGCAACTCGGCACGGATAAGATCGATCTGACCATCAACGTCGATGAGGGTAAGCAGTTCTTTGTGCGCCGAATTGACTTCTCCGGCAACGTGACTACCCGCGACAAGGTGATCCGTCGCGAACTTCTTGTCGACGAAGGCGACCAGTACTCGACGCGGTTGTGGGAGCTTTCGCTGCTCCGTCTGAACCAGCTTGGCTACTTCGAGGCGCTCAAAGAGAACGAAGCCGCCGAGATCAAACGCGACACCCGGACCAACACCGTCGATATCACGCTGAAGGTGAAAGAGCGGGGTAGAAACTCCGTGCAGTTGTCGGGCGGCGTCTCCGGTATCTCGGGTTCGTTCGTGTCATTTGGTTATTCGACCAACAACTTTCTCGGGTTGGGCGAGACGCTCGGCATCAGTAGCCAGTTGGGCGACCGCATCCGGGACGTGACCTTCTCGTTTACGGAACCCTACCTGTTCGATAAGCCGATTCAGGCCGGCTTCACCGTCTATATGCAGCGGTTCAACTACGACCAGGGCCGGGAAGTGTCGCTGCTGTCGGGCCGGAACCTCATCCCTTACTACCAGGCGCTCGGTACGCAGAACCTGCTCAACTACGTCACCAACGGCATGGGCTTCACGGCCTTCGCCTCGACGCAGTTGAAGCGCTCGTTCGCCCGCGTCAGCATGACCTACGGCTATGACGTCTCCACGGTGAAGACGCTGTCCGAGGCATCGACCAACTACTTTAACTTCCTCTCCTTCCAGCGCACCGACGGGCCCAACCAGTTGGACGGCATTCGCACGAGTAAGGTGATCCCCTCCTACACCTACAACACGGTCGATCATCCGATCACCCCGACGCGGGGCCGGAGCCTGTTTATCTCTACCACCTTCGCGGGCACCTTCATGGGCGGTAACGTCAATATGGTGGAACCGACCATCAGCGCGACCTATTTCCGCAGCGGCTTGAAGAAGGGCCATGTGATCGGTATGCGCGGCCTCGGTCGGCTGATCTCCGGCTACGGTGGCCGGGTGGCGCCTCCGTTTAACCGCATCTTCATGGGCGGTGAAAACGACATCCGCGGATTTGACATCTGGGGGATCTCCCCGATCTCCTTCATCCCGAGCGAGGCCAGTGTGGCCGTGCTGAACGATGATGGATCCGCCCGGTTACAAAAGGTATTGCAGGACGGCGTTGAGACCTTTGTCCCGGTCGCGCAGCGAATCCCCGTCTATCAGTTGACCACCACGGGCGGAGATACCCAGATGGTCGGTAACTTGGAATACCGGATTCCGATCTTTGGACCGGTGGTTCTCGCCGCCTTCTTTGATGCCGGTGTGAACCGCATCTCCCTCAAGAATCAACTCCGCCTCAACCCGCGCCGCGTGGAGGAGTTGAACAGTCTGTTCCCGCAGGCGGGTTTCAATCAGCAGATTCCAGTGAATAGGGAAACCGAAAGGATGCGCATGTCGACCGGTCTTGAGATGCAGATCATGATGCCGGTGGTGAACGCTCCCTTCCGTTTCTATTGGGCATACAACCCGACCATCGTACAAACCTTCCTGCAGCCGCCCGTCGTACTCGATCGGTCGCAGTTCCCCAACCAGCAGACCTTTGTTAATTCCGTGGTGCAGTGGGGGCAGGCGACTCCGTTCTTCGAACGGCGGCGCGTGTTCCGATTCACCATCAGCCGAACCTTCTAGTACAATCAACTTAACGTAATCCAGGAGCTTTCCCACTGTGAATCGCCAGATCTTGTGGCTGCCCGCCCTCTTGTTGGGCGCTGGAATCAGCCTTTTCGCTCAAACCGCCCCCTCCAAGGTCGGTATCATCCACATCCAGAACGCCATTATCGGTACCAAAGACGGTCAGGCCGCCGCCAAGGCCCTTGAAGAGAAGTTCATGCCGCGGCGCAAGGAAGTGGAAAAGAAGCAGGCCGATATCGCGGCGTTGCAGAACCAGCTCCGCGCCTCTTCGAATACGGCCAGCGAGGACGTGAAGAACAAGCTGATGCGCGATATCGACGCCAAGCAGAAATCCCTGCAGCGCGATGCCGAAGACTTCCAGGCGGAAGTGGACGCCGAACAGCAGAAGGTACTCGGCGAGTTGGGCGGTAAGATCATGGCCGTCATTGACAAGTACGCCACCGACAATGGCTTTGCGATCATCATCGACGTCAGTTCGCAGCAGAGCCCGGTGCTGTACGCGGCTACCTCGATCGATATCACGCGGGAAGTAGTGGGCCTCTACGACAAGAACGCTCCGGGGGCCGCGCCCGCGGCGGCGCCCGCTCCGGCCAAGAAGGCGACCCCCGGCGCCAAGTAATGCGCCGGTTCCTCCTCGCTGGCGCCCTAGCTGGGCCCTTGGCGGGGCAGGATCTGGAGAAACTGTTCGAACAGGAACGGGAGCGATCCTTGCGGATCTCTCCCGTTTTTGCTTCCACCATGGGCGACCGGCGCTACGCCTAGCGCTGGCCCGATCTCTCGCCGGCGGCGCTCGAGCGGGACTATCGCGATACCAAAGCTGCATTGGCGCGGCTGCGGGCCATCCCGCCGGGGCCGGCGCAGGCCGTGAATCGCGCCGCGTTCGAGCGGATGCTCTCCGAGCAGATCGAGGAGTACGAACTGGGCTGGCGGTTTGTGCCCGTTAACATGCGCGACGGGATTCAGAACACCGCCGATCTGGCCAATCTGTTGCACTTTCGCGACGAACGGGACTACCGGGACTGGCTGGCCCGGCTCCGCGCCTTTCCGGTGTACATGGACCAGACCATGGCCCTGATGCGGGAGGGGATGCGGCGGAGGCTCGTGCAGCCGAAGATCGTCATGCAGCGCGTTCCCGCGCAGATCGAGCGGCAGCTGCAGTCCAACCCGTTTCTCGCGCCGTTTTCCTCTCAACCACCCGTTTTGCGAAACGAAGCCAAACTCGTCATCGAGACGGCTGTCTTTCCCGCCTGCGCCGTTTCGCTCGTTTCCTCGAAACCGAGTACCTTCCCGCGTGCTACGACGGAGCCGGCATCTGGCAGGCGCCGGAGGGAGCCCGGCTCTATGCCGATTTCGCGCGCAGCTTCACGACCACGGGCCTGACCCCGGACGAGATTCACGAGATCGGCCTTGGCGAAGTGGCCCGCATCCGGGGCGAGATGCACGGGGTAATGCGCAAGACGGGATTTTCCGGGACGTTGCCCGAGTTTTTTCACCATCTCCGGACCGATTCGCGGTTCTTCTACCCCTCCAGCGCCGAGTTGTTGGCCCGTTACCGGGCCGTGGCCAAGCGGATCGATCCGACGCTCGTCAAGCTGTTCGGGAAGCTGCCGCGGATGCCCTACGGGGTGGAACCGATTCCAGCCGAGATCGCGCCCGACACGACGGTGGCCTACTACCAGTCCCCGGCCGGGGATGGATCCCGCGCCGGGATGTATCACGTCAACCTGTACAAGCCGGAGCTGCGGCCGAAGTGGGAGATGATGGCGCGGAGCCTGCACGAGGCCGTGCCGGGCCATCATACGCAGATCGCCTACGCGCAGGAGTTGGGTGATGTCCCGAAGTTCCGGCGCTTTCAGGCCTTCGGCGCTCGCGAGAAATGACCCACCCCTGCTCACCAAAAGACCACCCGTCGGGGCCAGATTCCGCGATATCCGCGCCGAGTGAGGTCTCGTGGCGCGCGGCCGCGCCGCGCGGATGAGAACGCCCCCGCGATACCCATTAAAGGACTTATAAGCCTGCGGCGTGGGTGATGAACCAAC
>JAINDL010000190.1 GCA_019931245.1 Bryobacteraceae bacterium CoA2 C42
GGGCTCAGGGACGGCGAGCGGGCAGTGTTTGCGCAACTGCTGGAACTCGCGGCGATAGTGACGGATGGAGCCTTCGTGGGAGCGACGGTCCCGGTTGAGCGCGCGCCAGACCTTTTCGTCCTCGATGCCGCTTTTGTAGGCGCCACATTCGTGATCGAGGTAGTCGAAGTCGGGATAGCGGCCGAGCATTTCGCCATGGTGAATCTGGCGGAGGTTTTCTTCGATGCGTTCGAGCCGGTGGAGTTGAAACTGATGCAGCGAGAGGTAGCGAACGGCGTCGAGTTCGGCCTCCGAGCGGGGCTGCATGTGGCGGACGTTGTTTTGGAGGAGTTGGCGATAGCGATTTTTGTCCGGCTCGGGGAGGGCGATGAGAAAGCCGGGTACGTCGGCTTCGAGTTTGCCGAGGTGTTCGCCGGTGACGATGGAGTTGAGTGAGCTGATGTATTTGCCGTTGGCGGTTTTGGGTCCGCGGCTTTTGGCGCCGTTGGCTCGGGCGGTGGCCGCGCGGCGGGCCTTTTGTTCCTCGGTGAGGGGTTGGTTGGCCATGGGTTACCTCCTGTTATTTTGTTAGTTAGTCAGTCAGTTAGAACGGCAAAAGGCGCTGTTGCGGGAATCCCCCGGCAGGGGATTTCGGCAACGAGCGCCTTTTACAGTTTGAAGGTAGCACAGGGGGTCAAGGGAAATCGGGGTGGGGCGGGGTGGCGGCTGGGGTGGGCGGGTAATGGAATGAGTGAGTTGCGGGCGCAAAATATTTTTCGAGGAGGCGTGAACGCGGCGGCGGGGTGAGGGCGGTGGCCCGGGGCTCGAAGCCCCGGGGCGCCGCAGCGGGAGGGGGTTCGCTGGTTCAGCCGGAGCGCAACGTGGGCACCAAGCCGCTGCAATGGCGGGGTTCCAACTGCAGGTTAGGTCTGTATTCAACTGGATGGCGCGGGTTGTAATGAGGAGGTCGTCAACGGCCCCTCGGTATTGGGGACAGTATGTGTCAATTTGTCTCGGGGGAGCGGAACTAGACTGAGCTCCGGCATGGGGAAAAGTTTCCGGTTATCAATGAGTGGGGCGAGTCCGTTCGCTAGGGCCACTGCCGCGATGGTGACGTCTGTATGGGGGAGGGTATGGCTTTGGGGCGCCAGTCTCGCCGAAGCGACCCAGCCTGAGCGGCGATTGCGGCGGCGGCGGGAAAGAACGCCAAGGACGCGGCCCCATAACGACGATCACTTCTGTTCTTTGTCTTCCTTCGCTTCGGGAGCCCTTCGCCGTTCGTCGCCGGGGGGGAGACGAGTCAGGATAACGCTAACCGCGGGCCCCTGGGGAGTTTGCGTTGGCCTGCACTCTGTTCAGTTGGCCCAAGCCAAGGTCAATCAGACGATCGGTGAACAGTTTCTGTTTGCGTTGGGCGGCGGCGGGGCCGGCGGGCCAGTGGGCCAGGCCGGCGCGGATTCCTTCGCGAGTGGGAGGACAGTTCTCCCTGACGATCAGCCAATCGAGCGTCGCCAGGAGTTCGAGCCCGAGGGGCGACTGAAAGCCTTCGATGAACTCTTCGGCGCGATCGAGGACGCGACGGAGGGGCAGGGCCGATTCCTGCTTCAGGTAGAGGTCGATATAGGGGCGCCGCTCCTGGTCGAACCAGATGGTATCGGACGGACCGGCATCGCTCAGCCGCTTGTTGCAATGCAGGTAGCTGCCGTCGAGAGCATCCAAGAGGTGCCGCAAGCGATCCGAGTATGGGCCGTACTTGTCGGCGGCGAACCGGAGATCGAGCGGGTCGGCGACCTGCAAAGACTGGATGGATCGTTCTAGAAACCAGGCGATCTTCTGCACTTCGAGATAGGTACATTCGATCCCGAGTATGGAGTAGCGGCGGACCATTTCCGCAATGAGGACACGGGCGGGGGTGAGCTGGAGGACTCCGCTGCGCTTCGTTACGTTTTGGTACTTCTCGGTTGGCTCGTAGACCCAGATGTCGACATCGGGCAGGGATCCCAGAGCTTTCTCGATTTCGGGGCGGACGATGGCCCAATCGAGCCCGCCGTTGCCACAGCCCAAGGGAGGGAGCGCGATGGAACGGATCTGCCGCTCCTCGATAACTCGGCGCAGATCCTGCAAGCCATCGATGACCCATTGAAGCTGGGAGGGGTTGCGCCAATGCTGTTTGGTGGGAAAGTTGATCAGGAACCGGGGGCCATCGAGAGAATCCCGTTCCGTGACGAACATGCGGCCGACCTGCACGTTGCCTTGCTTGACGGCGGCGGCGTAGGCGGCGAAGTTGCCGGGGAAGGCTTCTTTGAACATGAGCGCGATGCCTTTGCCCATGACACCGACCGTATTGACGGTGTTCACGAGCGCCTCGGTGGGGGCGTCGAGCAAATTGCCTGTGAGCAAACGAAGCATTAGAAGTACCACTGTGGCTGGGCGGCCGCTTTGAAGTCAATGCCCCGCTGTTGGATCTGGTGCTGGATATCGCCCAGGACCTGCTGATCAAAACAGCAAACGCCTTGTATGGCGCTCAGGGGCACGTGCTTCCAGAGCAGCGCTTCGGCTTGATAGCGCTCTTTCTTGGCGGGGTCTTCGGAGTCGTGGCGGAAATCCCGGCTTTGCAGGAGGGACCAATCGATGCGATTCAGGTTCTCCATGCGGGTGAAGTATTCGGCCATTTCGGGATAGGCGTGCTGGTTCGTAAAGATGAATCGCACACCGGCGGCGGCGACATGATGCAGCGTGGAGACCAGAATCAGAATGTCCTGTCTGGGAACCGGCGCGACGCCATGCCCCGTGCAGATGTTAAACATCATGATGGAGAAGGGAGTGAAATAGAAGGGGACGTAGTCGTGGAGAGTTCCTCCTGGCGCTACGGGAACGGTGCGTCGAGATCGGCGGTCAATCAAGTCCGGCAGGCCGATGTTCCGAAAGTGGGGGTCTTGAAGCGTTCCATTCCGAGCGTGCAACCCGTTATCCAGGATCCAGGGCAGGTTGGCCCTATGGGTTATGCGGAAGATTTTGGCCGAGGATTGGTTGAGCGTTAGGGCCATCGTGGGGGTGGCGAGAAGGACTCGCGCTCGCCTTCTTCTATTGTGACGCCGCTGGAATTTTCGCGAAACGTCTATTCTGTTCCTGTAGGCTGAATAGGATGCCGGTCTTCCGTCCCGTTTATACCAGTCGAATTCAGAAGGGCGGCGCCCTGATTCCCGAAATGCGCCAGCTCGTGCGGCTGTGGACCGATGCGTCAACGGATCACAATAGGGAAGCGGTAATCCGGGCCAATCCACTGGGCAAGGTCACCCGTTCGCGGGTGGTCGATGTGCTCAATCGGATCTTCCTTCCCCGATTTGTTCAGGGCCCGATCCCTGGTGTCTGGAGGCTCTTGAGGGCGCTCGAAGACGTCGATGCGTCACCGGCAACTCTTCGCCCGATCTACTATTGGGTCACCGCGCGCGCCGAACCATTGCTATCAGACTTCGTAACCGAGTACCTTGTCCCAATGCGAACGACGGGTCTTCGAGCCGTCGGCGTCCCCGACTTTATCGCGTGGCTCGCCACTAAAAATCTGGGCTGGTCCGAGATCGTTGCAGCTTCGTGGTTTGGGCTTCAGCCCAAAGGCGGAAGAGTTCGGCATTTCTTCGTCCCTGGAAGCTGCTGCGTATTTGAGGCACCCAATTTTGGGGCCGCGGCTTCGAGAGTGTGCGCAGTTTGTTCTCTCTGTGGAGGGGTTGACGATTCGCCAGATCTTGGGCAGCCCGGACGATATGAAGATTCGGTCTTCGATGACCTTGTTTAGAAGCATTACTCCCCATGAAAGGGTCTTTGACGATGTGTTACAGAAATACTTCGCCGGCGAGCCTGACATGCTTACGCTTGAAAGGCTTTCAGCCGAAGCTGAATGATTCGAATCTGGATTTAGTTTAGTGCTGATCCACCGAGCCCTTGA
>JAINDL010000021.1 GCA_019931245.1 Bryobacteraceae bacterium CoA2 C42
GCGCGGCCTGTGCGCTCTTCTGGAACTCGCGCACAACGGACTCGCTTCGGCCTGTGCGCTCTTCTGGAACACGCGCACAACGGACTCGCTTCGGCCTGTGCGCTGAGGAGGAGGGCGCCCGGCCCGCGTCAGCGGGCCGGGATCACCGGCAGCAGGATGTAGGAGGCGTGGTCGCCGTCGAGGTAGATCGTGTTGCGGGCCACGCGCTGGCCGCGCTGCGCGTTGAGCGGCTCGCCCGTGTTGGGGTTCACGTCGAAGCGCGGGAAGTTGCTGCTCGAGATGTCGACGCGGATGCGATGCCCTTTCCCGAAGACGAGTGAAGTGGGGTAAAGCTCCAGGTTGAACTCTTCGGCGACGCCGGGCGTCATCATCACCGCCTTGCCCGGACCCTTGCGGTAGCGCGCCCGCACGATGCTGTCGCCCACGAGCAGATCCACGCCGGCCGGGAAGCTGGCGTTGGGCGGATAGACGTCGATCAGCTTCGCGGTGAAGTCCGTATCGAGGCCGTCGGTGGACGCCCACAGCTTCACCCGGAGGGGTCCGGTGACCTCCAGAGCTTCTTTGAGCGGCTCGGTTTCAAACACGACTACGTCGCTCCGCGTCGACAGCGGCAGTTCGTCGCGGCAGAGCCAGAAGCCGGCGCGGCAGCGCTGATCGGCGGCGCCCTGCGCAGCCAACGGCCCCTGCGAGGAGATGTTGCCGCCCAGCGTTGGCACGGGGTTCGACGGGTCGAACGAATAGGTCACCGGGGCCGCGTTGCCCGGCTTTGCCGTGCCTAGCTTGCCGCCGGGCTGGAAATAGTAGGGCGTGTAGACGGTGCGCTTCAGCGGCCACTCCTGCTCGGCGCGCCACTGGCCGCCCACGAAGATCCGGCCCTGCGGCGTCTTGTGCGCATCGCCGCCGCCCATGACGTAGAGCCGGACGGGCGGTTCGGTATCGACGCCGTTGGGAAGGTTCTTGAGCCAGCGGTCGAACCAGCGGATTTGAAACTCGGCCAGGTTCAGCGCGGCGTCGGGCGTGAATTGGGCCATGCCGGCGTGGCTTGCGTTTTCCGAACTGTGGATCCACGGGCCGATGATCAGCCGCTGCAGGCTCTTTTTGGCCTTGCGGAGTTCGACGTAGTTCAGGTTAGCGGCGGGCGTACCCCAGGAGTCGTACCAGCCGGTGACGTGGTAGGCCGGGATGTCTTTGAACTCGGCCAGATGGTCGACGACGCTCGAGCCGTGATCCTTCCAAAAGGCATCGTAGTCGCCGTGGCCCATCGCCTCGACGAGCCACCGCTCGTAGTCCGGGGCAAAGCGGAGCGGCGTGGTGCCGGGCCGCAGTGGGAGCGCCCGGGCGTACTCCTGCACGCGGCCGGCCATGTCGACCAGCGCCTGGGCCGCGGCCGGATCGGAAGCTGCCCGCTCGGCTGCCGCCCGCAGATGCCGCGGCCCCGATGGGTTGCCCAGCGTCAGCACCCAGTTCAACCAGCGCAGCTCAAAGGCGCCGTTGTGGCGGACGCCGTAGCGGCCGAAGTTCGACATGGCGTTGCGCGGGATCAGCGCTTTGACAAACGGCGCGCCGGCAATGGCCAGCGCATGCTGCGTGGCGCCGCCGTAAGAGGAGCCGAACGTGCCGATGTTGCCATCGCACCAGGGCTGCGCGCCGATCCATTGGGCCGTGTCGAAGCCATCGTTGGGGTCATCGCGGACGGGCACCCAGCGCCCCTCGCTCTGGTAGCGCCCGCGCACATCCTGCACGACGACGGCGTAGCCCGCGGCCAGAAACGGCGCAACGGCCGCGGCCGAGCCGGCTTTGTTGTAGGGTGTCCGCGTCAGGAGCACCGGGAACTTGCCTTCGGCTTGGGGGAGATAGACGTCCGTCGCCAGGCGGACGCCGTCGCGCATCGGAACCATGAAACTGCGGGGCGCGGCGCCCTGCGCCCATAAGGCAGCCACGGCCAGAAAAGAGAGAAGGAGAAGGCGAGCCATCCGCTAGAGCTTACCAGTCCTGCGAATATAGAAGAACCGATGAAACTGTTCCCGGTTCTGGTCCTCGCCAGCCTGCCCGCCGCCGCGCAAATGCTCACCCCCGAAATCGCTTCTCGCCTGGCCGAACTCCCGCTCCACTGCATCCGCCAGGAGTATCCGAACAAGACCGCCCATACCCTTGAGGGGGAGGCCGACGCCCGCCTGTCGCCCCGCCAACTGCACCCTTCCTTCTACGGCTGCTTTGATTGGCACTCGAGCGTCCACGGCCACTGGATGCTGGTGCGCCTGCTCAAGACGACGAAAGGCCTCGCCAAGGAGGCGCCGATCCGCGAGATTCTCGCTGCGAGCTTTGCCCCGGCGGCCCTGGCCGGCGAAGTGGCCTACTTCCGGAACTACAAGCTCGCGCGCACTTTTGAACGGACCTACGGCTGGGCCTGGCTGCTCAAGCTCGATGAAGAGCTGCGCACGTGGGACGACGCGCAGGGCCGGCAGTGGGCCGAAAACCTGCGGCCGTTGACGAGCCTGATCGTAGAACTCTGGACCGCCTACCTGCCCAAGCAGACCTATCCCAACCGGACCGGCGTCCATCCCAATACCGCCTTCGGGCTCGTGTTCGCGCTCGATTGGGCGCGCGCCACGGGGGACGCGAAGTTTGAGGCGCTGATTGTTGCGCGCGCCCGCGGCTACTACGGCAACAACACGGCCGTGGCCGCGGTGCAGGAACCGGACGGCACGGACTTTCTTTCGCCCGCGCTCGAAGTGGCCGACCTGATGCGCCGCGTGCTGCCGCCGGCCGAGTTCCGGCCGTGGTTCACGCGCTACCTGACGCCGGCTGGCCTCGCGAATCTCACCCGGGCGCCGGAGGTGTCGGACCGCAGCGACTACCAGATTGTCCACCTCGACGGCCTGTACCTGAGCCGGGCGTGGTGTCTATTCGGCGCGGCCGGCGCGCTGCCGGAGGCTTCGACGCGCCGCCGTACGATGCATGCCGCAGCGCGGCGGCTGCTCGATGCGGCACTGCCGCACGTCACCGGCGGCAACTACGGAGGCGAGCATTGGCTCGCCTCGTTCGCCGTCTATGCCCTCAGCCAGGCGCGTTAAGCCGGGAGCTGCCGGATCACGCCGCCCGCGTATCGACACCGGGAGACGGCGCGTTACAGGGAGCGACAGGAAGACGAACACGGGGACGCCTTGCTGGTCGTCTGCGCGCTCAGCCCGGCGTGTTAAACGAAGTACTGCCGGATCACGCCGCCCGCGCATCGAGTTTCCTGATCGCCCGGCGGCGTATCGACGCCGCGACACGGAGCGTTAAGCCACAATCTTCCGGATCACTTCGCCTTCGACGTCCGTCAGCCGCATGTTCCGCCCGTTGTGCGGGTAGGTCAGCCGCGTGTGGTCGAAGCCCAGCAGATGGAGCATGGTCGCGTGCAGGTCGTGGACGGACTTGCGGTCTTCGACGGCCTCGAGGCCGAACTCGTCGGTCGCACCCACGCAGGTGCCGCCGCGGATGCCGCCGCCGGCCATCCACACCGTGAAGCCGTAGGGATTGTGATCCCGGCCGCTCATCCGCTGCGAGATCGGCAGCCGGCCGAACTCGCCGTGCCAGATGATGAGCGTCGAATCGAGCAGGCCGCGGGACTTCAGATCCGTCATGAGGCCGGCAATGGGTTTATCCGTTTCTCCGCAGTGCTGGTCGTGATTTTCTTTGAGGTCCCAGTGGGCGTCCCAGCTGTCGCCGAAGTTGCCGCCGCCCGAGTAGAGCTGCACGAAGCGGACGCCGCGCTCCACCAGACGCCGGGCCATCAGCGCCTGGCGGCCGAAGTACTCCGTGCGCTGCTCATCGATGCCGTAGAGCTTCTTGGTCGCGGCCGTTTCGCTGTCGACGTCGACGGCTTCGGTGGCGCTCGTCTGCATGCGGTAGGCCAGTTCGTAGGATTCGATGCGGGCGCTCAGCTCCGTATCGAAGGGGTTACGTTCGATGTGGTCCTGGTTCATTTTGGCGACGAAGTCGAGCCAGCGGCGCTGCCGGGCGTCGGTCATGTCCTTGGGCGGGCGCAGATCGACAATCGGGTTGCCGGTGGGCCGGAAGGGGGTGCCCTGATAGGCCGCCGGCATGAAGCCGTTGCCCCAGTTGGGCGCGCCGCCGATGGGGCCACCGCGCGGGTCGGTGAAGACGACAAAGCCGGGCAGGTTCTGGTTCTCCGAACCGAGACCGTAGGTGAGCCAACTGCCCATGGACGGATAGCCGGCCTGAATGAAGCCGGTGTTCATCTGGAACAGGGCGGGGCCGTGGTCGTTCGAGGTGCAGTACATCGAACGGATGAAGGCGATCTCGTCCACCTTCTGCGCGACGTGGGGGAACAGGCTCGAGACTTCCATGCCCGACTGCCCGTACTTTTTGAACTCCCATAGCGCGGGCATTAGGCCGCCGGGGTTGCCCTGGGAGGGCACGACCTTCTTGCCGGGAATCGTCTCCCCGGCCCGCTGCTTGAGCATGGGCTTCGGATCGAAGGTGTCCATGTGACTCACGCCGCCGTAGCAGAAGATCGAGATGACGGCTTTGGCTTTGGCCGGGAAATGCGGCTGTTTTGGCGCCAGCATGTTGGCTAGCGCCAGGCCAGGAATACCGCCGCCGGCGGCCATCAACAACTCACGGCGAGACCACAAGCGTTTAGGGGACATAGACAAACTCATTGACGTTGACCAGGGCGTGACAGAAATCGTTGAGGCCCGCGGGGGAGGCCTGGATGAATTCGACGGCGCGCTTGGCTTCGCGCGCGGAGGGCGGCCGGCCAAAGGCGAGTTGGTAGCCGCGCTCGACGCGGGCCTGGGCGGTGGGGGCTTCGCGGGTCAACCGCTCGGCAAAGGCCTTGGCCTGCAGGTGCACGAACTCGTTGTTCATCAGAATCAGCGCCTGCGGAGCGATGGTGGACCGGTTGCGGCGCGCGCAGGAGGTGATGGTGTCGGGCTTGTCGAAGACGTCGAGCATCGGGAGCGGAATCGAGCGCTTGGAGAACACGTACAGGCTGCGGCGGTTGGTGGAAGGGTCATCGACGGCCTTGCCGTGCCAGGTGCGTTTGGAGGAGGCCTGATAAAGCGCCGGGTCGATGTAGGGCAGCACGGCGGGTCCGCCGATG
This sequence comes from Bryobacteraceae bacterium CoA2 C42, assembly GCA_019931245.1. Classification (GTDB taxonomy): domain Bacteria; phylum Acidobacteriota; class Terriglobia; order Bryobacterales; family Bryobacteraceae. The sequence continues at coordinate 5,111 of JAINDL010000021.1, forward strand.
GTGTTGTCGAGCGTGCCGGCGAGGGCGAGGATCGAGTCGCGAATCGCTTCGCCTTCGAGGCGGCGGCGCGGCATGCGCCAAAGCCAGCGGTTGTCCGGGTCGAGCTTGCGGTTGGCTTCGGTATCGTCGGCGGCCATCTGATACGCGGCCGAGTTCATCATGAGCCGGTGTAGGTGTTTGACACTCCAGTTGTTGGCGACGAACTCGGTGGCGAGCCAATCGAGCAGCTCCGGATGCGTGGGCCGCTCGCCCATCTTGCCGAAGTTGGACGGGGTGCGCACGATGCCTTCGCCGAAGTGGAACTGCCACATGCGGTTGACCCAGACGCGGGAGACGAGCGGGTTATCGGGCGAGGCGATCCATTGGGCGAACGCGGCGCGCCGGTGGCTGGTTTTGGCGTCGGCCGGGGCTGCGGGGAAGGGCCAGTCTTCGCGCACGGTGGCCGAGAGCACGCCCGGGGTCATCACCGACCCCTTGGAGCCGGCGCCGCCGCGGTGCAGGAAGTGCGAAGGCGGGGCCTCGCGGCCCGGTTCGGTAATGGTCATCGCGGCCGGCATCTCCGGCTTGGTCTTTTCGATCTCGGCAATGCGGGCCACCAGCCGCTTGCGTTCGGGCAGCACGGCGGGCGTCAGTTCGCGGACGAGGTCGTCTTCGTAGATGTTCTCGACGCTCTTTTCAAACTGAATGACGTTGAGCTTCTGCCCTTCGGTGCGCTGGGCTTCGGGCGTGGCGAGGGCTGTGCGCAGATAGTCCGGGAGGGTGGCTTTGCGCCGGGCGATGATCTTGTCGCGGAACGGCTTTTCGAGGGCCTTCAATTGGTCTTTGAGCGGCTGCTGCAGCGCTTCGACGGCCTTGGTATCGGCCTTGAACCTGGCTTCGGCGGCGGGGTCGACGAGCGGCCGTTCGAGCGGCTTGAGCGGAAAGAAAACGGCCTGCATGCGGTAGTAGTCTTTCTGCGCGATGGCGTCGAACTTGTGGTTGTGGCAGCGGGCGCAGCCGACGGTCATGCCGAGCAGGCCGTTTGCGGTGGTGACGACGAGGTCGTCCAATTCGTCAAGGCGCGTCTGTTCGTTCTTGACGTTGTTCTCCGGTCCGAGGCGGAGAAAGCCGGTGGCGATCCAGGCTTCCTGGCTGTCGGGATAGAGTTCGTCGCCGGCGAGTTGCTCTTTGAGGAAGCGGTCGAAGGGCTTGTCGGAGTTCAGGGCTTTGACGACGTAGTCGCGGTAGCGGTAGGCGTTGATGCGGTCGCGGTCGTATTCAAAGCCGCCCGAATCGGCGTAGCGGACGACGTCGAGCCAGTGGCGGGCCCAGCGTTCGCCGTAGTGGGGCGAGGCGAGGAGCGAGTCGACGAGGCGGGGCCAGGCATCGGGCCGGGCGTCGTTGACGAAGGCGGCGACCTGATCGGGGGTGGGGGGCAGGCCCAGGAGATCGAGGTAGGCGCGGCGCACGAGCACGGCCTTGGCGGCGCGCGGCACCGGGGTGAGGCCCTTGGCTTTCCACTTCAGCGCGAGAAAGTGATCGATGGCGTTTTCGGCCGGGGCGGCCGGACGCACCGGCTTTTGGAAGGCCCAGTATTTGCGCTCGTTTTCGGTGATGGGCCGGTCTTCTGCCGCCGCGAGCGAACCGGAGGCGACGGGCGCCCCGGCCAACTCCGCGCCGCTGTCGATCCAGGCTTTGAGGGTGGCCAGGTCTTCGGCGGAGAGCTTTTTGCCGGGCGGCATCTGCGGCTGATCGAGGCCGGCGGCGAAGCGGTACAGGCGGCTCTGTTCGGCCTTGCCGACAACAAGCGCCGGGCCACGCGTGCCGCCCTTCGCCATGGCATCCCGCGTGCGCAGATCGAGTTCGGAGACGCGCAGATTGCCGCCGTGACAGGAGGTGCAGTTGGCGGCCAGCACCTGCGCGGCGCGCTCGGGCAGGCTCTGAGCCATGGCGAGCGCGGAGAGAGCGCCAGCGAGCAAAAGCAGACGTAGCATAATACCTTCTTGCCCCATATTCTATCGACAAAGCAGCGACTCGTTTCGCTCGACGCTTTCCGCGGTTTGACGATTGCCGCCATGATGCTCGTCAATAATCTGGGCTCGTACACGCAGGCTTATCCGCCGCTGCTGCACGCCGAGTGGCACGGGTGGACTCCGACGGACCTGATTTTTCCGTTCTTTCTTTGGATTGTGGGCGTGGCGATGACGTTCTCGTTTGCCCGGCGGGTTGAGGAGGGCGGGGACCGGGGCGTGCTGATCCGGCACACGGTGCGGCGCAGCGCGTTGATTTTTGGCCTGGGGCTGCTGCTGGCGGGTTTCCCCTACTACAACCTGGCCACGATCCGGATTCCGGGCGTTCTGCAGCGGATCGCCCTCTGCTATCTGATGGGCTCGTTGATTTTTCTCTACACGACCTGGAGGGGGCAGGCCGCGGTGATTGTCGGGGTCTGTACCGCTTATTGGATGTTGATGACGCTCTATCCGGTGCCCGGCTTCGGACCCGGGGTGCTTGAGCCGATCGGGAACTTCTCGCAGTATATCGACTGGATGCTGCTGCCCGGCCATCTTTACCGCGCGACGAAGGTGTGGGACCCGGAGGGTGTGGTGAGCACGCTGCCGGCGATTGCGACGCTGCTGTTCGGGGTGCTCGTGGGGCATCTGCTGCGGAGCCGCCGCGAGTTGGCGGAGAAAGCGGCGTGGTTATTGGCGACGGGGGTGCTGCTGACGGTGGCGGGTTATCTGCTTGGGCTGATCATGCCGGTTAACAAGAAGATCTGGACGGTTTCGTTTGCGGTCTTTACGGCGGGGCTGGCGCAGTTGGGACTGGGAGCGTTCTACTGGCTGGTGGACGGAGTGGGCTGGAAGCGCTGGGCGACACCGCTGGTGCACTACGGGTCCAATGCGATTGTGGTTTATGTTTTGAGCGGGCTGGTGGCCCGGTTGTGGGGCTTGACGGGGTGGCGGCAGCCCGTTTATGAGAGGCTGTTTGTGCCGCTCGGATCGGCGGAGTTCGCCTCGCTGTGCTTCGGGCTGGCGCATGCGATGGGGCTCTATCTGGTGGCGTGGTTTCTCTACCGGCGGGGCTGGATTATCCGTCTATAGCCGGGGGCGCGGGGGCGCTCATGTTACAAAGGACTTATGAGAACCCTCATCCTGGGCGCCCTGCTGGCGGCGGTGACCTTCGCGCAAACCGCGGGCAAGATCGAGATCAAGATCCCTTATGAAAAGTTTGTTCTGAAAAACGGACTGACGCTGCTGGTGCACGAAGACCGCAAGACGCCGATTGTCGCGGTGAACGTTTGGTACCACGTCGGATCAAAGAACGAGAAGCCGGGGAGGACGGGATTTGCTCATTTGTTTGAGCATCTGATGTTCAACGGCAGCGAGAACTTCAACCAGGATTACTTCCAGGCCATGGAGCGGATCGGGGCGACCGATCTGAACGGCACCACCTACTTCGACCGGACCAACTATTTCCAGAACGTCCCGACGCCGGCGCTCGACCAGGTGTTGTTTTTGGAGAGCGACCGCATGGGCCATCTGCTGGGAGTCGTCGACCAGGCGAAGCTGGATGAGCAGCGGGGCGTGGTAATGAACGAGAAGCGGCAGAGCGAGAACCAGCCCTACTCGATCTCGGAGGAGCTGATTTTGAAGGGTGTCTTCCCGCCGGGGCACCCTTACTCCTGGAGCACGATTGGTTCGGAGGCGGACCTGAAAGCGGCGACGCTGCCCGACGTGAAGGAGTGGTTCCAGAAATACTATGGCGCGGCGAACGCCGTGGTGGTGCTTGCCGGCGACATCGACGCCAAGACGGCGAAGGAGAAGGTGGAGAGGTACTTTGGCTGGATTCCGCCGGGCCCGCCGGTGGCGCGGATGCAGCAGTGGGTGCCGCGCCGCACCGAGACCATCCGGGAGATAGCGCAGGATCGCGTGCCGCAGGCGCGGATCTACAAGGTTTGGCCCTCGCCCGGCACCGGCCGGCGGGATGTCGAACTGCTCGATCTGGCGGCGTCGATCCTGGGCGATGGCAAGACGAGCCGGCTCTACCGGCGACTGGTTTACCAGGACCAGATTGCGACTAATGTTTCCGTGCAGAATGAGACGCTGGAGATTGCCGGCCAGTTCACGATTGAGGCGACGGCGAAGCCCGGGGGGAGTCTGGCGGCGGTGGAAAAGGCAATTGATGAGGAGTTCAACCGGTTCCTGAAAGAAGGGCCGACGGCGGAGGAGTTGGCGCGGGCCAAGACGCAGTCCCTGGCCCGGTTTCTGCGGGGTATTGAGCGGATTGGCGGCTTCGGCGGGAAGTCGGATGTGTTGGCGACCTGTGAAGTTTATACGGGCAACGCGGGTTGCTATGAGAACTCCCTCCGCTGGATGAACGAGGCGACGCCGGCCGATGTGCGCGCCACGCTGAACAGCTACGCCGGCAGCGGCGCTTACATTCTCGAGATTCACCCGGTGACGGCGAGCAAGGAGGTGTCGAAGGACGTGGACCGGAAGCAGTTGCCGCAGCCCGGCCCGACGCCGCCGCTGCGGACTCCCGCGCTGCAGAAGGCGACGCTTTCGAACGGTCTGAAACTGGTACTGGCCGAGCGACACGAGACGCCGGTGGTGAACTTCAATCTCCAAATTGATGCCGGCTACGCGGCCGACCAGGGCGGCCTGGCGGGCACGAGCGGCATGGCGATGCGGATGCTGCTTGAAGGGACCAAACAGCGCAGTTCGCTCGCGATCAGCGATGAGGTCGCCGGCCTGGGTGCGACGCTCAACGCGAGTTCCAGCCTGGACGCTTCTTCGGTTTCGCTGTCGGCGCTGAAGATGAACCTGGACGCTTCGCTCGACCTGCTGGCCGACGTCGTGATGAACCCGGTGTTCCCCGAAGCGGACTTCAAGCGGCTGCAGGCCCAGCAGATCGCCGGCATTCAGCGCGAGAAGGTGCAGCCGGTGGCGCTGGCGCAAAGGGTGCTGCCCGCGCTGCTGTACGGCAAGGGGCACGCCTACGGCAACCCGCTGACCGGGAGCGGGACCGAGGAGAGCGTGAAGGCGATGACGCGCGCAACGCTGGAGCAGTTTGTCAAAACCTGGGTGCGGCCGAACAACGCGACGCTGCTGATTGTCGGCGACACGACGATGGCGGAGATTCAACCGAAGCTCGAGAAGCTGTTCGCGGCGTGGCAGGGCGGGGCGGTGCCGAAGAAAAATCTCGCGACGGTTTCGCATCTTGAGAAAACGACGATTTACCTGATTGATAAGCCGGGCGCGGTGCAGAGCATGATTCTGGCGGGGCACATTGCGCCGCCGCGGGCGAATCCGAACGAGACGGCGATTGACGTGATGAACACGATTGTCGGCGGCGCGTTCACTTCGCGGCTGAACATGAATCTGCGCGAGGACAAGCACTGGGCCTACGGGGCGCAGACGCTGCTGATCAGCGCCAAGGGGCAGCGGACGTTTCTGGCTTACGCGCCGGTGCAGAGCGACAAGACAAAGGAGTCGCTGCTGGAGATCGACAAGGAGCTGCGGGCCATCATCAAAGACCGGCCGGCGACGGACGAGGAGATTGCCAAGACGAAGCTGAACCTGACACTGTCGCTGGCCGGCGACCGCGAGACGAAGGCCGGGGTGCTGAGCGATCTCGTGGATATTACTCGCTACGGTTTGCCGGAGGATTATTTCACGACGTACGCGCAGCGGGTGAACGCCATTGAGAAGAAGGACGTGAGCGCGGCGGCTGAGATCGTTTTGCGGCCGACGAAGATGGCCTATGTCGTCGTGGGCGACCGGGCGCAGGTGGAGAAAGGTCTCCGCGAACTGGGCTTCGGCGAGGTGAAGATGATGGACGCCGACGGCAACGTGCTGCCATAGGGTTGGCGGGATATTACACTGGGCTGGTGATCCCTCAACTGTCCGAACTGGAGCAGCGGGTACTGGGCGCCATGATCGAGAAAGACATGGCGACCCCGGAATACTACCCGCTCAGCCTGAATGCCCTGACCAACGCCTGCAACCAGAAGAACAACCGGGAGCCGGTGACGAGCTACGACGAGGAGACCGTCGAGGCCGGCCATACGGAGTTGCGCGGCAAGCGCCTGGCGGTGATTATCACGGGTAGCGGGCGGGTGCCGAAGTATGGGCATCGGGCGCAGGAGACGCTGAACTTATCGAACCGCGA
>JAINDL010000013.1 GCA_019931245.1 Bryobacteraceae bacterium CoA2 C42
ATCGAAGACTCCCGCCTCGGCGCCGGCGCCCGCGTCGGGCCCTTCGCCCGCCTGCGCCTGAACAACGTCGTCGGCGCCCACGCTCACATCGGCAACTTCGTCGAGCTCAAGAACACCCGGCTGGGCGACGGCGCCAAAGCCAACCACCTCGCCTACCTCGGCGACGCCACCGTGGGCGCCCGCTCAAACGTCGGCGCCGGCGCCATCACCTGCAACTATGACGGCGTCCACAAACACCCGACCACCATCGGCGAAGGCGTCTTCGTCGGCAGCAACGCGACGCTGGTGGCCCCTGTCACGCTCGAAGCCGGCAGCTACGTCGCCGCCGGCAGCGTGATTACCGAATCGGTCCCCGGCGAGGCGCTCGCCATCGGCCGCGGCCGCCAGATCAACAAGCCGGGCTGGGTTTCCCGCCGGAAGAAATAAACCGATTATAGGACCAGAAACGGGTGGTACAGATTCGGCAGCTTGATCTCGCCAATCGCCACCAGCAGCCCGGCGCCGTCCACTGCCCGCACATACGGCGCCCCCTGCCGCACCCGGAACGGGTTGACCCGGAAGTCCCGGCCCTGCCGGATGAAGCCCGCGGTGACCTCGTCCACCCGCTCGGCCGGAAACTCGGGCAGCAGCGCGCTCGCCGGGATTAGCGCCGCCCCGAGCACCGCCGGGTCGGCCAACTCCGCGAGCGTCCGGGCCTCGGCCAGCGTGAACTGCCCGGCGCGCGTCCGCCGCAGCGCCGAAAGATGCGCCCCGCAGCCCAGGGCCACGCCGAGATCGTGCGCGAGGCTGCGGATGTAGGTCCCGGTCGAACAGTGCACCCGCACGCGCGCCGTATCGGCGCCGCAGTCGAGCAGCACAAGCTCATGCACCGTCACCGCAACGGGTTCCAGCACCACCGGCTTGCTCTGCCGAGCCAGCTTGTAGGCCGGCACGCCGTTGATTTTCTTGGCCGATACCGCGGGCGGCACCTGCAGAATGTCGCCGCGGAAGGCGTCGAGCGCCCGCGCGAGCGCGCCCGCGTCCAGCGTCACCGGCACCGCTTCGGTGGTCGCCTCGCCGTCGGCGTCGTAGGAGTTCGTCGCAAACCCAAAGCGGATCGTCGCCTCGTAGACCTTATCCGCCTTGGTGTAAAACTGCGCCAGGCGCGTCGCCCGGTTCAGCACCAGCGGCAACACGCCGGTCGCCATCGGGTCCAGCGTCCCCAGATGCCCCACCCGCTTGGTCTGCGCCAGCCGCCGCATCTTGCCCACCACGTCATGAGAGGTCCATTCGGCGGGCTTATCCACGATTATCACTCCGTCCATCCACTTCCAGGTTGGCACAAGTAGACTGGTAAGGGTGGAAGAAGAGCAGGTACAGGGCCGGCTTTATGACGCGCAGCTGCTGCGCCGGCTCGCCGTCTATCTGCGCCCGTACCGGAAACAGGTGGCCGCCACGGTCGCCCTCCTCACCGTCCACTCGCTGCTCGAATCCGCCGGCCCGGTGCTGACCAGCATCGCCGTCGACCGCTATCTCGTCCAGCGCGCCCCCGCCGCCTGGCAGGGCATCGCCCAACTCTCACTGCTCCTGCTCGGCATCGCCGTGCTGATGCTGCTCGCCGAGTTCGGCCAGACGCTCCTGATGCAGTGGACCGGCCAGCAGGCCATGTTCGCCCTCCGCCGCGACTTGATGGCCAAGCTTCACCAGCTCGATATCGCCTACTTCGACAAGCACCCGGTGGGCCGCCTGGTCACCCGCGTCACCAGCGACGTCGATACCCTCAACGAACTGTTCAGCTCCGGCCTCGTCGCCATTCTCGGCGACGCCATCATGCTCACCTGGCTGCTCGGGGTCCTCCTCTGGATGAGCCCCGGCCTGACGGCCCTCGTCCTGATCGTCACCCCGGCCATCTACTGGGCCACCATGCGCTTCCGGGAGCAGGTATCGGCCAGCTACCGCCGCATCCGCCTCGCCGTCGCCCGCATCAACGCCTTCCTGAACGAGTACATCAACGGCATCACCGTCGTGCAGGCCTTCCACCGCGAACCGCAAGCCCGCGACGAGTTTGCCGCCATTAACCGCGAACACATGCTCGCCTTCAAGGAAAGCATCTTCGCCTACGGCTGGTTCTACCCCGTCGTCGAGTTCCTCAGCATGGTCGCCTTTGCCGCAATCCTCGTCTACGGCGGATGGCAGGTGCCCGGCGGCGGTCTCTCGCTCGGCGTTCTGATCGCCTTCTTTCAGTTCTCGCTACGCTTCTTCCGGCCCATTCAGGACCTGAGCGAAAAGTTCAACATCCTGCAGGCCGCCACCACCGCCAGCGAACGCATCTTCCAACTGCTCGATACCCCGGTCACCATTACCGCCCCCGCCACGCCGCGCCCGGTTCCCGACGACCTGACCATCACCTTCGAACACGTCTGGTTCGCCTACCAGGGCCAAGACTGGGTGCTGCGCGACGTCAGCTTCTCAATCGCCCCCGGCGAAGCCATCGCCATCGTCGGACACACCGGCGCCGGAAAAACTACCCTCACCAACCTCCTGCTGCGCTTCTATGATGTGCAGCAGGGCGCCATCAAACTGGGAGGCATCGACATCCGCGAGTTCGACCCCATCGCCCTCCGCCGCCGCTTCGCCATCGTCCTACAGGACCCCTATCTGTTCACCGGCACCATCGGCTCCAACATCAGCCTCGGCGGCGCCGGCATCGACGAAGCCCGCCTCGTGGCCGCCGCCGCCGAAGTCAATCTCCTCGACTTCATCGAACGGCTCCCGGGGCGCTTTGCCGAACCCGTCCTCGAACGCGGCGCCAACCTCTCCACCGGCCAGAAGCAGCTCGTCAGCTTCGCCCGCGCTCTCGTCCACGAACCCAAAATCCTCATCCTCGACGAGGCCACCTCCAGCGTCGAAACCGATACCGAACTCCGCATCCGCGACGCCCAGAAAAAGCTCCTCACCGGGCGAACCTCCATCTCGATCGCCCACCGCCTCTCCACCATCCAGAACGCCGACCGCATCTTCGCCTTCCACAAAGGGCAACTGCGCGAAGCCGGTACCCACTCCGAACTGCTGGCCCAGCGCGGACTCTATTGGAAGCTCTACCAACTGCAATATCAGGAAACCTGATGCGCCTGCTCTGCTCTGTCCTCCTCCCCTCGCTCCTCGCCGCGGCTGCCGTTCCGGAACTCGCCACGCAAGTGGCCCCGGAAATCGGCGCCGATGCGCTGCTCCGCCTGATCGAAAAGGGCCGCGTCAAAGGAATGGACGAGCAAAAGAAAACCATCGAGCGCGCCGCCGAACTCGCCCGCCTCGCTCGCGAACCCGTCCTCCGCCGCCCCATCCCCGGCCTCAACCTCGCCAAGCCACCGGAGGTGCCCCTCGACCGACTGTCACTTGAAACCCGGGCCATCTTCGCGCTCACCCAACTCGACCCCGGCGAAGGCGCCAAACTGTTCCGTTCCGTGCCCCGGCCCACGCCCCGCCCCATCACCTGCGCCGACGACTCCTACGACGACCTCACCCCCTACGCCGCCCTGCTCCGCGTCTTCGGCTCCACCGAAGACAAGCTCGCCTTCATCCAAAGCGTCAGCAGCCATGCCGAACTCGGCCCCGCCGTCTGGCTCGCCGACGAAGAGGTTACGCGCGGCGCCCTCAGCGGCGTTCTCGCCCGCCTCACCGGACAGGAGCGCCTCTTCACCGGCCTGCTGCCGGAGACCCTGGCCAAGTTCCGCGGCCTGCCCGTTGGCGATGCGCTCAAGGACTACGTCAAACGCAACCTCACCACCGAGGCCTGCAAAGAGAGCGGCCAGGAGGGTTGGCAGCGCAACACCCGCAACGCCGCCGCCGCCGAGTTCCAGCTCGAAGTGCCGCCGCCGTCGCTCGGCGCCGGGCTCGAATCCCGCTCCTGGCTCGACGAGGACCGCCAGAGCCAGGTCCTGTTTCACGAATTGCTCTTCGCCCGCGACAAGAACACCCCCCAATGGCAGGACAAGTTTGCGGCCTACCTGCAGCGCATCCGCGAGGGGAAAGCCTCGTTTGACCGCCAGGCCGAGATGTTCGCGGCGGCCTATATCGCCTCACCGCGCGGCCTCATCCGCGAAACCGTGCTCACCGAGTACGTCACTGTCCTCGCCCAAGCCAGCCTGCAGCGCGAAAACCCGGCGGCTTGGCACAAGCAAGCCATCGCCCTGCCCGCTTCGGTGGTGAGCCTGCCGGAGGCGGAGTACGAAAGCGTCCTCCGCGCTTACGAGCGCAGCGGCAACCCGGCGCTGAGCCTGATCGCCCTCCAGCAGCGGCAGGGACTATAACCGCAATCGCGCTGCTTACAGCCAGAGAATGACGCGGCGATCGATTGGTATTTTCATGGAGACACCTCTAAGGTATTCCCCCCAGCTCCGGGCGCCTATAGATCGTTGGTACTGAGCCGTACTGAATCTTCCGGCGCCCGCCCACCCCCGCTCGCGGAAAAGGTCATCCCCGCAAATGTCACCACGCTGCGCGGATCGATCTGCCAGTGCTCGTAGGTGAGCAGTTCGCCGCGCGCGCGGGGATGAGCGGCCAGATAAGAGTAAAAAGGCGCGGTGCCGCACCAGTTCAGATCGTCGTTGCGCTCCCGCACCTGGGTCCAGAAAGCCTCCCGGTCGCCCGCCGCCAGCGCGGTGATGCGGCCGCGGTCCCGCTGCTCGATCTCCGCCATCGAGTCCGTGTAGGCCCGGCGCGCCTCCCGGTCGCCGTAGCGCGGCCCCTTGTGCGCCATGTCGACGCCCAGCACCCAGCGCAGCCGGTCGCCCTCCCGGGCCGACCACTCACCCAGCGCCTCGAGGAACGGATGGCGGGGCGAGGTGAGCGGACCGCACAGGATCGGGACAATCTCGATATCGGGGCCATAGAGGTACTGCAGAAAGACCACCTGGAACTCGATGGAATGTTCGACGGCAAAGCAGGGATCTTCCAGGGCGGCGAGCTTCGCCAGCGGCTCCGGCACGCGGGTGCGCGTCTCGCCCACGGGCGTCACGAAGCGTTTGCGAGTCATGCCGAAGCGGTCGCGCGCCCCCTGGTGCGAGGTACCCAGCACGACGAAGGTCTTGCCGGCGGCCTCGGCCCGCGGGAGGCTGGCGGCCAGCGCGGCGTAGGCGCTGACGTAGGAGCCGCGCGCGGGCTCGGGGCTCGCGTGCGGGGCAGCGATGGCGTGCAGCGGGCGCGCCACGCCCGGCTCGGCAAACCAGGTACCCAAAAGCTGCCGCAGCGCCACGCCCTCGGTGGGGTAGTTGCCGGGGCCGCCGTGGCGCGCCGGCAGGGTTTCGGCCCGCGCAAACGCCTCGAGCAGGCGCGCGTAGTTGTCGTCCTCGAGGAAACCGGCTTCGCTCAACGCCGCGGCCAACTCCGGCGGCAGCGGCTCTTCGGCCAGCGCCGGCACCAGCGCGGGCGGGATCAGCAGCATGGCGGTGGCAATGCCCGTCGGATCATGGAGCACCAGCCCGGGCTGCCGCGGATCGTTCGAAGGGAACCCGTCAATTTCCGGCCGTATACCCATGGGACTATCATAAAGGGCATGGCCAAACTGAACGACACCGAACTCGCCGCCGCCCTCGATTCCCTGCCGGGCTGGTCGCTCGTGAACGGGAAAATGCACCGCGAATACGCCTTTGCCGACTTCGTCCACGCCTTCGGGTTCATGGCCACGGCCGCCATCGCCATTGAAGCCATGGAACACCATCCGGAGTGGTCCAACGTCTGGAACCGCGTCACCATCGACCTGACGACGCATGACCTCGGCGGCATCAGCCCCAAAGACGTCCTGCTGGCCAACAAGCTCGAAGCGATAGCGCAAAAGCTGCTCGGGTAAAGGTCCCATGAAAAAAATTGGCTTCGTTTTGTTCGCCTGCACCGGTCTGGCCGTCGCGCAGGAGCTGGCTGATATCCGCCGGGTGATTGACGAGGCGGTCGCCGCCGGCCAGTTGCCCGGAGCGGTCTGCCTCGTCAGCCATCAGGGCCGCGTGGTCCATCAGAGCGTTCACGGCTCGCGGGCGCTCGTGCCGGCCGTCGAACCCATGACCGCAGACACCATCTTCGACGCCGCCTCGCTCACTAAGGTCGTCGCCACGACGGCCTCCCTCATGAAGCTCGTCGAGCAGGGCCGCATCCGCCTCAACGACAAGGTCACCACCTACCTGCCCGCCTATCAGGGCGGCAAGAGCGACATTACGGTCCGCCTGCTCCTCACCCACTTCTCCGGCCTGCGCCCCGACCTCGACCTGCAGCCGGCCTGGTCCGGCTACGAACTCGGCATCCGGAAAGCGCTCGTCGATAAGCCCGTCCACGCCCCCGGCGAACGCTTCGTCTACAGCGACATCAACTTCATCCTGCTTGGCGAAATCGTCCGCCAAGTCAGCGGCCGGCCGCTCGACCAGTACGCCAGGGAGGAGATCTTCGCGCCGCTCGGGATGAAGGACACCGGCTTCCGCCCCGCCGCCGCGCTCGCCCCCCGCATCGCCCCCACCGAACAGTATCCCGGCATGACTGCCCCGCTCCGCGGCGTCGTCCACGACGAAACCACCCGCTACATGGGCGGCGTGGCCGGGCACGCCGGCCTGTTCACCACCGCCGACGACCTCGCCCATTTCGCCCAGGCCATCCTCAACGGCGGCGAGCTCAACGGGGTCCGGATCTGGAGCCCGCTCACCGTCCGCAAGTTCACCGAACCCCAGACGCCCTCCGACCAGCCCATCCTCCGCGGCCTCGGCTTCGACCTCGATTCGCCCTTCTCCGCCAACCGCGGTGAACTCTATCCCATCGGGTCGGTCGGCCACACCGGCTTCACCGGCACCTCGCTCTGGATCGACCCCGCCACGCAGTCCTACGTCATTCTGCTGGCCAACACCGTCCATCCCAAGCGCCGTCCCGCCATCACCCCGCTCCGCGCCAAGGTCGCCACCATCGCCGCCGCCAGCCTCGGCGTCGACGCGCCCCGGTCCACGCTCACCGGCTACAACGAGACCATGGCCGGCGTCCGCCGCCACGTCAATCGGGCCGGCCAGGTCCAGACCGGCCTCGACGTCCTGATCGGCGAGAAGTTCGCCCGGCTACAGGGCAAGCGCGTCGGCCTCATTACCAATCACACCGGCCTCGACGGCGCCGGCCGCCCCGACTTCCTCGTCATGCGCGAAATGGGCGTCAACCTCACCGCGCTGTTCTCCCCCGAACACGGCATCTTCGGCAAAGAAGACCGCGAGGACGTCGCCGATGCCCGCGAGCCGCAAACCGGCATCCGGATCTACAGCCTCTACAACCAGGCCAACCGCAAACCCTCCCCCGCCGCCCTCGCCGAACTGGACGCCCTGGTCTTTGACATCCAGGACATGGGCGCCCGCTTCTACACCTACGCGAGCACCATGAAAAACGCGCTCGAAGCCGCCGCTGCCGCCAAGCTCCCCTTCTACGTCCTCGACCGGCCCAATCCGCTCACCGGCGTCCGCGTCGAAGGCCCGCTGCTCGATCCGGAGTTGCAGAGCTTCATCGGCTGCCACAACATTCCCATCCGCCACGGCATGACCACCGGCGAACTCGCCCGCATGTTCAATACCGAACTGAGCCTCAATGCCAAGCTCGAGGTCGTCGCCATGAAAGGCTGGCAGCGGGGCGACTGGTTTGACTCCACCGGCGCGCTCTGGGTGAACCCCTCGCCCAATCTGCGCAGCCTGAACGCCGCGCTGCTCTACCCGGGCATCGCCATGCTGGAGTATTCGAAAAACTACTCGGTCGGCCGCGGCACCGATGCGCCATTTGAGCAGATCGGGGCCGAATTCATTCGCGGCCGCCAACTCGCTACCACGCTCAATTCCCGAAAAATCCCGGGGGTTCGCGTTTATCCCGTGCGGTTTACCCCAAATGACTCCAATCTGAAGGGAAAAACGATCGAAGGCATCCGCTTCGTGATCACCGACCGCGAGGGTTTTGACGCAGTCCGCCTCGGCGTCGAACTCGCCGTGGCCCTCGAGCGTCTCTACCCGGGCCAGATCAACTTCCCGGCCAACGGGAAGCTCATCGGCAGCCAGACTCTCGTCAAGGAGTTTGCCGCCGGCGCGGACCCGCGGGCCATACAGGCGCGACTCGAAGAGACACTCGTTCCCTTCCTGGCGCGCCGCGCCAAGTTCCTCCTCTACTGACAGGTCGGGCCGGAAGCTTCCGGCCCTCCGCTAGACAATCACCGTTTTGCTGCCCGATGCCGGACGGCTGACCGGCTCTTTATCCTGGTCGGCCGGCTTGCGCTTGGCCGCCTCCACCATCCACAGGGGCGGGCGACCGCGCCGTTTGCCCCGTCCCAACGCCAACCGCTCGAGAGTGGCAATAGCCTCCTCCAGCGCGTCCCGTTCCTGCTTCAATTCGGCCAAAATCTTCGATACGTCCATCTGAACACCTACCGCGATATCTATTCCGTTAACAGAACAGGGATAGCATTTACGGCACTCCCTCCTCTTCTTTGTACTCGAAAAAGACCACCGGTTTCAAGACTGTTGTTCTGAATTCAGAACAACAACCGGAATTAAGCGCTTCATTTGGCCGCCTTTCGGCGGCTCCAGTGGCGATAAAAAGGAATGCCTGTGGCGATGATTCCCAATCCGAGCAGGCTTTCGCGCGGAGATTCGAAAAGGGTGGAAAATATTAGCGCTCCGGCCACTAAAACAAAGACTATCGGAACAAAAGGATAGCCCAGGGTGCGGTACGGACGCGCCAAATCCGGCCGCCTCCGGCGCAGAACCAGCACCGAGGCCGTCGCCATTCCGTACAAAATCCAGGAGGCGAAAATAACACATGTAAACAGTTGTTCGTATCGCCCGGTGAGCACGAACAACATCGACCACCCCGACAGCAGCATGATCGAATTGGCCGGGGTGAAATAGCGCGGGTGAACCGTGGCAATCGCTGAGAAAAACAGCCGGTCGCGGGCCATGGCGAACGGCACCCGGGCGCCGGAGAGGATCGACCCGTTCAGGGCGGCGAAGATCGAGATCATCGCCGCAATCGAGACAGCATTGGCCCCGGGCGCCTCCCAGACCCGCCGCATCATCTCGGCCGCCACGCGGTCGCTGGTGGCGACCACCTCGGCCGGCAGCACGTAAAAATAGGCGAGATTGGCGCCCAGATAGATCACCATCACCGCCAGCGTGCCCAGGATCAACGCAATCGGCAGGTTGCGCTGCGGATTCTTGATCTCGCTCGACACCATGCTCACGTTGTTCCATCCGTCGTAGGCCCACAACGCCGCCACGAGAGCGGCGAAAAAGCCGGCCACGCCGCCGGTCGACGCCGGAATGCCCGTCGTGTAGTTGGCCACCGTCCCGCCGCCGAACGTCAGGCCCACGGCAATGATCATGCCAATCAGCGCCACTTTCAGCACCGTCACCCCCACCTGCACGCCACCGCCCACTTTCACGCCGAAGTAGTTCAAAAAGCCCAGCGCCCCGATCACCGCCATCGCCAGCACCTGGCCGGACTTGATCTCCAGCCACGGACTCGAAAACAAGGTGGCCTCCAGCCCTGGAAAAAAGTTAGCGAGGTAGATAAAGAACGCGGTCGCCAGCGTGGCAATCGATCCGGACTTGGCCACCCACAGCTGGGTCCAGCCGTAAACGAAGGCGTAGAAGGGCCCGTAGGCCTCACGCAGATAGGCGTACTCGCCGCCCGCCTCCGGCATCATCGCCGCCAGTTCGGCGTAGGTCAGCGCCCCGGCCAGCGACAACAGTCCGCCGAAGACGAAGACGAAAAACACCATCTCCGCCGACCCAACGCTCAACACCATCTTCTTCGGCACCAGGAATATGCCCGAACCGATCACCGTTCCGACGACGATCGCCGCCGCCCCCCAAACGCCCAAATCGCGCTTCAGTTCAACCATGGCGAACCCTCTCTTCGTTTAAAAACAGCGACAGCAGAACAGCCGTCGCCACCGTTACCGCTGCCCCGATCAGCACGTACCACGTCCAGGCGATCGTCGTACCGAACTTTACGTACAAATTCGTCAACAATCCCGCCAGCATTCCCGCCATCGCGGCCTTCTCCCCCGTGCGTTTGGTCAACACCCCCAGCAGAAAAACCCCCAGCAGGCAGCCATAAACAATCGACGCAATCGACAGCCCCGACTCGAGTACCGACTGAATACTCTGCGCCACCAGCGCAATCGCAAACAGCACCCCGCCCCACGCCACCGTAATCCACCGCGACAGGCGCAGATACTCGGCCTCGCTGCGTTCGACGCGCGCCAGCGGCTTCCAGAAGTCCATCACCGTGGTCGAAGCCAGCGCGTTCAACGCCGCGCTCAGGTTCGACATGGCGGCGGCCAGCACCGCGGCCATCACCAGACCCGCCACGCCACGCGGCAGATGGTCCCAGATGAACTGCGGGTAGATCCGGTCCGGGATCGCCGGCGCCGCCTGCCCGGTGTCTTTGTAGTAGACGAACAGGATCAGCCCGATCAGCAGGAACAGCGAAAACTGGAAGAAGATCACCACCCAGCTTGAAAACAGCGCCAGCCGGCTCTCCGCCTCCGTACGGCCCGCCAGCAGCCGCTGCACCATCAACTGCTCGGTGCCGTGGCTGGCCGTGGTCAGAAACGCGCCGCCAATCAGGCCGGCCCAGAAGCTGTAGGGCCGGCGGAAGAACTCGGCCGACCAGTCGAAGCGGAAGTCGAACACCCGGAGCTTGTTGGCCTCCTGCGCGACGCTAAAAACATGCGTCCAGCCGCCGGGCACCAGCCCGAGGATCACGTACAGGCTCACGAGCGCGCCCAGGATGTAGAGGAACATCTGCACGACATCGGTCCAGATGACGGCCGTCATGCCGCCTTCGAAGGTATAGAAGAGGGTCAGCGCCACAATCAGCAGGATCGAAGCCAACTCGCCCGTGCCCAGAATGATCGAAATCACAATCGAGATGGCAAAGACCCGGACCCCCTCGGCCATCGCCCGGAGCAGCAGAAAGCTGCCGGCGGTCAACCGGCGGATGTCCGGGCCGAAGCGCCGCTGCATCAGTTCGTACGCCGTGTACATTTCGCCCCGGAAGTAGTGCGGCAAAAAGAGCTTGCTGATCACGACGCGGGCCAGGAGATAGCCCAGCACCACCTGCAAAAACCCGAAATCGCCCCGGAACGAAATGCCCGGGGTGCCGATCACCGTCAGGGTGCTCGTCTCGGCCGAAACGATCGAAAACCCGATCGCCCACCACGGGGTGCTCCGGCCGCCCAGGAAATAATCCTTCAGCGACTTCTGCGAGTTCCGAAAGCGGGCCCCGAACCAGGTGATGCCGACCAGGTAGAACAGGATGACGCCAAGATCGAAGTAGCGCATGGGAGGAAATGGGAGTGTAACATGACAGGTGCGGGAACAATTCGTTTCGCTGCTTCCTCTAACGGCTGTGGTGCGAAGAGCGTTGCAGCGGAGCAGCAAATTCGGATATACTCCGGCTTTGCGTATTCTCACTCGGGAGGCATGAGTGTTTTTTCGGAAGACATTACTCGTATTCGGCTTGGCCCTGGGCCTCGCCTTCGGACAAGAGCCCAGCTGGGTCGACCGGCAGGAGTACGAACTGGTAGTGGAGCAGATCGGCAAAGCGACCGATCCGGCCAA
Organism: Bryobacteraceae bacterium CoA2 C42; assembly: GCA_019931245.1. Taxonomy (GTDB): domain Bacteria; phylum Acidobacteriota; class Terriglobia; order Bryobacterales; family Bryobacteraceae. The sequence continues at coordinate 11,601 of JAINDL010000013.1, forward strand.
GAAGCTGGAGCTTTTGAACCAGTGGAAGCAGAAATATCCCAAGACGGCCTTCGGCATGCAGCGCCTCGGCCAGTTCCTGGTGACCTACCAGCAACTGGGCAAAGCCGCCGACATGCTCGGCGTCGCCAAGGAGATCGCCGCCGCCGATCCCAAGAACTTTACCGGCCCCTACTACATCGCCCTGCTGACCACGTCGATGCAGACCACCGATCCGGCCGCCCTCGACGAAGGCGAGAAGGCCGCCAACCAGTTGCTCAGCGGGATTAACGACTACTTCGCCGACGCCAAGAAACCGGCCGGGGTCGACCCCGCCGCCTGGACCAAGCAAAAGGCGGACGTGCAGAATACCGCGTGGCAGACCATCCTTTTCGTCTCGAATCAGAAGAAGGATCCGGCGCTGATCGAAGACCGCCTCCGCAAGTTCATCGATTTCAATCCCGCCAACGCCGAAGCCGCCTACAAGCTCGGCGCGGCCATCCTCGGCCAGAAGAAGGCCGAACGGCAGCCCGAAGCCCTCTGGCAGGTCGCCCGCGCGTGCGCCCTCACCGGCGCAGGCGAGTTGCCCGCGGCTAACAAGAAGGCTGTCTGCGACTACCTCAACCGGGTCTATCCCCAGTACCGCGGCGACAAGAAGGGTCTCGACAAGCTGATGGCCGATGCCGCCGCCACCCCGTTTGCCCCGGCCGGCTTCGCGATCAAAACCAAGCAGCAGGAAGATGTCGAGCAGCTCGAAAACCTGAAGCAGTCCAATCCCCAGCTGGCGCTGTGGGTGCAGTTGAAGCAGGAGTTGACGGGCGCCAACGCGGCCGCCAACTTTGAGAGCAATCTGAAGGGCGCGGCGCTGCCGAAGCTCAAGGGCAAGCTCGTCTCGATGGATCCGGCGGTGAACCCGAAGAAAATTGTGGTCGGTATTTCGGACGCCGCCACGCCGGAGATCACGATTGTGCTCGAAGGCGGAGTCGCTTTCCGCGGCAAGGCTGATCCGGGCACCGAGATCGAGTTTGAGGGAATCGGAAAGGAGTTCTCGGCCGATCCGTTCAACCTGACTGTCGAAGTGGAGAAGGAGAAGCTGACCGGCTGGCCCGTGCAGGCCGCTGCTCCCAAGCCCGCCGCCAAGAAGGCTGCGCCGAAGAAGAAGTAGCCGGCTCAGCAGCAGATCGACCAACAAGGGGTTGCGGCTACGGCCGCAACCCCTTGTTTTATTGTCCGGGCGCCGCCACGCGCAGGCACTCCCGTAACTCGCGGTCAAACTCCCGCAGCGCCGCTACCTCGGCAGCCTCCGCGCGCCGCTCGTACCCCCGGCCGACGAAGAACGCTTCCCCGCCCCGCCACACCAGCGCCGCAAAGCCCTGCTCGATCAACAATCCCGGCGCTCCGATGCTCCCGAAGCCCCGGTCCCGCCGCTCCACGAGCGAAACAAAGCCGCCGCGGACAAACAGAAAATGGGTGGTGAGCTCCGCCGGCAGCAGGTCAATGCCCGCCGCCGCCAGCCGCTCAAAAATCTCGAGCATTACATCTTGTACCGGCCGAGGTCCTCGTCGTTCAGGCTCTCGAGCCACCGCTTCAACTCGTCGTTGGTCACCTTGTCCGACACCGAATTGGTCGCCTTCGAGGTCCGGATCACCTGCTCGTCCACGTAGATCGGACAATCCGTCCGCAACGCCAGGGCCAGAGCATCCGAGGGCCGCGAATCCACGGTGATCAACTCGCCGTCTTTCTCGAGCCAGATCATGGCGTAGAACGTATCGTCCCGCAGTTCGTTCACCACTACCTTGCTGACGTTCGTCTCGAGCCCCGCCAGCAGCGTCTTGATCAGGTCGTGCGTCATCGGCCGCGGCGTGGCGACCTTCTCAATCTCCAGCGCGATCGCGTTGGCTTCGTACATTCCTACCCAAATCGGCAGGATGGTGCCGCCGTCCACATCCTTCAGGATGACAATGGGCGTCTGGGTTACCGGGTCCATCATGAGGCCCCGAATCTTCATTTCGATCTCCACGCGCCCTCCTATTTCCATTCTAAGCCGCCTCGACCACCGCTTCGCCCACCAGCGAAACCGGGCCGGACCGCGTAATCCGCACATCCAGATAGCGGCCCTGCAGCGCGGCGGCCTGCCCTTCCGGGTGCGCGAAGTTCACGGTCTTGTGCTGCATCGTCTTGCCCACCCATTGCCCCGTCGCCAGGTTGAAAAACTCGCCGTGCACCTCGCAGGTCTCGCCCACGTAATTGGCGTTGTTCTGAATCTGGATCATGCGCTGCCGTTCCTGCACCTGCAGGTGGCGGCGACCCTTCTCCTCTTCCGGAATCTGGTCGCCGAGGCCCAACGCCGGGGTGTTCGGCCGCGGCGAATACTTGAAGTTGAAGATCGCATCGTACTGCACCTCATCGAGAAGCGCGAGCGTATCTTCGATATCCTGCTCGGTCTCCCCCGGGAAACCAACGATGATGTCGGTCGTGATCGCCATGGGCCGGCGCGCGGCCTTCATCCAACCGATGCGCTCAAGATACTGTTCGCGCGTATAAAGCCGCTGCATCCCTTCGAGAATGCGGTTCGACCCGCTCTGCACCGGCAGATGGATATGATTGCACAGCGTTGGGGTCGCATCGATGGCTTCGACAATCGACCGGGTGAAGTCCCGCGGGTGCGACGTGGTAAACCGAACCCGCCGGATACCGTTGACCAGGCCGACCTGCTCGAGACACGTAGCGAAATCCCATCCCTTCGACGAGGGGTCGCGGTAAGAGTTCACGTTCTGCCCCAGCAGTGTGATTTCGGTGTAGCCGAGGTCGGCCAGCCGGCGCACCTCTTCGATGACGCTATCCGCTGTCCGGCTCCGCTCCGGCCCCCGGGTAAACGGTACCACGCAGTACGCGCAGGCCTTATCGCAGCCCTCGATAATGGTGACGAAGGCGCGGTACGGGTTGTCGCGGCGGGTGTAGGGGGTATCGAAGGCCTCCTCGGTGTCCAGGCTCAGCCCGGTCACCCGGCGCTCGCCCTGCTCGATCTGCACGAGCAGTTCGGGGAACTTCGTGTAGCTGGCCGAACCGACCACCAGCGAAACGTGGGGCGCCCGCTCAAAAATCTTCTCCCCCTCCTGCTGCGCCACGCATCCCAGGACGCCAAACACCTGACCGCCCTTGCTCGCGCCTTTTTTGAAGTTCTGCAGCTTGTTGAAGACTTTCTGCTCGGCCTTGTCGCGGATGGAGCAGGTGTTATAGAGCACGAGGCCGGCCTGTTCCGGCGCGGGAACCTGCAGATAGCCGCGCTCCCGGAGCGTGCCGATCACCTTCTCGGAGTCATGCACGTTCATCTGGCAGCCAAACGTCTCGATGTAAAAGGATCGCTCCACCTTCACATTATAGGGGGTCGGCGACTACAGTTTCTGCCCGGAACGTCCGAAAGAGGCATATGAGCCGGTGGATTGTCGCCCTGTGCAGCCTTCTCGTCCTCTGGGGTCAGCCGCAGAGCAGTACAACGCGGACGTACACCTTCGATGCCAACGGCGGGCGCCAACTGGCCTCAGAAAGCTCGACGGGCAACGGCGCCACGGCCAACTCGGTCCGGAATCTGAACGGAGGCCTCTCTCCTGTCGAGAGCGTCGAGGAGCGGGTGGTGCGGCAGGACGGCGCCAACCGGGTGATCGAGCGGATCATCCGCCCTTTTGACGCGACCGGCCAGCCCGGCCCACCGCAACGAATCCAGATCGCCGAGCGCACGCATCCCGATGGCTCGAAGTCGGTCGAAACCGAGGTCTTTACGGGCAACATCAGCGGCGGCTTCTCGCTCGTTGAAAAGACAACGGCCGTTACCCGGACCGCCGGCAGCGTCGCCACGGTGGAAACGCAGGTGGCGCGGCCAACGCTGAACGGTTCAATCGAACTGCTTGAGCGGCGGCAGGCCCGTATTGAGAGCGGCGGTCCGCGGCGTCAGGAAGTCCTCACCGTCGAGCGCCGCGACTCGAACGGTAACTTTCTGCCGGCCCTGCGTGAGGTCAAGCAGACCGAGGAGCAGAATGGCCGCACCATCGAGAACACAACGCAGTATTTGGCGGGCGCATCCGGTCAGTTCGAGTTGAACAGCCAGACAGTGGCCGAAACCCGAAAGCGGCCCGATGGTTCCGAGCAGAAGCAGATCACCCTGTTCGGCCGGAACGCCCCAGGCCGCGCCACCTCCGCCGAACCGCAGGTGCGCGAACAGCAGATTATCGAAAAACGCAGCGCGAACGGCCAAACCATTGAGACGCTCAGCATTCGCCGGCCCGCGCTCGACAACCCGGCCAGCCTAGGCCCGGAACAGAAAATCTCGGAGAAGGTCTGTACCGGCGCCTGCAAGTAAAGTAGCGGTCAAAACCTGCCCTCTCCATCCTCCGCGCCGCCTCCGAACCGCCGCTGCGCAGCAGATTCTCAAAACACGCCCCGCCAACGCCCCGACCATCGAAACCCTCAACCTTCGCCGGCCCCCGCTCGGCAACCCGGTCAACCTCGGCCCGCCGCGCAAAAACACGGGGCGAAATCCTTCCCAACCCATCCTCCGCGCCGCCTCCGAACCGCCGCTGCGCAGCAGCAGATTCCCGGAAGGCGGCCAGCCAGTGGCCAGTCCATCGAAGCCCTGAGTATCCGCCGGCCCGCCGCGGAAAATCCCGGCGGCGGTCCGCACCGGTGCTTGCAAGTAAAATAGGTTCGATGCCCTTCCCCACCCATCGCCCGCGCCGCCTCCGCCGTACCCCGGGCCTCCGCTCGCTCGTCCGCGAAACGCGCCTCGAGCCCGCCAACTTCATCTTTCCCCTCTTCGTTGTCGAAGGCGAAGGCATCCGCAAAGAGATCGGCGCCATGCCCGGCAACTTTCAGATGTCGATCGATGAGACCGTCCGCGAGTGCGCCGTGATCCACTCACTCGGCATCGGCGGCATCATTCTGTTCGGCATCCCCCGACACAAAGACGAGACGGCCACGGGGGCCTACGACGACGAGGGCATCGTGCAGCGAGCCACCCGCGCCATCAAGCGGGAGGTGCCCGGCCTGCTCGTCGTCACCGATGTCTGCAACTGCGAGTACACCTCGCACGGCCACTGCGGGCGAATCGTCGACGGGGACGTCGACAACGACAGCACGCTCGCCTGGCTGGCCGCCTCGGCGGTCTCCCACGCCCGCGCCGGCGCCGACCTGGTCGCGCCATCCGACATGATGGACGGCCGGGTCGCCGCCATCCGCCGGGCCCTCGACGACAGCGGCTTCCCCCAGATCCCTATCATGGCCTACGCCGCCAAGTTCGCCTCCAGCTACTACGGGCCCTTCCGCGAAGCCGCCGAGTCCGCCCCGCAGTTCGGCGACCGCCGCACCTATCAGATGGACCCGGCCAACGCCCGCGAGGCGCTCCTTGAAATGGCCCTCGACCTCGAAGAAGGCGCCGACATCCTGATGGTCAAACCCGCGCTCGCCTACCTCGACATCATCCGCCAGGCCCGCGACCGCTTCGATGTGCCCCTCGCCGCCTACCAGGTCTCCGGCGAGTTCAGCCAGATCATGGCCGCCGCCCGCCTCGGCTGGATCGACGGCGACCGCATGATGATGGAGTCGCTCACCGCCATCAAGCGCGCCGGCGCGAGCATCATCCTGACGTATTTCGCCAAAGACGCCGCCCGGCTACTCGAGTAGCGCCGCGTAGGCCATCTGCACAAAGGCGGTCCGCTCGTCGCTGCCGCCCTCCCGGTGAATCATAAAAATCCCGATCAGGTCTTTCGCCGGATCGATAAAGTAAAACGTGCCGTACCGGCCGCCGTGGCCGTAGGTGCCCGGGCTCATCCCCATCGGCGAAAACCCCGGCCGGACCACGTACGTCCCCAATCCCCACCCCATGCCCGGCCCGTTGGTCGCCAGATCGCCCGTGTGCACCATCCGCATCAGCCGCACCGAGGCCGGCGACAGCAGCCGGAAACCGTTGGCCGCCTTGCCGTCCCGCAGCAGCGTCTGGTAAAGCAGGAACAGATCGTTCGCCGTCGAGTAGACGCCGCCCTCGGGCAGCGAGTACTTCGCCCCGTCACGATACTTCATCGCCCCTTCTCCGAGCGGGTCGCTCGTGTACTTCACCGGCACCCCGTCCCGCAGGATATAGGCCGTCGGCATCCGTCCCCACTTCTCCTTCGGCGGAAAAATGGAGGAGTCCTTCATCCCGAGCGGCTCGAAGACGCGCTTGGCGAGAAACTCCTCAAACCGCAGCCCGGAGTGCACCTCGATCACCCGCGCCAGCACCGCGATACCCGCGTTGCTGTACTGCCACTTGCTGCCCGGCCGGAAGCCCACCGGCGTCTGCGAGTAGACGAGCGCCACATCCGCCAGCGGTTTGTGCAGCGCCCCGTGCAACTCCCCGATCCCGGGCGGCGGATTCAACGGCATGCCCGCCGTATGGGTCATCAACTGCTGCAACGTGATCTTGTCCGCCAGCGAGCGGAACTCGGGCAGATGCTTCTCCACCGGATCCGCAATCGACAGCTTGCCCTCCTCGGCCAGCATCAGAATGCCCAACGCCACCATGGGCTTGGTCATCGAGTGAATCTGGAAGATGTGATCGGTCCGCAGCGGCGCCTTCGTCTCCATATCGAAGTAGCCGGTGGCCTTCAGGTCCACCACGCCGCTCGCCCGGCCGACGAGCGTCACTACGCCCGCCACTTTCCCGGCCGCCACGAACTCCTGCATCCGGCCCGGAATCTTCCCGAGCCGTCCCATATCCATCCCACTTTGCGCCGATAGCAGCGCCGCGCCCCACAAACCTGCCCAGAGTACTCGCATGCCGCCTGATTGTATCAGTTCCAGGTCAGCAGAAAGGCAAACAGCCCCATCCAGAGCACCCCCATGAAGTGCCAGTACATGCCCGTCAGCCGCAGTTCGGTCCGGTGCCGCCGCAGCGGCTGCTCCTCGCCATCCTCGAGCCGCTTCGCCCGGCGGTACAACCAGTGCATGCCGCCTAACCCACCCACCAGGTGCAAGCCATGAATGAAGCTGAACACATACACCATGTTCCCCCGCGGGTTCCCCGCTACGCCCACGCCGCTCGCTAGCAGCAGCCACCCCCCGGCCATCTGCGCCGCCAGAAACAGGTAGCCCGTCGCCATCGTCAGCAGCAGCCGCTGCCGGTAGCTATGGAGCAGGGCCCGCCACAGCGACCGCCGCGCCCACTGCAGCGTTCCGCTGCTCAAAATCAGCAAAACAGTCGACAACCAAAACACCCGGGGAATCGCCACCGCCGCTTTTCCGGGGTTGTCCGGCAGCACAAACGCGTAGGCAATCACCAGCGCCGCAAAAAAACAGGCAATCGAGACGAGCGTGAGCACCATTCCCATGGTGTCCAGGCTCATCCCCGGCGCTGCCGCCGCCGGACCGATCTCTCCGGCCGGGTTAATCTCAGAGTCCGTCATCGTCTCGCCCTCCCCATTACCCCGTATGATGATTGAAGCAATGGCTGATTCTCTTTATTTATCCTACTGGCTCCGGAACTTCTCCGCCCTCTCCGTGCTCCGGGCCTACGGGAAGATGCTCACCGCCTTTCCCTACTCGCCCCAGAACCCCGCCCACAGCCTGCTGCGCATCGAAGCCGTCTCGACAAGCGAACCGCCCCTGCTCGAACGGCCCTTCGCCGACCCGCTCGACCCCCAGGCCGTCCTCCAGTGCGCCAATGAGTTCCAACACCCCGACTGCGCCTATGTGCTCGAAACCTGGTGGGGACTCTGGCAGTTCCGCAAAGACTGGGAACTCCGCCCCGCCCGAGTTACCCTCTCCTGCTACGGACCGGAGTTTTCCGATATCCCGCTCCTCGGCAGTAACACCCCGCCCGAACACCTCCGGATCGATTGTGGGCTTGACTCGAGTTTTCTGCCCTGGCCCGACGACCCGGCCAGCGCCTACTACACCCGGTCCAACCTGCGCGGTCTGCTCCGGCTCGTTCATCAACTCGACGAGGTGCTTTCCGTCGAACAGCGCCTCCTCTGGTCCGAGTCCGGGGAGAGCTTTGCGGGAAAACTGGCGGATGCGATTCAGAACCTTTAGGGCTGCAATGGGTTAGCCCAGCCTACCAGCCTCCTGGTATCTGCTATCATCAAGGATTCGAACCGGCACGATCGTCGGTATCGCCTCGGCGCGATACCCGGAGTGGAGAGGATTCGGTCGGCCATGGGCGCCCAGGATGTAGGTAAGTTAAGTCACTTCTCTAAGGTCTTTTAACATCGTTAGTTCCTAAATGGCCTGAATTGACCCAAGTACTACACTCCCGTTACCATCGAATCGAGGCTACTACGATCGATGCTAAGCGGCACCCTAACCATGGAACCAACCGATACCCTGCTTGAAAGGGAAACTCCAAAAGTGAAGATGATTCGGGTCGCCATTGCCGATGACCATCCGATCGTCCGGGATGGCCTCAAGAAGCTTCTGGCGCTCGAATCGGATGTGGAGGTCGTGGGCGAGGCGGGAGACGGTCGCGGTGTGATCGAACTCGTCCAGCAGATGGACCCCGATGTGTTGCTTCTGGACCTCCGCATGCCCAATCTCGACGGCCTTCAGGCGCTGCAGACGATCCAGCAGACCAACCGGAGGACCCGGGTGATTATCCTGACTGCCTCGGAAGATAAAAACGAGTTCGTGCAGGCCATGAAGCTCGGCTGCTCCGGTATCGTCCTGAAACAGACAGCGCCCGATCTCATCGTCAAGAGCATCCGCAAGGTCTATTCGGGTGAGATCTGGCTCGACTCGCACACCACGGCAGCCGTCATGCGCCAGTTTGCCTCCCCCGGCTCCGAACTCTCGTCCCAGGGCGGCGGCAGCGGCAAACAGCGGGAACGTTCCCCGCTTAGCGCCCGCGAACGCGAGATTGTGGCGCTCGTCGCCCAAGGTTACAAGAACAAGGAAATGGCCGAGAAGATGTTTATCAGCGAGCAGACCGTCAAGAACCACCTGCATAACATCTTCGACAAGCTCGGCGTGTCGGATCGCCTTGAGCTGGCCCTCTACGCCATTCACAAGGGCCTTCATCTGCAGGGTTAGCCCCGGCGCAATCGTTTATCCTGAGGAGCATGCACCGTCTGGGCCTGCTCCTCGTTTTTCTTTCCGCCGCCGCGGGTCAATCCGCCTCCCCGCTCCCCCGGGTCCGCGAGCAGGCCGCCATCCAACAGGAGTGGCTGAAACTCCGGCTCGACCGCATCCTTCCTCCCCTGCTGCGCAAGCACGGCATCGACATGTGGATCGTCGTCTCCCGGGAGTACAACGAAGATCCGGTCTTCCACTCCCTCGTCTCGCCCACCCTGTTCGCCGCCCGGCGCCGCACCATCTACGTCTTCTTCGACCGCGGCCCCGAGCGGGGCGTCGAACGGCTCGCCCTCGGGGGCGGCTCCAACGGCGGCCTCTATGAGGTCTACCGCGATCCCGCCCCTGGCAATGCCGTCCGGGAGTTGTGGGGCGATGGCCAGTGGCTGCTGCTCAAAAAACTGATTGAACAGCGCCAGCCCCGTGTCATCGGCATCAACATCTCCCGGACCCATGCCTTTGCCGACGGCCTCAGCGCCGGCGAACACGAACAGATGCTCGAATCCCTCGGCCCGGAGATCACCCGGCGCTTCCGGCGCAGCGAACTGCTGGCGCTCGAATACGTCGAAGCCCGCCTGCCCGAGATGATGCCGCTCTACCGCAAGCTCATGACCATCGCCCACGATCTGATCGGCCGGGCGTTTTCCGCCGAAGTCATCCGTCCCGGCCTCACCACCAACCACGACGTCGTCTGGTGGCTCCGCCAGCAGGTGGCCGACCGCAGCCTCGGCACCTGGTTCCAGCCCTCGGTCCGCGTCCAGCGCCAGGCCCGCGCCGCCACGGCGGCCAGCTTCCTATCCGAGGACGGCCCGGTGGTCATCGAACGCGGCGACGTGCTCCACGTCGATTTCGGTCTCCAGGGCCTGCGCCTGAACACCGACACCCAGCACATGGGCTACGTCCTGCGCCCGGGTGAAACCGAGCCGCCCGCCGGCCTCCGCCGCGCGCTCGACAAGGCCAAACGCATGCAGGACCTGCTGCTCGAACGAATGAAACCCGGCCGGTCGGGCAACGAAGTCCTAGCCGAAACCCTGGCGCAGGTGCTTGATGAGGGGATCCGCGGCACCGTCTACTCCCATCCGATCGGGGACCATGGCCACGGCGCCGGACCGCTCATCGGCCTGTGGGATCGCCAGCAGGGCGTGCCGGGCCGCGGAGATGTCCCGCTCAAGACCGGCACCTGGTTTTCGATTGAGCTCTCGGCCCGCACGCCCGTACCCGAATGGGACGGCCAGGAGTTGTTCGTCGGCATGGAAGAAGAGGCGTGGCTCACCCCCGAAGGCCGGATGCAGTGGGTGCTCCCGCGGCAGGAGCGCTACCACCTCGTCAAGTAAGCCCCCGCCGCTTGCGCCGGTTCTGCTCCTGCCGGGCGAAGGTCGGAGCCAGA
>JAINDL010000035.1 GCA_019931245.1 Bryobacteraceae bacterium CoA2 C42
GTGGGGGTGCGGGGAGGGGTGGGGGGGGCGGGGGGGATGGGGGATTTGCTGCGGCTGGCGGGCCGGTATGAAGAGCCGGTGGCGAAGCATGCCGAGTGGGCGTTGGCGCAGGTGGCGCGGCGGTTTCCGGGGGAGGCGTTGGGGGCGATGGCGGCGGCGAAGGGGGGTGCGGCGCGGGAGCGGCGGGTGGCGATGGAGGTGCTGGTGCGGTTGGAGCGGCCGCAGGGGGTAGGGGAGGCGTTGGCGGGATTGGCGGAGGGGTTTGGGGAGATTGCGGGGGAGGGGGCGGCGGGGCCGTTGGCGGGGGCGCTGGAGGAGGCGCTGCGGAGAAGGGGTCAGCGGGAGGCGGCAGAGAGGTTGCGGGAGGCTGCGCCGGGGGCGGTGCGGGAGGAGGCGCCGGCGGCGGATTTCCGGCGGCGGAGTTTGGAGCAGGTGCTGGTGGGGCGGGCGTTATTGGAGGAGGGAGAGCTTGGGGAGGAGCTGGACGCGGGGGCGGCGGTGCAGACGTTCCGGCGGGGAGCACCGAAGTTGGGGCGGAATGATGTGTGCTGGTGCGGGTCCGGGAAGAAGTATAAGAAGTGCCATATGGACCGGGATGGGGGGCGGTAGGGGGCTCTGGTTGTTTGCGCGCTATAGGAGTTTGCGGGCGCGGAGCCAGGCGGCGAGGTGGTCGGGCCAGGGGTCGGCGTCGGCGCCGGTTTTACGGAAGCCGAAGCCGTGTTTGCCGGTGGCGTAGATGTGGAGGGTGGCGGGGCGGTTGGCTTTGGTCCAGGCGGTGTAGAGGGGGATGGTGTGGTTGATGGTGAGGGGATCGTCGTGGGCGGCGAGGAGTAGGAGGGGCGGGGCGTCGGCGGGGACGGTGAGGTCCGGGGGCGCGGCGGGGTAGACGGGGATGGCGAAGGCGGGGCGGGTGGCGGGGTCGGAGCGGAGGGCGAGGTCGGCGGCGAGGTAGCCGCCGGCGGAGAAGCCCATGACGCCGAGGCGGCCGGGTTGGAAGTGGAGGTCGGCGGCGCGCTGGCGGAGGAGGCGCATGGCTTGGCGGATGTCTTCGCGGGAGCGGGCGATGACGGTTTCGCGGGAGGGGTCGGCGCCGGCGCTGTACTGGAGGACGAAGGCGGAGATGCCGAGGGAGTTGAGCCAGCGGGCGACGTCGTGGCCTTCTTTGTCGATGGCGAGGTGGCGGAAGCCGCCGCCGGGGGCGATGAGGATGGCGGTGCCGTTGGGTTGGGGGGCGAGGTGGGCGGTGAGGAGGGGGTTGGTGATTTTGCGGAGGCGGCGTTCGGTGTCGTTGGGGCCGATGAAGGATTCGGATTGATCGGGGCGGTCGGGCCAGAGGGGGATGGTTTGGGCGAGGGCGGCGGGGGCGAGCAGGAGGCAAGCCAGGAGGGAGCGCATGTGGGGAGACGATATCACAGGCGTTGGGCGCCGGGTGGACGCACTTCGAGTGAACCGGGTTTTGGGGTGGGATGTCCAAGAGCGAAGAGCGGTTTGCAGGCGGCGGCGACGTAACGCTGCGGGGAGGCGAAGGCCTGCCGGTGGCCCTGATCGAAGAAGCGGGAGCCGAGTTGGGCGTCCATGGCCTGGTCGACTGCGACGGCGCCGCCAGAGGGCTTCGGTGAGCTGGCTGGCGAAGAAGAGCTCTTCGGCGTTGCCGGGCTTGAAGGTTTCGTGGGTCTGCTGGCGCAGGGCGTCGAACTCTTCCCGGGTTTCGCCGTAGATGAGGAGGCTGGTGGAGCAGAGGCCGTGGGAAAGCCGATTTTTGCTGGAGAGGGCTTTGCTGGCGGCGGTGCGGGGGCCTTTGGACTTGCGGGCGTTCTGGGGGTTGATTTCGGCGCGTGTTCGTGGGCGTGGGGCAGGGCGTCTTTGATGGTGTGGGGAGCGGATGGGGACATGGGATTGCTCGGGCAGTAGCGAGGTCGTTGTAGCGCTGCGGGTGTGGGCTTGGTACTGGTTGGTTTCAGCTAAGGCCAAGCGGGCGGAGAGACGGCGAGGAAAGGGGCGGCCCGCCGGTGGATAGCCGGCGGGCCCGTCGACGGAGCAGCTAATCGATCAGCCGCGCCATCCGGAACAACCGCGCGGCTTCCGGATCCTTAGTCACGCCCGCCTGACGGCAGTACCGAAGCGTAAACCGTGCGGCCGCCCGCCCATCGACCGGCAGGGGCGCGCTCCCGGTTACCACCGCATCCGCCTCGGCCGCGCTCAAGCCGACGGCCCACAGAATCATGCGAAGTTGCGCGTCATCCGGCTCAGTGAAGGTCTGAATAAAGCGCGGAATCACCGCCGCCCCAATCCGTTTTTCCCGCGGCGAAAGCCCCGGCCAAATAGCCCGGAACGCCGCCCGGAAGAATTCATGGTGCACCCGCTCGTCCTTGCGGTGCTGGCCCACCGACTCCCGTACGAACGGGTGGACGGCCGGATCATCCGGCACCACCGTAAATGTGTCGGAGACCAGGGTCTCCAGGACGAAGCTGAACAGGAACCGTACCAGCGGAAAATGCTCGTGCCCGAACTCGGCGGCGGCGCGATCCAACTCACGGTAACCCTCGGGCGTCAACGCGGTCATGAATTCGACTCCCGTCTGCGCGGCAATCCGGCGGATGCCGTCTTCGGCTACCAGCGCGTGGTAGCTTTCGTCGGCGTAGATCGAGCGCGCGTCAAAGCGCAAGTCCTCCGGCAGCGGAAGGTTCTCGAACCCCTCGGCCAACGTCAGCAACGTCGGGTTTAAAATGTCCGTCTCCAGCTTGCTGGTCGCCCGGGAAAACGCATAGTTGTGGTGAATCAGCAGGGCCTGTTGCGCATCCGTCGGCTGCTGCAATAGGATCGGGTGGTTCACGGCCGGGACCAGCTTCCGGGAGAAGTAGTCGAAATGCCCTTCCTTTGCGTGGATGGGCCGCGGCGCAACCCGCACCGTGGCGTTCCGGTCCCAGCGGCCGTTTACGGCACTCTTGTAGCGATGCATCGTTATTGTCTCCTTGCGGGAAATTGGCTCTTGTCCCTTTTCCCGGCAGAGGAGCCGAAGGCACGAAGCAAGTCGCGCAAAAATTAATTACGAAACTTTTCTTGCGAGCGGCGCATCTAGCGGGCCATGATTGCCAAACCGAAGCCCCCCGGCTCCATCTCGCGGTGCATCGAAGTCATCAAGCACTCCCCGGACCTGGTAAAGAGAGAGCTGGCGGAGGAGTTCATCTTCCATCGCTACTTCCCTAAACTGCTCCGGGACGCGGAAGAGTCCCTCCGCGGCATCTCCGGCGCCGACGCTGAGCGGCCGCCACTAAGCGCCCTTCGCCACGGCCTCACTGCTCTCCGGGAGGGGCGACGCCCGGACCTGATCAATCGGAAGCAGCTCCTGGTCGAGGTATACCGCAGACACAACGATAGAAAGCAGGACGAGAAGAGGAAGAACCTCCGGCGTGGCCGCCCGGAAGACATCGACGAACACCGCGAAATCGATGACCCGCGGCAGAAGATCAATCTCCTCTGCCTCGAGTTCGCCGGGTTGCTGAACGAGGAGGAACGTCGCGTGTTCGACCTCCACTACGTCGAAGAGCGGTCCATTCCCGAAACCGCCACCGCCATCGGTTGCTCGCCCCGGAAGATCAACATGATCCTGAAGAGGATTAAGGACAAAATCAGAACCTATCTCGACTCTCCGCCAAACCTGGAATAGGGCCCCCGCTCCTTGGGTACGGGGGCCCGCTTCTCTACAACAACCCTTCGTCTTCGAACGCCTCGCGCACCCCGGGCAGTTCCAGCGCACCCAGGGCGGCGAAGTATCCGATGGACTTTTGTACGCTTGTTCGAATCCCCGCCATCGTCTCCGGGGTAGTCACCTTTTCTGCGACGATCTGCGCGGTCTGCTCCGCCGTGAAGCCCAACGAAAGAAGATCGTTCGAGATCGACGGCACGTCCGGAGACAGGAAGGCCGTCATGAATCGCGGCGCCACGAGGCTCACCGTCTCTTTCTGCGCCGCCGTCAACTGCGGCCAGGAGTGCTGCAAAACCTGGGAGAAGAAGGCGTGGTGCCTCGCCTCGTCGCGGCCGTGCTCTCGCGCGTACTCCTGGACCATGGCCTTCGTCGCCGGGTCGCTCGGGATGCCGCTCAGCGTGGAGGAGATCAGCGTCTCGGAGACGATACCGCACGCCAACTGGCAGAGCCCGCGCAGTTCCGGTGTCTGCGCATCGATCAGCCGGGCGTACTTTGCCATTGGCTCCGGCGTGAACGGGGTCGAACGCACCCCGGTCAACAACTCCACTTCGGCGATCAGCTTGTTCGATTCGGCCGCGTGGGTCGTCTCGTCGATGAGGATCAGGTCGGCATCCTGCCGCATGGCCGCCGGGAACGCCACCGGCAAGCGTCCCGCGGAGATCAGGAGCGTCACCGGGTTAACGAGATCGGACTCCAGCAGCGCGGTAAAGCTGGCATAACCGTACAACCGCTTCACCAGCAAAGCGCGCCGTACCTGCTCCCCACGCGCGAGGACGAGCGGGTGGTCCGCCGCCGGAAAAAGCCTTGCGGGAAAGTACTGCTTTTCCGGCTTCTTGACCCACGCCTTCGTGTGCCAATCCATGAACTTGCTTTCGTAATGCATGAGTAACTCCTCTTCGTGGCTAGGGCAAAACGTTGACTTCCGTTTCCCCTTCCGCCGGAGGAGCCGGAGGAAACGCCCGGATCGCGCAAAGGTTTTTCTTTTTTACATGAACAACGCTTCATGGGTGGGGATGATTGGTCTTTGGCCGCATGGTCGGCGCGCCCTGATCGGGCGTTGCCGCCCGTGGGGGTAAGTTCGAGGGCGGCCGACGAGTCGCACAATGGCGGTTGATTTTTCCTATTGCCCGAAGCGCTCGGGCCGCGTTGCTCTGGCGTCATCGAGTCAACAGAAAGTCCGCTGTCCGGCCCGGCCGGTCTGCGCGCTTCGCCAAGGATTCCACGCCGCTCATGCTGACCAAGTTCCCGGCGGCGGATGAAAGCGGAACGCTCTTGCATCGCACAGCGCCGGAACCGGGCTGAATTACAATAGTCTGAAGAATGGGGGTTAGCGGGGCTGGCCGTTGACCCTTGGAACGCACTTATGCCCGACCTGTCTCCCACACGAGGTTTGACGGAAGTCATTGACGCTTCGGCGGGTTCGCCTAAGTTCAAGAAAGCGGCAGGGCGCGCGGCATGGATACAGCAGATCCTGCGGCGCTACTCCCATTGGCCGCAATTGGAAGAACGGCAGTTGCGGGGGATGCGATGGGAGGGCGGGACGCGGGAGGCGGCGGACCGGTTGGTGCGGCAGTTAAATGGACATCTGGCCGGGCCGGGGGTGCTGGCGGTGGATGCGATAGCCGAGGCGCTGCCGTGACGCCGATCTTCGCGGGAAGGACCCTGGGGCGGTTCTTGCTGAGGCGGGCGGTGCAGAAAGGGGCGCAAGGGGTTGTGTATGAGGCAGAGGACACGGCGAACGGTCGGCCGGTTGCCGTAAAAGTCCTTTTCCCCAGCTCGCGGGGCGGGCCAGGCGCGAAGCAGGCGCCGATTGAGCTGCGGCTGCCGGTGATCGACCATTCGGCGGTGGTGATGCGGTTTGAGGATGCCGGCCGCACCGACGAGGGGTATGCCTACTTTCCCATGCGCTGGGTCCCTCGGACGTTGCGCGACCGGTTGAATGGGCAGGAGAAGGCGGAGGAGGCCGAGATTGTACGGATTATCGACCGGCTGGCGGAGGCGTTGGTCGCGGTCCACCGGATTGCGATTCATCAGGATCTGAAGCCGGAAAACATTCTGATGGACGACAGGGGAGAGGTATACCTGGCCGATTTTGGATTGGCGGAGTTGCAGGCGGAACGAAACAGCGACGCGGCGCGGGCGCGCGCCGCCGGGACGTGGGATTACATGGCTCCGGAGGTGATCAAGAAGTTCTACCCGGATCTGTTGGGACTACCGCAGCAGACGCCGCCGGCGGATCTGACGGCAGATATCTATTCGCTGGGGCTGATTTTTTGGGAGCTGCTCGTGTGGGAACGGCCGTTTGGGGGGACGGTTGAGGCGCGCGCGGACGCCGTAGATCTTTTGCCGACGGACCCGCGGGGGTTGCGCCCCGGGGTGTTTTCCCCGGGTCTGGTGGATGTCTGCATGCGTTGCCTGAGCGTGCACCCGAATGATCGCATCCGGAGCGCGCAGGAGTTGCGAAGCGCCCTACACCAATTTTGGCCGAAGGTGCCGGCGGAGCCGAAAGGGTATTTGGAGGGGTTGATCCGGGAGGTGGAGGCGAAGGCGCGGCTGTATTCGCCGCTGAGCGGGGTGGGGGTGGCGCGGCGGGCGGGCGGGGCGGAGACGCTGCTGGCGGCGTGGAGCGACGATCCGGATATTGTGTTGCTGCGGCACCGGTCGCGATCGCGAGGGGAGGCGGTGGAGACGCGGGAGTACGAGGATATTCTGACGGCGTTTGGGAGCGTGCGGCGGGCGGCGCTGCTGGGCGCGCCGGGGGGCGGGAAGAGTACGACGCTGCGGCGGCTGGCGCTGGAGTTGGCGGAGCGGGCGCGGCGGGATGGGAGTGCGCCGTGGCCGGTGCTGGTGGAGCTGGGCCGGTGGGTGGGGGATGAGGGGTTGGCGGCATTTTTGGCGGCGGAGAGGCCGGAATGTGGGGTTGGGGTGGAGCGGATGGTGCTGCTGCTGGATGGATTGAACGAGGTGCCGACGGGGAAGCGGGGGAAGAAGGCGGGCGAGGTGCGGGCGATGGCGGCGCGGGCGGCGGCGTTGATTGTGTCGTGCCGGGCGGAGGACTACACGGGGGAGCTGGAGCTGGGGCTGGATACGTTGACGCTGGAGCCGTTGACGCCGCAGCGGGTGCGGTCGGCGTTGCGGCAGTGGGCGGCGAACGGGGGAGGAGGGGCGGAGTTGGGGGAGCGGATTTTCTGGGAGTTGGCGGGGGATGCGGGTTTGGCGGGGGTGCTCGAGAAGTGGCGGGGGGCAGGGGCGACGGAGGAGGAGTTTTGGGACTCGGCGGCGGACAAGCGCTGGAGTTTCTTTGAGGATATGACCTGGGCGGACAGGGAGCTGCGGGACAGGTGTGTGAGGGATCCGCGGAGTTTGTTGCGGTTGGCGGCGAACCCGTTTCTGTTGACGATGCTGTACCAGGTGCGGGCGGCGGAGGGATCGCTGCCGCAGAACCGGGGCGAGTTGTTTGACCGGTTTGTGAACCGGCTGTTGAGCCGGGAGCGTCTG
Organism: Bryobacteraceae bacterium CoA2 C42; assembly: GCA_019931245.1. GTDB lineage: Bacteria > Acidobacteriota > Terriglobia > Bryobacterales > Bryobacteraceae. The sequence continues at coordinate 7,205 of JAINDL010000035.1, forward strand.
CTGGTGCGGGATGGGGAGAGCGGGGAGTGGCGGCTGCGGGGGGAGGGGGAGGCGTTGATGGCAGGTTTGTCGGGGTTGGCATGGGAGATGAGCCGGCGGGGCGGGGGCGTGTTGACGGTGGTGGAGCGGAGGGAGGCGGAGGGGGCGTTGGGAGGGGGGGTGTTGAAGAAGGCGCTGGACAGCACGATTTTGGAGGGCGGGGAGGAGTTGCGATTCCGGCATCAGTTGCTGCAGGAGTACTTTACGGCGCGGGCGATGCGGGAGCGTCTGGGGCTGTTGTCGGCTGGGGAGTTGTGGCCGGTGGGTCAGTGGTGGGAGCGGACGGGATGGGAGGAGTCGGCGGTGCTGCTGGCGGGCTTGTATGGGGAGGATTGTAGGCCGGTGGTGCGCTGGTTGGGGGAGGCGCAGCCGGAGGTCGCGGCGCGTTGTGTGTTGGAGAGTGGCGCGGAGGTAAAGGGCCGGGGGGAGTTGTTGGCGGAGTTGCAGGGTCGTTGGCGGGGCCGGTTACTGGGCGAGAGGGTGCCGGAGGGCCGGGCGGCGGTGGGTCGAGCGTTGGGGCGTTTGGGTTTGGATGACCGGCGTGGGGTAGGGCTACGGGCGGATGGGTGGCCGGATATTGACTGGGTGCGGATCCCTGGTGGGGAGTTTGTTTATCAGCAGGGGGAGCGTCGGCGGGAGGAGACGTTTTACATGGCGCGATATCCGGTGACGAATTGGCAGTATCAGGTGTTTTTGGAGGATCCGGAGGGTTACGGAGCGGATCGGTGGTGGGCGGGGATGACGAATCCGGAGCGTAGGCCGGAGAAGGGGGCGTGGGAGGAGGGGAACAGTCCGCGGGAGACGGTGAGTTGGTGGGAGGCGATGGCGTACTGCGGGTGGTTGAGCGAGAGATTGGGCTATGCGGTGACGTTGCCGACGGAGTGGCAGTGGGAGCGCGCGGCGCGGGGGAGGGACGGGCGGGAGTATCCGTGGGGGAATGGGTATGTCGCGGGATCGGCGAATGTCAATGAAACCTGGGGAGACAATGGCCCCCACAATCTTGGGCGGACGAGTGCGGTGGGGATTTATCCTGCGGGAGCGTCTCCGGAGGGTGTGATGGACTTGAGTGGGAACGTGTGGGAGTGGTGCCGGAATGAGTATGGGAAGCCGAAACGGGTCCAGTTGTCGGGAACGGAGCCCCGGGTGTTGCGCGGCGGCGGTTGGTACAGCGGTCCGGACCTTGCGCGTGCGGCGAGCCGCAGCTACTTCCATCCGGGCGCCCGCGTCAACGATAGCGGCTTCCGGCCCGTGTGTTCGTCCCCCATCCGCTGAACGCTGGTGCGCTGGGCGCTGACCACTGGAACCGCGCGCAGCGCGGTTCGAAATTTTTTTTGCTGCCCGGCCCTTTTCCGGTGGTAAGCTTGGGAGCACCGGGTAACCGGTAAGGGTGCCCCGAGATCGAGCCCCGGGTGTTGCGCGGCGGCGGTTGGAACAACAATCCAGACAATGCGCGTGCGGCGAACCGCAACAACAACCATCCGGACAACCGCAACAACAATAGCGGCTTCCGGCCCGTGTGTTCGTCCCACATCCACCTTCGGTCTCCATGATGCCGGCAGGTCCTGTTGGCTACGGCTGGCGGGATGCGGTGGAGCTTCGTTGGATGGCGCGGGAGCATCCTGTCCGCGGGATTGGCAGTGCAACCCCCGGGCGCATACACAAAGCGGGCGGCGCCTGGGCGGAGAGCCCCGCGCCGCCCTTAGTGCGTTACTGTTTTGCGGCCTGCCGCATCCACCCGCCGAGGAGGCGGCCGATTTCGGCGACGATCTTGCTGACATGTTCGTACTGGCCATCGTTGAGCCATTTCCAGCGGTGGGCCAGACGCAGGTAGAGGCGCAGCTTGTTGAGCGTGGCGTCGGCATCCGCCAGGCGGTGGTAGCGCGCGGCCCCTCGCCGGGCCTGGGCATCGAGGAGTTGCTCGTTGACGTCGAGTGCGGCGGCCATCATCCGGGCGGTCACGGTTTGGCGGAACGGACGGGGAAAGCTCTCCGCTTTGGGGATGAGCCACTCCAAGAGATCGAATACGCGGGACAATATGACGAGGTCTTCCATGGTTTCTCCTTCGCTATTCGAGGTTACTGCCTGGGAGAATCTGCTGTCGGCTTTTCGCAGCGCGGCGCGGGGCAAGCGCAAGAAGGCTTCGGTGGCGGGTTTTGAACATCAGGTGGCCGACCGGCTGCTGGCGCTCCAAGCCGCTCTCCGGGATGGCTCCTGGCAGCCGTGCCCGTATGTCCATTTCAAGATCCATTCGCCCAAGACCCGCCTGATCAGCGCGGCGCCGTTTGCTGACCGCGTGGTGCACCATGCGCTGTGCAACGTGATGGTCCCGCTGCTCGAGCCCGGCTTCCATGACGATAGCTATGCCAACCGGACGGGGAAGGGAACCCACCGGGCGGTAGACCGTTTTCAACAGCTGGCGCAGCGGTACCGGTACGCCTTGCGGCTCGATATCGTGCGGCACTTCCCGTCGATCGACCATGGGGTCCTGACCGGAATCCTCGCGCAGCGGCTGACGGATCCGGGGTTGCTTTCGCTCGCCGCGCGCATTATCGGCAGCGGGAACGGGATTCTGGAGCAGGAATACGCAATGGTCTATTTTCCAGGAGATGACCTGTGGGCGGCGCTCCGGCCGCGGGGTCTGCCGATCGGGAATTTGACCTCCCAATTCTGGTCCAACTGCTATCTGAATCCGCTCGATCAGTTCATCCGGCGGCAGCTACGCTGCTTTGGGTATCTCCGATATGTCGATGATATGGCGCTCTTTTCTGACAGTAAGAGGCAGTTATGGGAATGGAAGGCGGCGATTGTGGAACGTCTGCAACGCTTGCGGTTGACGGTTCATGGTGGTTCGGCGCAGGTGATGCCCGTTGCCAGCGGGGTACCGTGGTTGGGGTTTGTGGTTCATCCCACGCACCGGTTGCTGAAGGCGCGGAAGGCGGTGGAGGCGACGCGGCATTTGGGGGAGCGGTTCGGGGCGTGGCAATCCGGGGCGATCTCGTTCGCGGAGTTTGACGCGAGCGTGCAGGGCTGGATCAACCACGTCCGCTACGCGGATACGTGGGGCCTGCGGGGGGAGGTGCTGGGGCGTTTTGTTTGGGAGCTGGGGGAGAGTGCGCCACCCCAAAAAATTTTCGCCGTACGCGCATTGCGTGGATAGTGGTTCCAACCGCCGCCGCGCAACACCCAGGGCTCGGTTTTTTCCGGCACCACGCCCTCCCGTTCCCGCTCCGGTCCGCATCCTCCGGACGATTGGCATCCGATGGTTCGCTTGTCCCCAGGACATCACGGTGAGAACGACACTCGATGCAGCGGACGATGTTTCTGACGCGGCGCCGGGTCTCGGCGGTGGAACGGGGAGTCTCGGTCCGGTCTGCTTTGTCGGAATTGGCGCGCCGCAGGGTGGCGGCAGGCCGGGAAGACCGAGAGTCCGCTCGGGAGTTCCTCGCGCCCGGGCGGTTGCGGTCCCTATTGGTGATGGGCTGGCGGGGGGGCCCAGGGAGATTCGCGCTCGCCTGGTGGGGCATCCGCAGTTGACGGATGCTGTTCCGGCGGGTTGGGCCGGGCTGCGGCGGGGAGGAGGCGGAGGGTAGATAGGAGGAGGCGCATTGGGGCAGACGAGATCACGGGCAGGGAGAGGGTGGGTTGGATGTCGCGGCTGAACAGGCACGGAGTTTATATTGTAAATACATTTACTATTGGTTATCCTGTCCTCATGACTGAGATTGAACAATCCCTCATCATTAACCGGCCCGTGGCTGCGGTGTTCCGTCTGTACGAGAACTGCTCCGGTTGGCCTGCCTGGGACACCGAACTTGAAGCGTGCTCTCTTCCCGACGGGCTAGAAGTCGGGTCGCGGGGCTGGCTGAAGCCGCGTGGCGCGCCGCGGGCCGATATTCTGATCTCGGAAGTCACCCGGAACCGTTCCTTCACCGCAGTGGGAAAACTCCCGCTTTGCCGGATGTGCTTCGTTCATGAGTTAGAGGAACTCGGAAGCACTACGCGCGCCACGCATCGGGTAGTTTTTGAGGGCCCTCTGTCGTTCCTGTTCCGGCGCTTAATTGGCCGCGGCATTCAAAAAGGTCTTCCTTCCACTATGGCTGGCTTGAAGAAGGCGGCGGAGGAGAATGGCGATGCCTGAAACTCCCACTTCCGGCCGCTGGAACACGTCCGCCTACAGCGCACCCGATCAGAGTCCCGGCTTCCGACTCTGGCGGGATTTTCTGCATTGGCAGCGCAGCCTCAACACGGTACTGCGGCCTTTGGCCCTGACCCAGCCGCAGTTCGCGATATTGGCTGTTTGTGGCTGGCTTTCCCGGAATGATGGATTTACCACGCAGCAACAGGTTGGTCTGCTGACCAACATGGACCGCATGCATATTTCGCAGATCGTTTCGCGGCTTGAACGCGACCGTCTGCTGAAGCGAAACACCGGCGACTCGGACAACCGCGTCAAGAAGATTACGTTGACTGCTGCGGGCGAGGCCAAACTGCGGGCTGCCCTTCCCCTGGTGGAACAACATGACCGCGAATTCGCGGCCGCTCGGCAGAAAAGCCAGCCCTGGTCCGGCGAGGCAGATCCATCTTCCGCTCGCTGAGAGGCGGGTATTGGCCGCGGTTTGGCAGGGATGCTAGCTTTGCAGGCGGCGGAAGAGGAGGAGGTGGCCGGCCCATGCGGCGGGGAAGAGGACGGTGGGGAGCCAGATGGCGGGGAAGCGGGCGATGAAGGCAGCGGAGGGGTCGTTGGGGAAGAGGCGGAAGACGGTGGGTGTGGAAAGGATCATCACCGTCATGAGGTTGAGGAGGAGGGCGAAGCCGGCCAGATTCCACAGAATCGCGGCCCAGCGGGGGAGACGGCCGGTGGCGGCGAGATAGGCAAGCGGCAGGGCCGTGAGGCCGGTGAAGATGTCGAAGTTGCGGCCGGACCACGTCATCTGCTCGGGGACGAGGCCGGCGAGGTAGCCGCGGTGGAGGAGGAGTTCCACGGCCAGGCGGAAGGACTGGAGGCCGATGAGCCAGGCGATGGGGGCCGTGCGGGCAAGGCCGGCGCAGAGCGGGGAGACGGAGACGGCGGTGGAGACGCCAAAGGCAATCAGGATGAGCCAGCCGATGGCGGGGTTGTTGCGGGAGAAGTCGCTCAGCAGATTCAGGTGAGCGAGGGCGCCGGTGAGCGCCATCCAGCCGAGGGCCATCAGGATGAGAACGCTCATGCCGCGAGGGGGACCCCGGCGGCGGCGGCCATTTTGCGGATGTAGTTGGCCCCTTCGAGATACTCCTCGGCGGTCTTGAGGTGCTCGAGCATCAGGGGCGCCTGCGGTGCGTAGCGCTGAATGGCGCGGAGATAGGCCTGGTAGTCGATTTCGCCGCGGCCGGGGATGACTTCGACGAAGTGGACGTTCATCTCCGGGATAAAGGCGAGATCCTTGGCGTGGCAGGAGACGATCCAGGGGCTCAACTGCTTGAAGAGATCTTCGGTGAGGGCGGCGTTGTTATAGAAGAGAGACGGGCTGTTGACCGCGTTGCACACATCAATATGGACGGCGAAGGCGGGGCGGTCGATGGCTTTAATCAGCTTACGGTAGGAGGCGGCGGAGTCGGGGGCGCACCAGCCCATGATTTCAAGGGCGAATTTGGTGCGTTTGGGTTTGACGGCGTCGAGGATTTTGCGGACGTTTTCGACGGTGGCTTCGTAGAAACGGGGGGAGAAGTTGTCTTTGTGGGGGCCGTACCAGACTTTGGGGTTGAAGGAGCCGGCGATGTCGACGCAGCAGCGGGCGCCGACGGCTTCGGCGAGGGCGAGGCGCTCCTGGACGTAGGCGAGGTTGGCGGCGCGGGCGGCGGGGTCGGGGTCGAGCATGTTCTTCCAGGCGCCGACTTCGGCGATGACGACGTTGGCGGCGGCGAAGGCTTTCTCGGTGCGGGAGGCGTCGGCAAGGGGGATGTTGGGGCAGTAGGCGGCGGCGTAGCCGAGGCGCTGGTGCTCGCGGGCGAGTTCGGTGGGGTCGGCGGTCTTTAAGAAGATGGGGCCGCCGAGGCGGAGGGGCGGGGCGGGGGCGGCGAGGGCGGCGGCGGGGAGGGAGGCGAGCAGATGGCGGCGGGTCATGGTCAGGATGTCTCGAAAGAGGATTTCAGCCTTATGATACTCTCGAAGCAGTGACGTTGGGCGCCTTAATCCGCATGGTGGGGCGGCGCTGCCTGGGCAGCGTGGTGCTGGTGCTGTTTCTGCTGATGCAGGCGATGCCGTTGGCGGCGATGTGGTCCGGGCCGAGTTGGCGGGGCATGGAGTGCTGCCGGCGGAAGGGCAGCGCGCATGCCTGCTGCAAGCGGCAGAGCAAAGAGCCGGTGATGCGGCCGGAGAGCGCGTGCGGGGGCAAGAGCTGCTGCACGGGATTGACGACGCCGTTGTCGGTACGTCTGGCGGTGGAATTGCCGCCGGTGCGGCCGCTGCCGGCGGCGGTGGTGGTGGAGCCGGTGGAGGCTCCGGAGCCGCGGACACGTCCTACGCCGGGCTATTCTCCAGCCCGTTTTCAGCGACCTCCTCCTCTGGCGTAAGCCAGGGTGGACGTGTCTTTAGAAAGCTGAAAACGAATCCTAAGGAGAAAAGTCATGGTGCGACTGCTGGTGAGCAGTGCATTCTGCGTTGGCCTGTTGGCCGCGCAGAGTATTAGTTCGAACCTATTGGGGACGGTGGTGGACGGGCAGGGGCTGCCCGTTTCAAAGGCCACCGTGAAGGTGATTTCCCGGACGACGAACGCGGAGACGCGGGCCGAGAGCGGAGGGGAGGGAGCGTTTCGCGTGAGCGCGCTGCCGCCGGGGGAGTACCTGGTGGAGGTGACGGCGGCGGGGTTTGGGAAGCTGACGTTTGCGAGCGTGGGGCTGGTGGTGGGACAGACGCGGGAGTTGCGGGCGGTGCTGCAGCCGGATTCGGTACGGCAGGAGGTGACGGTTTCGGCCGAGGCGGTGAGCGGGTTGACGGTGGAGAGCGCGGGGGAGGGGAAGACCTTCGGCCAGCTGCAGATGGCGGATTTGCCGATGGTGATGTCGGGGGAGGGGCGGAGCTTCCGGACGCAGGCGCGATTGACTCCGGCGGTGACGCCGTCGACGGCGGCGCACCGGCCGTTCGCGGTGGCGGGGGCGCGGAACCGGAATAACAACTACCTGGTTGACTCGAACGACTACAACGAGATTGAGGGTGGGCTGATGATGGGGCGGGGGGCGAGTGAGCAGTTGATTCCGTCGGAGTCGATTGAGGGGATGCAGGTGTTGACGCACAACTTCAAGGCGGAGTATGGGCGGCAGAACGGTTCGATTATCAGTCTGGTGACGAAGAAGGGGGGCAACGACTGGCACGGGGCGCTGTACGAGTACTGGCGGAACGAGGCGCTGGCGGCGCGGAACACGTTTGATCTGGCGAAGCCGCCGCTGAAGTTCAACTTTTTCGGGGGGCAGGCGGGGGGGCCGCTGAAGAAGGACCGAGCGTTTGTGTTTGGGAACTGGGAGGGGTTCAACCGGGTGCAGTCGACGGCGACGACGATTCAGACGCTGCGGCCGGAGCAGCGGGGGCAGGCGGTGGCGGCGGTGCGGCCGCTGGTGGCGCGGTTTCCGGAGCCGAATTTGCCGGGGACGAACCTGTTTCGGGGGAACCTGCCGCAGGGCGGGTTTATGCAGACCTTTTTGGTGCGGGTCGATGGGACGGTGACGGAGAGGCAGCGGTTGTTCGCGCGGTCGACGTACCTGACATCGGACAACGTGAACAAGGGCGGGGCGGCGCTGAGCGAATCGAACGTGGGGACGGGATCGCAGGGGCATTCGCTGCACCATATCTGGACGCCGCGGGCGAATGTGGTGAACGAGGCGCGGTTCAACTATACGCGGTTCCGGATTTTCGATACCTTCAAGGAAAATGTCCTGTTGGGGGATCCGGCGGTGAACGGGCAGGTGGGGTTTTTGGCGGTGAACGGGTTGACGTCGCTGGGGTACCAGAGTTTTCTGGGCCGGCGGACGTTTCAGAACAACTTTCAATACACCAACGACCTGACCGTGGTGAAGGGGCGGCACTCGTGGAAGATGGGGGCGGCGTTGCGGCGGCTGCAGTTGAACAATGGGGTTCTTAACGCGCAGTTCAACGGGTCGCTGCGGTTTAACAATGTGGCGGACTTTTTGGCGGGGCGGCCGGCGGCGTACACGCGGAACGTGGGGCAGCCGTATATCGGACTGCGGGCGACGGAATTCAACACGTATTTGCAGGACGATTGGCAGGTGCATGCGCGGCTGACGCTGAATTTGGGGGTACGGTATGAGTTCAACAGTGTGCCGCGGGAGGTGAACGGGCTGATTGGGGAGCAGTACCGATTTAACAAGGACCCGAATAATGTGGCGCCGCGGTTTGGTCTTGCCTGGAAGGCGGACCGGGGCGGGCGGAGCGTGGTGCGGGGCGGTTACGGGATTTATTACAACGTGCTCGAGCTGGTATTTGTGGGGTTGACGCGGTTCAATCCGCCGCTGATTACGTCGCTGGCGAATGCGGCGCCAAGGTTTCCGAATCTGCTCGACGGAGCGGCGGCGGGGGTGCCGAGCGGGTTGGTGGTGCCGAACGCGAATCTGCGGAACCCGTATTCGCAGCACCTGACGTTGAACTATGAGCGGGAGCTGTTCCATCCGCGGGCGATTTGGACGGTGGGGTACCTGGGGACGATCGGGCTGCGGCTGCCGCAGACGCTGCGGCCGAACGGAGGGGACGGGTTGGCGCAAAATCTGCGGCCGGATCCGCGGGTGGGGGTGGTGAACCTGCTCGATACGGGGGCGCGGTCGAACTACCATGGCCTGCAGACCAGCATGAGCTGGCAGCGGGGCGGGATGACCGTGCGGGGGAACTATACGTGGTCGAAGGCGCTGGATACGGTAAGCGATATTCCGAGCGGGAACCAGAATCTGGACCGGGGGATTCTGGCGCTGGACGAGCGGAATACGCGGCTGAATTACGGGCCGGGGGATTTTGATGTGCGGCATTTGGGGAACGTCGCGTTTACGTATGACCTACCGTGGCGGAAGAAGAGCCTGCTGCTGGGGGGATGGAGTGTGCAGGGGATTGTGACGATGAACAGTGGGCGGCCGTATACGTTATACGCGGGGACGGATAATCTGGTGGGCAATAACAACAACCGGATTCTGGATTTGCCGGGGACGCTGCTGCGGAACGGGGGGGCGGAGCGGCGGGCCCTGGAGTTGGCGCCGGGGGTGGCGCGGGGGGTATTGACGCCGGCGGCACGCACGCTAGGGACGATTGGGCGAAATACGGAACGGGGGGATACGCTGCTGCAGACGAATGTTTCGGTTTTTAAGACATTTGCGGTGACTGAGCGGTGGAAGCTGCAGTTGCGGGCCGAGTCGTACAACGTAACGAATACGGTGAACTACGATCTGCCGGACGGGGTGCTGAGTTCGGCGAACTTTGGGAACGCTTTGACGGCGGGCGATGCGCGGCAACACCAGTTGGCGCTGCGGCTGTCGTTTTAAGGAACACGCGCACAACCGAAGCGGCCTGTGCACTTTTAAGGAGATTACTTATGTTGAATCGACGTGCATTATTAATGGCGGCGCCGGGGCTGGTGCTGGGGGCGAACGGAAGGTTGGAGCCGGCGCCGGCGGCGGTGTTTGAGCCGGAGGCGCAGGGGCTGGGGCTGTCGAAGAGCCCGAAGTTTTATGCGCGGCGAGCGCATGGGTTGATGATGGTGAGTACGGTGCCCTTGGCAAACGGGGGGGCGGATCTGGTATTCCAATCGTCGAATGATTTGGGGGATAGTTTCGCGGAGCGGATGCGGGTGAACGATGTGGCGGGGGAGGTGAGCGACCATGGGGAGAATTCGCCGCAACTGTTGACGTCGCCCGATGAGGCGATGATGTACGCGGTGTGGGGGGCCAAGGATCCGAAGCATCCGGGCGGGAGCGTGATCCGTTTTTCCTCGGCGGGAACCATGCGGACGGTGTGGTCAGCGTCGAAGATATTGAACGATGACGGATTGCCAGTGTCGCATTCGTTCCAGTCGGCGGCGGTGGGGCCCGATGGGACAATTTATGCGGCGTGGTTGGACGGGCGGGATGGGCGGTCGGCGACGGCGGGGGCGACGGGAGGGACGACGTCAATTTATTTGACCAGGTCGACGGACGGGGGGAAAACGTTTTCAAAAAACGTCCGGGTGGCGACGAATATCTGCCCGTGCTGCCGGGTTTCGTTCGGTTTTGTGGGGGGTAAGGTGTTGCTGGCGTGGCGGCAGGTAGAGGCGGGGGATATTCGGGATATCTATTTTGCGTCGTCGTCGGACCGGGGGGAGACTTGGGAAACGGGTAAACCGGTGTTTCGGGACGGATGGAAGATCAAAGGCTGTCCGCACGTGGGGCCGGCGATGGCGACGTTGAACGGGAAGGTGTACGTGACGTGGTTCAGTGAGGGGGCGAACGATCCGGCGATATACCTAGCGGTTTCGAGCGATGCGGGAAAGACGTTTGCGCCGCGACAGAAGATTTCGGTGGGAACGACGGACCCGACGCATCCGCAGATTACGTTGGGGGAGGACCGGATTGGGATCACGTTTCAGGCGCGGGATGCCAAGGTGAAAGGCGGGTGGGGGAAGATGAGCGTATGGTATCGGGAGGTGCGGACGGACGGGGCGCTGTCCCCGTTGACGAAGGCGGCGGAGGGGAAGGGGAATTTGACGTACCCGACGGTGGCGCTGGGGTTGTCGGGGCGGGTGTTTTTAGGCTGGACGGAGACGAGTGAGGGGGTAGCGCGGGCGATGTTGCTGCGGGGGAGGGTGGGAAAATAAACATACGATTTATCGTTGGAGAAGTTGTGACGGGTGTGCTAAATTAGCATGAGTGTCGCATTGAACTCGCAGAATCAATCTGTTGAGTTGACAGAGTTAATTTGTCTCGCTACACTGACAAGAGTGTACTCAGCGGGTCGCTGCATCTGCTTCTGACTACCACTTCACACAGAACCGGAGCGCAATGCTCTGGGGGCCTACCGGGCAACCGATTGGGCGACTGAAGTCCGGTTCGAAGCCCGCCCCGAGGTTCCCTGAAGACTATGCGCTTCCGAGGAGCATGGGCGAGTCCCAAGATCATCTCCGCATTCATCGCGGTTCGTCCTACCTGAACCGTTCATCATCAAAGAGTTCTGTGGCGGCAGTGGGAAGGCTCCCAGCCGGTGACTGCTCGACCGAGAGAACTCAGACGCCAAACAACACAGATTTCTAGTTTTACCGATAGAGAGGGTATTCGTGCCTACGTTCAACCAGCTCGTGCGTAAGGGTCGTATTGCGACTCGTTACAAGACGGCTAGCCCGGCTCTGCAGGCTTGTCCGCAGAAGCGCGGGGTTTGCACCCGTGTATACACCACCACTCCGAAGAAGCCGAACTCGGCGCTGCGGAAGGTCGCGCGTGTGCGCTTGACCAATGGAATTGAAGTGACCACCTACATCCCGGGCGTGGGGCACAACCTGCAGGAGCACTCGATTGTGCTGATTCGCGGCGGTCGTGTGAAGGATCTGCCGGGTGTGCGGTATCACGTGGTGCGGGGCACTCTGGACGCGGCTGGCGTAGCCAACCGGAAGCAGAGCCGCTCTAAGTATGGCGCCAAGCGCCCGAAGTCGTAACTTTTGAGGATTTGAGGATCTATGCCGCGTAGAAGAAGTGCGGAAATTCGCGAAGTGCAGCCCGACCCGGTCTTTGGATCGACGCTGGCGGAGAAGTTTGTCAACTCGCTGATGTGGGACGGCAAGAAGACCGTAGCGCAGCGGGTGTTTTACGCCGCCATGAACAAAGTAGCCGATCGGTCTGGCGAGGATGCCTTGAAGCTGTTTAAGAAGGCTGTGGAGAACGCTAAGCCCATGCTCGAGGTGAAGACCCGGCGAGTGGGTGGCGCAAACTACCAGGTGCCGATCGAAGTCCCGCAGAACCGCCGCACTTCGTTGGCGATTCGCTGGATTGTGCTGAACGCGCGGAATCGTCCAGAGAAGGGGATGCCCGAGCGGTTGGCGGGTGAGTTGCTGGACGCGGCGAACCTGCGGGGCGGCGCGATCAAGAAGAAGGATGACGTGCATCGGATGGCGGAAGCGAACAAAGCCTTTGCGCATTATCGCTGGTAAGCAACAGACCCAGGCCCTCGGAACTTTGACCTAATTATGGCGCGCACTGTACCACTTCAGAAAATGCGGAACATCGGCATCATGGCCCACATCGATGCCGGGAAAACCACCACCACGGAACGGATTCTCTATTACACCGGTCGGACTTACAAGATTGGTGAGGTTCACGAAGGAACCGCCACCATGGACTGGATGGAACAGGAGCAGGAGCGCGGGATCACGATCACGTCAGCGGCAACAACCTGCCGTTGGCGCGATATCCAGATCAACATCATTGACACTCCCGGCCACGTTGACTTCACGGCCGAGGTCGAGCGTTCGTTGCGAGTGCTTGATGGGGCTTGCGCGGTCTTTGATGCCGTCGCCGGGGTGCAGCCCCAGTCGGAAACTGTTTGGCGCCAAGCCGATAAGTATCGCGTCCCTCGGATTTGCTTTATCAACAAGATGGACCGGGTGGGTGCCGATTTCTACCATTCGGTGGAAACGATTATTGACCGGTTGAAATGTCGGCCGGTAGCAATCCAGCTGCCGATTGGCGCTGAAGATCAGTTCCGGGGTGTGGTCGATCTGGTGAAGATGAACGCGCGGATCTGGCGGGATGATTCTCTGGGCGCTGAATATGATGACGTGGAGATTCCAGCGGATCTGGTCGAGAAGGCGAAGGAGTATCGGGCCCTTCTCGTGGAGGCGGTCTCTGAGAACGACGATGTGCTGATGCACAAGTTCTTTGAAGGCGAGGAGATCACCGTCGAGGAGTTGATGGAGGGCATCCGGAAGGCGACGATCGCTCAAAAGATGTTCCCGGTTATCTGCGGTACCGCCTTTAAAAACAAGGGTGTTCAAAACCTGCTGGACGCGGTTTGTGATTATCTTCCCCACCCACTGGATATTCCGACGATTGAGGGGAAGAACCCCGACAATGACAAACCGGAGCCCCGGAAGGCAGACGATGCGGAGCCGTTTGCAGGCCTAGTTTTCAAGATCATGACCGATCCGTTCGTGGGCCAGCTAGCCTTTCTTCGGGTGTATTCGGGCAAGCTCTTCGCGGGTACCTCGGTGTACAACGCGGCGAAGGGTAAGTCGGAGCGGGTCGGGCGTCTGGTCAAGATGCACGCCAACAAGCGCGAAGACATCACCGAAATTCTGGCGGGCGATATCTGTGCCTGTGTCGGACTGAAGCAGGTTTCGACGGGCGATACCATTTGCGATGAGAAGCATCCGGTCCTTCTTGAACGGATTGACTTCCCGGCGCCCGTCATTCAATTGGCCATCGAGCCCAAGTCCAAGGCAGACCAGGAGAAGATGGGTCTTGCCATCAACAAGCTGGTGAACGAAGACCCGACATTGCGGGTGGCGACTGATAGCGAGACGGGACAGACGATTCTGGCCGGAATGGGAGAGTTGCACCTCGAGATCATCGTCGACCGGATGCGGCGGGAATTTGGGGTTGAGGCCAACGTTGGAAAACCAATGGTGGCATACCGCGAGACCATCCGCGCAAATGCAGCGGGCGATGGCCGGCACGTCCGGCAGAGTGGTGGTAAGGGCCAGTACGGACACGCCAAAATTAGGATTGAGCCACTCGAAGAGGGTAAGGGCTTTGAGTTCGAGAATGCTACGGTCGGCGGTACGGTTCCCAAAGAGTACGTCCCCGCCATCGAAAAGGGCATCATCGAAGCACTCGAAGGAGGCATCCTGGCGGGCTATCCGATGTCGGATCTGAAGGTGAGCCTTTACGATGGCAGTTATCACGATGTTGACTCGTCCGAAATGGCGTTCAAAATTGCCGGCTCCCTAGCGATCAAAGACGCGGTGAAGAAGGCAAAACCGGTTCTCCTTGAGCCGGTAATGTCGGTGGAAGTGGTGGTGCCGGACGAATACATGGGTCCGGTGAACGGCGATCTCATCTCCCGCCGCGGCCGCCTCGAGGGAATGGAGATGCGCGGTACCACCCAGTTGATCAAGTCGATGGTCCCGTTGAGCGAGATGTTCGGTTACGCGACTGAACTCCGCAGCCGGACGCAGGGCCGAGGGAGCTTTACGATGCACTTCGGTCGTTACGAAGAGGTCCCGGTCAACATCGCAAACGAAATTATTGCCAAGGCGCAGGGCAAGACCAGCGCGTAAGGCGAACGAGTTTCCACTAACCAGGAGAATCCCGGAATACCATGGCAAAAGAGAAATTTGATCGTAGTAAGCCGCACGTAAACATCGGCACGATTGGGCATATCGATCACGGCAAGACCACCCTGACAGCGGCGATCACCAAGGTGCTGAGCAAGCACAATCCGAAGAACTCCTTCCGTAGTTTCGATTCGATCGACAACGCGCCGGAAGAAAAGGCCCGTGGTATCACGATCAACGCGGCGCACGTCGAGTACGAGACGCCGAATCGGCACTACGCTCACGTGGACTGCCCCGGCCACGCCGACTACATCAAGAACATGATCACCGGTGCTGCGCAGATGGATGGCGCGATTCTGGTGGTGGCGGCGACCGACGGCCCCATGCCGCAGACTCGCGAGCACATCCTGCTCGCCCGCCAAGTGGGCGTTCCCTACATCGTGGTTGCCCTGAACAAGGTGGACATGGTAGAGGATGCCGAACTGCTTGAACTCGTCGAACTCGAGGTTCGAGAGCTCCTTAAGAGCTACCAGTTCCCGGGCGACGATCTACCGGTTTGCCGCGTATCGGCACTGGGTGGTCTGAACGGCGAACCGCAGTGGGAAGCCGCCATCGACAAACTGATGGAAGCGGTTGACCAATACGTTCCGATGCCAGAACGCGTTGTGGACAAGCCGATGCTGATGCCCATCGAAGACATCTTCTCGATCCAGGGCCGCGGTACGGTGGTCACGGGACGTATCGAGCAAGGTATTTGTAAGGTCGGCGAGGAAATGGAGATCGTCGGTTTCCGCGATACGCGGAAGACTGTCATCACCGGCGTCGAAATGTTCAAGAAACTACTCGACGAAGGCCGGGCGGGCGACAACGTCGGCCTATTGCTGCGCGGTATCGATAAGGATGACGTCGAGCGCGGACAGGTGATTGCGAAGCCGGGTTCGATCAAGCCCCACAAGAACTTCAAAGGCGAAGTTTACGTGTTGAGCAAAGAAGAGGGGGGGCGTCACACGCCGTTCTTCAATGGTTACCGGCCCCAGTTCTACTTCCGCACAACGGATGTAACGGGCGTGGCGAAGTTGCCGGAAGGCACCGAGATGGTGATGCCGGGCGACAACGTGCAGCTGACGATTGAACTGATTACCCCCGTCGCTATGGATAAGGGTTTGCGGTTCGCGATTCGTGAAGGTGGCCGCACGGTCGGCGCTGGAACGGTAACCGAGATCATTGCTTAGTTAACTCCAGGGGTCCCCGCCACGGGACCCCAGTGAACCTACCGATCCATCAAATCAACATGTCTTTAAGAGAAAGCATTCGCATCCGGCTCAAAGCGTACGATCATCGAATTCTCGACCAGTCTACGCAGGAGATTGTGGAGACCGCCAAGCGCAGTGGCGCCCAAGTGGCGGGACCGATACCGTTGCCCACGATTCGTAACCGCTATACCGTAAACCGTTCGCCGCACGTCGACAAGAAGTCTCGCGAGCAATTTGAGATTCGAACCCACAAGCGTCTTCTCGACATCCTGGCGCCCACGCAGGAGACGGTGGATGCGCTGATGAAACTGGATCTGCCCGCCGGGGTGGATGTAGAGATCAAGGCGTTCGGAAAAAAGTAGTTTCCGCCAACGGGTCGTAGCCGGTCTGTGTAAACCAGACAACGGTCTCCCCGCTATGGCTCCAGACAGATATTGAACTCGTGGTGAGTTGGCCTCTCCGGCCGATCACCCAAGCCGAAGGAAATATATGAGCCCAGGAATTCTAGGCAAAAAAATCGGAATGACCCAGGTCTTCCGCCCCGATGGGCAGGTAGTGCCGGTGACGCTTGTGAAGGCTGGTCCCTGCGTGGTGGTACAACGGAAGACGCCTGCCACCGATGGTTACGATGCGGTGCAGCTTGGCTTTATGGAGTACGTCAAGGCGACGCGCATCAACAAGCCGGAGGCGGGTCATCTCAAGAAGGCGGGTGCCGATGGCGTCCGGTTTTTAAAGGAGTTGCGCTTAACTCCAGGTTCGAGTGATTTGAAGACCGGCGACCGCGTCTTGGCGAGTGACTTCAAGCCGGCCGAAAAGCTGGATGTCATCGGGGTGAGCAAGGGCCGGGGATTCGCATCGGTTATTAAGCGGCACAACTTCCGCGGTGGCCCGGGCGGGCATGGTTCAATGTTCGGTCGCGCGCCAGGTTCGATCGGTGGATCTAGCTTTCCGAGCCGGGTGTTCCCAGGAATGCGGATGGCGGGTCACATGGGAACGGACCAAGTGACTGTTCGGAATCTCGAGATTGTACAAATTGACGCAGATGAAAATGTGATTGCGATCAAGGGAGCCGTCCCCGGCCCGAACGGCAGCTATGTCCTGCTGCGCCGGTCAAAGAAGGGAGCAGGCCGCTAGGTCGGGAGCAGATCATGCCGAAAGTAGACGTTGTAGATATAAACAAGAACAAGGTCGGCGAGCTCGAACTCTCGGATACCGTTTTCGCGGCCGAGGTCAACGAAGCACTATTGTACGAGGCAGTGCGGAACTACCTGGCGAACCAACGCCGCGGTACGGCCTCTACCAAAACTCGTCATGAGGTGGCTGGGTCGGGCAAGAAGCTATGGAAGCAGAAAGGGACGGGGCGGGCCCGCATGGGTTCTATTCGTTCACCTCTCTGGCGGCACGGTGGGACGACCCACGGGCCCCAGCCGCGTGACTACTCCTACAAACTTCCGGCCAAGATGATGAAGGGTGCCCTTCGTTCCGCTCTGAGCGCCAAGTTGCGCGATGGGGAATTGCAGATCGTCAATGACTTCTCTTTTGTTGACCATAAGACCAAGACCGTGCAGAATGCCCTGGTGCGGTTCGAATCCCCGAAGACAGTTCTACTGATCGATAATTCGGACAACCGGAACTTGAAGTTGGGTTCGCGCAACATCCCTGGGGTGACACTGCTCGCCAGTAAGGATGTGAATCCTTACCACCTGCTCGGGGCCAAGCGAGTCCTGATCAGCGAGACCGCGGCCAAGCGCCTGTCGGAGGGCCTGTCCTAATGAATCTCTATGAAGTAGTTCGTCGCCCGATCGTCACCGAAAAGGGCCTTACTAAGAAAGAAGCTGAGAATACGTTGACTTTCGAAGTGCACCCGGACGCCAACAAGGTCCAGGTGCGACAAGCCATTGAAAAGATCTTCAAGGTCAAGGTCGCTGATGTCCGGACGCTGAATAACGAGGGCAAACTTCGCCGCCGCGGCCGGTTTGCTGGATATCGTTCGGATTGGAAGAAAGTGTACGTGAAGTTGCAGGCCGGCGAGAAGATGCCGGAGTACGCGGAGATCTAACCCATGCCCATGAAAACATTCCGTCCATTCACACCCAGCCGTCGGTTCATGACGGTGGTGAAACGGGACGATATCACGCAGCAGGTTCCGGAAAAGTCCCTGACGGTGGGCCTTCAAAAATCGGGTGGCCGAAACAATACCGGACGTGTAACCTCACGGTTCATCGGCGGTGGTCATAAGCAAACTTACCGTATTATCGACTTTAAGCGGGACAAGGCGGGGGTTCCGGCCAAGGTTGCTTCAATTGAGTATGACCCGAACCGTTCCGCGCGCATTGCCCTACTTCATTATGCTGACGGGGAGAAACGCTACATTATTGCCCCGGTTGGCCTGGTGGTAGGGGCGACCGTGAACAGCGGACCCCAAGCGGACATTCTGGTGGGTAACTCGTTGCCGCTCAAGAACATTCCTGCTGGAACGTTCGTGCACAACATCGAACTAAAGCCGGGAAAGGGCGGCCAGATGGCTCGCTCGGCCGGCGCCCTGGCCCAACTGATCTCGAAAGAGGGCGGCATCGCCCTGCTGAAACTGCCTTCGGGAGAGGTCCGGAAGGTACAACTGGAGTGCTCGGCAACTGTTGGGCAGGTTGGCAACACTGATCACGAGAATGAGTCGCTCGGCAAGGCCGGTCGTTCCCGCTGGCTCGGCAAGATGCCCCATAATCGTGGTGTCACGATGAACCCGGTGGATCATCCCCACGGTGGTGGCGAGGGCCGGACATCGGGCGGACGACATCCGGTGACGCCGTGGGGGCAGCCCACACGTGGCTTCAAGACACGCAACAACAAGCGGACCGATCAGTTCATCGTGACCCGCAAGAGTAAGAAGCGCTAAGAAGGAAATCTGACATGGGTCGTTCGCTTAAAAAAGGACCGTTTACTGACGATCACCTCCTGGCAAAGGTGAGCGGGATGAACGCCAAGAACGAGAAGAGGGTCGTCAAGACCTGGTCTCGCCGTTCGACGATTCTCCCTACTTTCATCGGGCACACGCTGGCCGTTCACAACGGCAGGAAGTTTATTCCGGTTTACGTGACGGAAAACATGGTGGGTCACAAACTTGGAGAGTTCTCTCCCACGCGCACTTTCAAGGGCCACCAAGCCAAGACCAACGAGAAGTCGGGAAGGTAGGAAAACAGAAAGATGCAAGCCAGAGCAGAAGCCCGATTCATCCATATCTCTCCACAGAAGGCCCGGCTGGTGGTGGACCTGATTCGTGGGGTAAAGGCCGGAGATGCGATCAGCATACTTCGTTCGACCAACAAGAGGGTTGCTCCGACCGTGGAAAAGGTACTCCGGAGCGCCATCGCCAATGCCGAGAACAAGGCGGATTCGGTGGACGTAGACAAGCTATACGTGAGCGAGGCCTATGTCAATGACGGCCCTCGGATGAAGCGTATACGTCCAGCCCCGATGGGCCGAGCCTACCGCTATCAGCGGCGGATCTCGCACATCGTAGTCGCGGTTTCCGAGAAGTGATTCTCGGGATAGCAAAAGAAAAATCAGAGCCAAACGAGAAATCGAGTTAGCATGGGTCAGAAAACACATCCATACGGATTCCGTCTAGGGGTCACGAAAACCTGGCGGTCGCGCTGGTTTGCCAAGCAGGACTACTCCAAGTTGTTGCAGGAGGATCTTAACCTGCGGGAGTCGCTGACTGACCGTCTAAAAGCGGCCGGGGTGAGTTCGATTGAAGTGGATCGTCCGGGCAACAAACTGCGGATTACGATTCGCACGTCGCGGCCGGGTATCATCATTGGACGGAAGGGTGCCGAGATCGAGAAGCTCAAATCTGATCTTGCCCGGAAGACCAGCCGGGAGGTCTTCATTGACATCCAGGAAGTTTCGAAGCCCGATCATGATGCGCAACTTGTCTCCGAGTCGATCGCTCTCCAACTTGAAAAGCGCGTGGCGTTCCGGCGGGCGATGCGCAAGGCGGTCGACAATGCGAAACGCTTGGGCTGCAAGGGTATAAAGGTTCGGGTTTCGGGCCGGCTGAACGGCGCGGAAATCGCGCGCAGCGAGTGGTATCTCGACGGCCAGCTTCCACTGCACACACTCCGGGCGGACGTTGACTATGGTTTCAGTGAAGCGTTTACAACCTACGGAGTGATCGGCGTCAAAGTATGGATTTACAAGGGAGAAATCCTCGGTGATTTCCGCAAGGGCAATGAGCCGGAACCTCGCCGGGCGCCTCGTCGTGACCGGGGTGACCGACCGGAGCGGGGGGGGGATCGCGGGGAGCGGGGTGGAAGTCGTAGTGCCGACGGTCGGGCCCCCCACGCGGCGGCACCGAGCGGCCCGCCGATGCAAAGCGCGCCTTCTACCGCGGAGAGCGGCGTAGCCCGCCCGATTGCCCCGCCGATGGCTCCAGTCCAGCCCAGTTGGAAAGATCCGTCGCCCGAGGCGGGTGGCGAGACCACGGAAAATCAGTAGACTGCATTACGCCAAGATTAATTTTGTAACGGAGAAATATCGCCATGCTGATGCCCAAAAAGGTCAAGTACAGAAAACAACAGCGCGGTCGCATTACCGGGAAGGCCTGGCGCGGCAGTACGTTGGCGTTCGGCGACTTCGGCTTAAAGGCCATGCACTGCGGCTTGATCACGGACCGGCAGATTGAAGCGGCGCGTATCGCGATGACGCGGTACATCAAGCGCGGCGGCAAGGTTTGGATTCGGATCTTCCCCGACAAGCCGATTACCAAGAAGCCTGCTGAAGTCCGCATGGGCTCGGGCAAGGGTCCACTGGATCACTGGGCCTGCGTGATTCGCCCTGGGAAGATTTTGTTTGAAATGGAAGGTGTTGCCCTGGATGTAGCGACCGAAGCGATGCGTCTAGCCGCCCAGAAGCTACCGATCCTGACCAAGGTAGTCACGAGAGAGATGCAGGCTTAGCCGCCTGCACGCTGTAGTGCCTCGTCGAACCAAAATTGAAAGCCAAGCGGCAACGAAAGACCAGCGACAAGTAGGAAATCAAGATATGAAAGCCGAAAAACTCCGGGGGCTCGAGGATAGCGAGCTCGAAAAGCAGTCCCAGGCAAGCGCCGAGCACATGTTTCAGTTGCGTTTCCGGATGTCGATGGGACAAGCCGATGGGTTGAAAAAGTATCGCGAACTCAAGAAGGATCGGGCGCGGATTCTGACGATCCTGCGCGAAAGGCAGGGTAAGTAACGATGGCGGTTGAAGCGAAACAGTCTACGCCGCAACTTAAAGCGGGTCAGGAAAAGGTCGGCGAGGTTGTTTCGACCAAGATGACCAAGACCATTGTGGTCGAGGTGATTCGTCGTGTGAAGCACCCGCTCTACCAGCGAGTCGTGACAAAGCGGAGGCGGTTCTATGCCCACGATGAGGCCGAAACGGCCAAGCCGGGAGATGTCGTCCGGATTGTCGAACACCGGCCGCTAAGCCGGCTGAAGCGCTGGGCGCTCGCCGAGGTGATCCGCAAGGCTGTGGTGATTGACGAGGCCCATCTCGTGGCCCCTGCGACGGTGGATACCAAGAAAAAACTGACGTCGAAGAAGGCGAGCAAGGCGTAAGGCGGCGACGCCAGAGGAGGCCATGAAACCATTATGATCGGAATGAGAACAATCCTCGAGGTCGCTGACAACAGCGGGGCTCGACGTTTGCAATGTATCCTGCCGCGCGGTGGCGACCTCGGTTTGCACGCCGGACTCGGGGATATCATCACGGCTGCGGTTAAGGAAGCCGCCCCGGACTCGAACATCAAAAAAGGAAAGGTAGTGCGCTGCGTTATCGTGCGGATGCGCAAGGAGTCGCGCCGAAAGGACGGAACCTACATTCGTTTCGACAATAATGCGGCGGTGTTGGTGAACGAACTGGGTGAACCGATCGGAACGCGCGTGTTTGGTCCTGTCGCCCGGGAATTGCGGGATAAGAAGTATATGAAGATTGTCAGTCTGGCGCCGGAGGTGCTGTAATGGGTGTACAGAACTCCCCTTCGCGCATCAAGTTGCGAAAAAACGATTTGGTCAAGGTGATTGCCGGCCGGGATAAGGGTAAGTCTGGTCGGATCCTGGAGATTGACCGGGAAAACGAGCGTATAGTGGTTGAGGGCGTTATGCTGGTAAAGCGCCACACCAAGGCGAACCCATCCAAGCAGATGAAGGGTGGCATCGCCGAAAAGGAAGCCTCGATCCATGTGTCCAATGTGATGATCCTTACGAGCGACGGCACGGCCTCCCGGATCGGGACGCGGCTCGAAGGGGATGGCAGCTCGGCCAAGCGCGTTCGCGTGGCCAAAAAGACCGGCGAAGTTCTCGCTAATAAGACGTGAAGTTAGGAATCAGCATGAAGGCCAGGCTCAGAGAACACTATTTGAAGAACGTTGTCCCCGCGTTGAAGAACGAGTTCGGGTACACCAACATCATGGCGGTGCCCAAGATCGAAAAGATTTCAGTCAACGTTGGATTGGGCGAGGCGACCTCCAACCCTAAGATAATGGATGGCGCGGTAAACGAACTGGCGTCGATCACGGGTCAACGCCCAGTGGTGACCAAGGCCAAGAAGTCCATTGCCGCCTTTAAGCTACGCGAGAACATGCCTATCGGTTGCATGGTCACCCTGCGGGGCGACCGAATGTTCGAGTTCTTGGACCGCCTGATGAACATCTCGCTGCCACGTGTGCGCGACTTCCGCGGGGTCTCTTCAAAGTCCTTCGATGGTCGGGGCAACTACACCCTGGGCGTGAAGGATCAGTTGATTTTTCCGGAGATCGACTATAACAAGGTAGACAAGACGCGGGGGATGAACATCAGCATCACTACCACGGCCAAAACCGATGCCGAGGGCGTTGCCCTACTCAAGCTGATGGGTATGCCGTTCCGGCAGCAGTAACGAATCAAGGATTTGACTCATGGCTACGACTGCGAAAATCGCAAAAGATCTCAAGCTCAAGAAGGCCGCCGATGCCAACGTGCCCAAATTGGGCGTACGCCATCGGAATCGGTGCTTTCGCTGCGGGCGCCCCCGCGGCTTCATGCGTAAGTTTGGCCTCTGCCGCATCTGTTTCCGCCAGTTGGCGCTGTCCGGACAGATCCCCGGTGTAACTAAATCGAGCTGGTAATCCCAGCGCAACGACAGTATTTTCTAGACAAGGAAACCTGAACGGACCATGACCAGCGATCCTATCGCCGATATGCTTACGCGGATCCGCAACGCGATGGCCGCACGGCATCCCAAAGTGGATGTGCCGGGGTCGAAGTTGAAGTTGGAGATTGCTCGAATCCTCCGGGAGGAGGGGTATATTCTCAACTATAAACTCGCCGAGGAAGGGGCCAAGAAGATAATCAAGATCTATTTGAAGTACACGGCGGCGAATGCTCCCGTTATTTCAAAAATGGAACGGATCTCAAAACCCGGTTGCCGGGTCTATGTTGGCTCAAAGGACGTTCCGCGCGTTCTTGGCGGCATGGGTATCAACATTCTGACCACCCCGAAAGGTGTGATGACCGGTCGCACCGCCCGCAAAGAGGGTGTGGGCGGGGAACTCCTCTGCCAAGTCTGGTAGACGACCGGAAACCGAGAGAATAATCATATGTCGAGAGTAGGAAAAAAACCAATCCCGCTCCCAGCCGGGGTCAAAATTCAAATCGGCGATCAACTTTCGGTTCAAGGACCGAAGGGTCAGTTGAATGTGCCGATTCCCGGGGGCATCCGGATTGAGCAGAACGCGAACGTACTGGAGGTGAAGCGCGACAGTGACTCCCACGCGGCGCTACACGGACTGACACGCGCGCTGGCCGCTAACGCCGTGACCGGGGTTACCGCAGGCTTTACCCGGGAGTTGGATATCGTGGGGACCGGCTACCGCGCGGACGTGAGAGGACGAGTGGTGGTTTTCACCCTTGGCTATTCGCATCCGATTGAGTTTCTTCTGCCGGACGGCGTTGATGCCAAAGTGGAGAAGATGACCCACGTTGTGCTTACCAGCCATGACCGTCAACTGATCGGGCAGGTAGCTGCCAACATGCGGTTTCTCCGGCCGCCGGATCCCTACAAGAATAAAGGCGTCCGCTACACCGGCGAGGTGCTGCGTAAGAAGGCGGGCAAGTCGGGTGCGGGTGGCAAAAAGTAACCGGGTGAGGAGCTAACAGGCATGATTTCGAAAATCAATAAAGACGCCGTCCGGCGCCGTATTCATACCCGCATCCGCAAACGCGTGGAAGGTACTCCGCAGCGGCCTCGTCTGGCGGTATTTCGCAGCATCAAGCATATTTACGCGCAGGTTATTGACGACTTGGCGGGAGTCACCCTCGTGGCTGCGTCTTCAGCGGAGAAGGATGCCTTGGATGGTGGCAATCTGGCGGGTGCACAGGCGATCGGCAAGTTGGTTGCTGAGCGGGCAAAGGAAAAAGGGATCGAGAAAGTCGTCTTCGACCGGGGCGGCTTTCTTTACCATGGACGCGTGAAGGCGCTGGCCGATGCCGCCCGCGCGGCGGGTTTGGAATTTTAAGGGGCTGAGGAGGATTAACGCATGCCAGCAACCGTAGTCAAGCGCGTCGAAGCGACCGCCAACCTGAAAGAACAAGTCGTCTCGATCAACCGCGTAACGAAGGTGGTCAAGGGCGGTAAAAACCTTAGCTTTTCTGCCTTGGTTGTAGTCGGAGATCCCCAAGCCCGCATTGTCGGGTTTGGGACCGGTAAGGCAAAGGAAGTGCCGGCGGCTATCAAGAAAGGAATTGAGTCGGCGAAGAAGAATCTTCGGAAGATTAACGTTTTGGAGACCACCATTGCCCATCCGGCAACCGGTCGGTTTGGCGCGGGTCTGGTGCTCATCAAACCGGCACCCGAGGGCACTGGGGTGATCGCCGGAAGCGCTGTGCGCGCGGTGATTCAGGCGGTCGGTATTCCGAACGTTCTGACCAAGTGCTTGGGTTCGCGCAACCCGCACAACATGGTGAAAGCGACGATGGCTGCTCTGGTGCAACTCCGGGAAAAGGGCGAAGTGGCCGATGTTCGCGGGATTGCGCCGGAGAAGATGTAAGGATCTGTGGCCATGAGCACTGCTAAAATGATAAAGATTCAGCTGTATCGGAGTCCTATCTGTACTCCGGAGCCGCACAAAGCGATTGTGCGATCCTTGGGTTTGAAGAAAATGAACCGGATTGTGGAGCGCCCCGACACCCCGTCATTTCGGGGCATGGTGGCTAAAGTTCCGCATCTTCTCCGGATCGTTGAATAGCCCGTCCCGTGGAGATGAACGCAAATGAACCTCAGTGATATAAAACCTCCTGCCGGGCAGGTAAAGAAGAAACAGCGCGTTGGTCAAGGTATGGGCACCGGCCGCGGCAAGTACTCTGGACGTGGCGCCAAGGGCGCCAAGTCCATCAGTGGATATTCGCGGATGCGTGGATTCGAAGGCGGGCAGATGCCGCTCCATCGTCGTTTGCCGAAGCGTGGATTCACTAATATCTTCCGTAAAGAGTATGCCATCGTGAACGTCGCCGTACTCGATCAGCTTAGCGGGGACTCCTTTGACGCCGCCAAGCTGATCGAACTGGGCGTGATCAAGAAGCTCCAGGACGGGCTCAAGATTCTCGCTCATGGTGAGATTACGCGGCCGATCCACGTGACAGCGACCCTCTTCTCGAAGGCTGCTCAAGAGAAGATCAAGGCGGCAGGCGGTACCGCTACCGTCGTAGAGAAAAAGTAAAGAGCTCGATAACGAATCGTCATGAAGTTCTTCGAAGCACTGGCGAACGCATTCAGAATTCCGGACCTCCGGAATCGCATCCTATTCACCCTGGGGATGCTGGCGATCTACCGTTTGGGTGGGCACATCCCTACGCCCGGCATCGACGCTGAGCGCCTGGAGCAGTTCTTCCAGCAGAACCAGGGAACCCTATTCGGTTTCATTGACCTTTTCTCTGGTGGGATGTTCCGTCGCTTGACGGTCTTTGCACTCGGGATCATGCCCTACATCACTTCGTCGATCCTGCTGCAGTTGATGACGATTGTCGTTCCTACTCTCGAAAAGCTCTCGAAGGAGGGCGAGTTGGGACGGAGGAAGATCACGCAGTGGACACGCTACCTGACGGTAGGTTTGGCTCTCATTCAGTCCTTCACCCTGGCTACTGCGTTGCAGTCGCAAGGGAATTTCGTGGTCAATCCCGGTTTTGGATTCGTTCTGATGACGATGATTTCGCTTACCACCGGAACGGCCTTTATCATGTGGCTTGGGGAGCAGATCACGGAGCGGGGCATTGGAAACGGCATGTCGCTGATCATCTTCACCGGCATCGTCGTGGGTTTGCCGGATGCGATCGCGAATATTTACCAAAAGGCATTCCAGACCCGCGAGTGGAACATCGTCCAACTGCTCGTCATCATTGCGATCATGATTGCAGTGGTCGGCTTGATCGTCTTGGTGGAAAGGGGAGAGAGGCGCATTCCCGTGCAGTACGCGCGCCGGGTGGTTGGCCGGCGAATGATGGGTGGTCAGTCGACTCACCTTCCGCTGAAGGTGAATGCCGGGGGCGTGATTCCGGTCATCTTTGCAAGTTCCCTGTTGACCTTTCCGCAAACGCTGACCCAAGTGGCTTGGGTACGGGACAATCCTTATCTAAGCGCGATGCTGAGAAGTATCCAGCATTCCGAACCGCTCTACATTATCTTGTTCATCACGCTGATTGTATTCTTCTGTTTCTTCTACGTCTCGATCATCTTCAATCCGAACGAAGCCGCTGACAACATGCGCAAGTATGGTGGTTTTATTCCTGGTATCCGCCCGGGGAAGAACACTGCGGATTATATGAACAGCATTCTCACCAAGATTACGGTAGTCGGTGGGTTATACCTTTCAATTCTGTGCCTGTTGCCTGAGATTATGATCTCCGGGATCAAGCTCCAACACCTTCCGCTTATTGGAAACTGGGTGGATGCTTATTTCCCCCGCTTCATTCTGGACGGTTTAAATGTTAACTTCTATTTCGGCGGCACCTCTTTGCTGATTGTGGTAGGCGTCGCTATGGATACCGTCAACCAGATTGAGGCTCAGCTGATCATGAGGCATTACGAGGGCTTTACCCCTCGTGCGGGCCGGATTCGTGGACGCCGCTCGTCGGCCTAACATAGTCGTTCTTTCGCAATTGAATACCGCCGTTGCCGCCAGTTTTTTTGCTTCCAAACCGCTGGCGCTGTTGTTGTACGGCGTGCCAGGTTCAGGCAAAGGTACTCTGGGGAAAATGTTGAGTCAGGTAACCGCTTGGCCGCACATATCCACCGGGGACCTCCTGCGGAAGCATGTTGCCGAGGGAACGTCAACCGGCCAAGCCTCGGCAGGCATCCTTCGTGGGGCTTACGCGCCGGATTACATTGTCAACAATTTAGTCGCCTCGCGGATGCGGGAGGCCGATTGCCGGAGAGGGGTCATCCTAGACGGTTATCCCCGAACTCTTGAGCAGACTATGGATTTGCTCCCTGTATTGCGTCGCCTCAATCTCGAACCAGTCCTAGTCCGTCTCAACTTGGACTATACTGAAGTGGTGCATCGTCTTCAGGCACGATGTCATTGCCAGACCTGTGGGGCTATTTACAATCTCGTTCATTTACCGCCCAGGCTGGCCGGCAGTTGTGACCAGTGTGGTGGTCGATTGGTCGCACGGGAAGATGATCAAGTTGATTTGTTGTCCAAAAGAATTGAACAGTACCTCACGTTGACGGCTCCGGTCGCTCGATTTTTGGAGGCCAGTTCAGTGAGAGTGGAGGAGTTTAGCGCAACGGAAGCGCCCTCCCGACTGCTGACGGCTGTCCTGACTCGGATCGGTACCGAGACTCCGAGCGATGAATTACCATAACCTGTTTTTGTTTCCCTATCCTCAATGATCATTCGGAAAAGTCCCGCAGAACTGGAGAAGATGCGCCGTAGCGGTCTGCTCGTCTACCGTGTTTTGCAGACTCTCGCGGGAATGGTCGAGGTGGGCGTCTCAACGTTGGAATTAGAGAACGCGGCAGAAAAGCTGATCCTCGACGCCGGAGCGCGTCCCGCCTTTAAAGGCTACTATTCGGCGGCGGCCGGTAACCGTTATCCCTACGTTCTCTGTACCTCGGTAAACGATGAGATTGTGCACGGGATGCCGTCCAGGAATAAGGTTTTAAAGCGAGGGGATATAATCTCGATCGACACCGGCGTACAACTCGACGGCTACTTCGGTGACTCTGCGATCACGGTGGGGGTCGGCGAGATTTCCCCGCAGTTGGTCAAGCTTCTTGCGGTGACGCAGGAGTCGCTTGAACGAGCGATCGACAAGGCTAGACCGGGCAACCGCTTGTTTGATATCTGCTCGACGGTGCAAAAACACGTCGAATCGAATGGTTTTACGATTGTTCGGGAGTTTGTCGGGCACGGGATTGGAACCGAGCTGCACGAAGAGCCGCAAGTTCCCAACTATGTGGACCGCAATAATGAAAATCCACGGCTGAAAGAGGGAATGGTGTTGGCGATCGAGCCGATGGTCAACGCCGGGAAACCGCAGTCTAAAGTTTTATCCGACCGTTGGACCGCCGTCAGCCAAGACGGTTCAGCGTCGGCTCATTTTGAGCATTGTGTGGCTGTTACAAAAGATGGACCGTGGGTGTTGACCCGGCCATGAGTTGTGGAGTCCAGATGCAAAGCCATCGCGCAACCGTGTTGGAGCTCATGCCCAATGGGATTGTCAAGGTGGAGTTGGAAAACCGGCAGCAGGTGCTTGCCCACCCCGCCGGGACACGAGAAGTTCAGTTTATCCGGCTGCGGCCGGGAGATCTGGTTGAAGTGACGCTCTCGCCACAGGATCACAGGCGAGGGCGCATCACGGGAGCATCGAGGAAGTCATGAAAGTACGGGCATCAGTCAAGAAGATTTGTGATAAGTGCAAGATGATTCACCGTTACGGAACGGTCCGGGTGATCTGCACCAACCCGAAGCACAAACAGCGTCAAGGCTAGACGCGCAGCGATCCGGCCTATTGAGATTCAGTTTAAGATAACAGGAGCACCCAGCCTATGGCACGTATCGCCGGCGTCGACCTCCCCGCAAAGAAGCGGGCCGAGATAGGTCTCACTTACATTTATGGAATTGGCCGTACTCGGGCCAAATCGATCCTTTATCGGGTTGGAGTCGACCCGGACCGCAAGATCGCCGATCTGACGGAAGACGAAGTCAACCAGATTCGAACCCTGTTAGAGAACGAGGGAGCGGTGGAGGGTGACCTGCGGAAGGAGGTTTCTCTCAACATCAAGCGCTTGATTGAGATGGGTTCCTATCGTGGACTGCGTCACCGGCGCGGATTGCCGGCGCGGGGCCAGCGTACTCATACCAACGCCCGCACGCGCAAGGGTCCCAGAAAGGGAACTGTCACCAACAAGAAGAAGCCGGGTCAGAAGTAAGGATCCCCAGTAAACAACATGGCCAAAGCAGCAGCTAAAAACGCGAAAAAGAAGGCCTTCAAAAAGAAGGAACGAAAGAACGTACCGATCGGGCTGTGCCACGTGCAGGCGACGTTCAACAACACGATTATTACGTTTACGGATCCGACCGGGAATGTGATCGCCTGGTCGAGTTCTGGCTCTCTCGGGTTTCGTGGTTCGAGGAAGGGCACCCCGTTTGCCGCCCAGCAGGCCTCGCTGACCGCAGCGAACAAGGCCAAAGAGTCGGGTCTGCGGACGGTGGAGGTTCGGGTGAGCGGTCCGGGGGCGGGCCGAGAGTCGGCAATCCGTGCCCTGTCGACCGCCGGGATTGAGGTTCGTTCGATCAAGGACCGGACGCCCATTCCTCACAACGGTTGCCGGCCGCCGAAGAAGCGGCGCGTCTGATCGCTCGTTCCCCTTTTTGACGACCCTGGCCCGTGCGTTAGCACGGTAAACTCGGTCTGTGTCATAATGTTAATTGGCGAATCTGCAGGTTTGCAGTCGTCACCAGCAAGCAGGATGAAGGCGTATGCCGTAAACTGCACCTTGAGCACGTGCTCAAAGGTTTTAGGAGATTGAATGGCTCGTTATAACGGACCGGTATGCCGCCTCTGTCGGCGTGAAGGAATGAAGCTCTACCTGAAGGGAGAGCGGTGTTACGGCCCCAAGTGTGCCGTGAGTGATGAAAAGAAGCGCAACTTCCCTCCTGGTCAGCATGGTCAGGCCCGGAAGCCGAAGATTCTTGGATACGGGCTCCAACTGCGCGAAAAGCAAAAGACCAAGCGGTACTTCGGCCTGCTCGAGGGGCAGTTCCGGAATATTTTTGAAAAGGCCAGCCGCTCGAAGGGCATTACAGGTGAGGTGATGTTGCAGATGCTCGAAAAGCGTCTGGACAATGTCGCTTTTCGCATCGGATTTGCTACTTCCCGCGCCGGTGCGCGGCAGGTTGTGCGTCACGGTCACCTGTTGGTGAACGGTAAGAAGGTTAACATTCCCTCTTATCAGGTGCGTGCCGGAGACGTCGTCTCGGTGCGGGAGAAGAGCAAAAGTAATCCTTCTATTCTAGCCTCGCGCGATGCAACGGCTCATCTGCCCTCTCCCACGTGGTTGGAGGTCGACCGCGAAAACCTAAAGGCGACGATTGCCTCCAACCCCAAGCGTGATGAGCTCGTTCAGATCCAGGTCAATGAACAGCTGATCGTCGAACTGTACTCGAAGTAAGCGACCCGAGGTCCCTAAATCCACAAGGAGTGCTATGTTCAAAGGCTTTCAGAAACCGAAGCGTCTGGTTGCCAATACCGAGACGCTGACCGAGCGTTATGGCATGTTCACGGCTCAGCCGTTCGAGCGGGGTTTTGGCACAACGATCGGCAACAGCCTCCGTCGTGTGCTCCTCAGTTCAATTGAGGGCGCGGCGATTACGGCGGTCCGCATTGAGGGCGTTGCCCACGAATTCAGCCCGATCCCCGGGGTGACCGAAGACGCCACCGACATCATCCTCAATCTGAAACAGGTACCCTTCAAAATGACCTCTGATGGGGTGCACACCGCGCGGATCATCGTCGACCAGCCGGGGGAGGTGCTTTCAGGTCAAATTCAGACCGATGCGGACGTCGAAGTTCTCGACCCGCACCTTCACATTGCGACGGTAGGCGAGGGCGGACGGTTGAACATTGAAGTTCGTTTGAAGCAGGGCCGGGGCTATGTTGCGGCCGACCGTAACTTTGACGAAGATCTGCCTATCGGTTTTATTCCGATCGACTCAGTTCACTCGCCGGTGCGCAAGGTCAACTATTCGGTCGAGGCGGCCCGCCTTGGGCAAATGACCGACTACGACAAGCTCACCCTTGAGGTCGTGACTAACGGCGCCATCTCGCCGCAGGACTCCATCGGGATGGCGGCGAAGCTTCTCAAAGACCACATGAGCATCTTCATTAACTTTGAAGAGGTCTCCGAGGCGGTCGAGGAGCCAGTCGAGCGGGGCGTAACCGGTCAGGTCAACGAGGTTCTCAACCGCTCAGTCGAGGAGTTGGAGTTGTCCGTGCGCTCTTACAACTGCCTCAAGAATGCCAATATCCAATCGATCGGCGATCTAGTACAGCGCTCCGAGGCCGAAATGCTGCGAACGAAGAACTTTGGGCGTAAATCGCTGAACGAGATCAAAGAGATTCTCTCCGGCCTTGGCCTTGGCTTTGGCATGAAGTTTGATTCCCAGGGACGGTTGGTCTCCCCGGTAGGCGCGCCGGTCAGCGATAGCGCGGAAATTGGCGAGTAATTCAGAAGTTAGAGAAAGAGCATGAGACACAATCGAGCAGGATTTAAACTAAAGCGCGATATTGGCGCGCGTCGCGCCTTGTTACGCGGCCTTGTGACCAGCGCCATCCTCGAAGAGCGCATCGTGACCACGGTTCCCAAGGCGAAGGCGGCCAAGCCGCTGGTCGAGAAAATGATCACCCTCGCCAAGCGCGACACCCTGCATTCGCGCCGGCAGGCGGCAGCGTTCCTGTTGACCCCGGCCGCCGTGCAGAAGCTGTTTGACAAGATTGGCCCCCGGTTCACCCAGCGCAATGGCGGCTACACCCGCGTAGTCCGGGTGGGCGTCCGTAAAGGCGATGGCGCCGAGACCGCGATGTTAGAGTTGGTGGGATCCGAGTTGGTTCGTCGCGCGGCCGACCGGGCCAAGCGGCGGGAAGAGCGACTGAAGCAGCTGCAGCAGGGTCAGGAAGCTGACGTCGAACAGGATACGAAGTAGCATCTCCGCTCCTGCACTCCCGGCGCAAGAATCGGTAAAAGGTTCTTGCGCCGTCGTGTGTTGGGGACGTCTCGGGTCCCATGGAAAGCACACCCAACTCCCAGACGCCGCTCGTCTCGGTCCTGTGCGTCAGCCGCAATCAGGATCTCAACCTACGGCGGTGCCTAGTCGCTTTGTCTCGGTCGACCCTGGCGGCCCAGACGCAGGTTGTGGTCGTGGACCTTGCCTCGCATGATGAGACCGCCACGGTCGTGGCGGATTTTTCCGAACTGACGGCCCTCCGTCTGCCAAAAAACTTCGGATGGACGAAGGCGGCCAATATCGGACTGCGCTCGACCACGGCCGAAAACATTCTTTTCCTCGATCCCTGCGTCGAACTGGACCCAGGCACCGTCGAGGTTCTGCTGAGTAGCGTGGCTGAGAGCGGAACCGTGGCGGCGGCGGTGGCCACCCTGCGCACGACCGACGGAAGCCCGGCATCCTATCTCCGCCCCCTGCCGGTTGCCACGCTCCTCCGAATGGAGGCCCATGCCCCCGCCCAGCCGGAAGAGAGTGAATCGGTTGACTACCCCGGGCTAGCCGCTCTGTTGATTCGGAAGTCCTTTCTCAAAGGCATGAACTATTTCGACGAGCGGTACGGCGAACTCTGGTCCGATGCGGAGCTCGCGGCGCAGGTGAAGCGAGCCCAGCGGCGCATTCTGCGCTTACCCGGTGCTGGCGGCGTGCTCCACCCGGAGCAGGACAAGCGCATTCCTTCTGCCCTGCTCGCCGCCGACTGGCACTCGGGGGCGGCTGTGTATCTCAAGAAGCATTACGGATTGTCGCTCGGCCGTTCTCTGGGCCCGATCGTGAGATCGCTGTTGAGCGGGAATCTCAGCCTGGCCCGCCATTTGCTCGCTGGGGACAAAGTCGATGGGACGCAGGAGTGAGCAACTCGAGCCGGTTTCCGCTACCGAGTTGCCTGGTTTGTGATAAACTCAAATCTTGTGTGTGGCTTGAGAACAGGCCCGCGCAACCTATTTCTTGGAGTCTTCTATGGAATGTCCTGTAACCGGAATCAAAACTCAGTTCGGCAATCGCGTCTCTCACGCAAATAACAAAACCCGTCGCACCTGGCAGCCGAACATGCAGAGTAAGCGCTTCTGGTATCCTGCAGAGAACCGATTCGTTCGGCTGACGCTCAGTGTCCAAGGCATCAAGCACATCGACAAGGTCGGGATCGATACTGTGGTACGCGAGCTGCGTGCAAAGGGTGTGAAGCTCTAACTGCGCTGGCAGCGCGGGCAGAAGTGGGTGCCCCGCTGCACGAGAGCGATCCTTTCAATTGCGGTACCGCACCGGTAGCACGGCTGCCCGGTACGGGCGTATACTTGGTGCTGCAGCTGAAAGCTCCCCCGCTCTCCAGCCGTATTGACGTAGTCGGAGATGGACGATCCCCCGGCGCGAATTGCCTCCTTTAGCAAGGCACTCATCTCCCGCCATAGTTTGGCCCAGGCTGCCTCGGGGAGACTCTCTGTGCGCTGCGCGGGATGGATTCGTGCCCGGAATAGCAGTTCGTCTACGTAGATGTTGCCGAGACCGCGTAGGAAGTTCTGGTTGAGCAGCAGCCCTTTCACGGTGGTGCGGTAGGGCGTTGCGCGGCGGACCAACGCGGCCCGGCCGATCTCCAACGGATCCGGCCCCAGGGCCGCCACCGGCTCAGGTAACGACTCGGCCCAGAGGACGCGGCCGAACTGCCGGATATCTTCAAGGCTCAAGGAGATGTCTCGAAACCGCCACACCGCGCGCGTGTGGCGGTTAAGCGGCACGTCGAATAGAAGTTTACCGGTCATCCCCAGGTGAATTGCCAGTACGCCCCGGTCGAGTTCGACTACGATAAATTTGCCGTACCGGCGGACCCCGGCTACGCGCCCCCCGGCTAGCTCCGGCGGAAAACAGCCCCGAAAGATGCGGGAGGGGAAATAGCGCCCCTCCAGGACTGTCTGCCCCTCGAGCCGGGGTACCAGCGCCCGGACGATCGTCTCCACCTCCGGTAGCTCCGGCACCGCTTAATCCAGTTCGACCGCAATCGAACGGTCCGCCAGCACCTGAACCGGATAGCGGCGCAGGGCAAGACCTGGGTCAAACGCGCACACTCCGGTGGTGCAATCGAATTCCCATCCATGCCACGGACACACGAGCAGCGTCCCGTGCAGCGCTCCCATCGCCAGCGGTCCCCCCCGGTGGGGACACCGGTTATCAACGGCGAATACCTCGCCGTTCACGTTGCAGACTGCCATCTCGGTGCCGTCCTTCCGGAATGCAAGCACCCCGCCGGGTCTTAGGTCATCGAGCGAGCCAACCTGCACCAAGGGCATATAGAATTAAGCTACCATGCGACTCCGCTTCCTGGTCTGTGTCCCCCTCTTTCTGCTCGTCACCTGCCGTCAGTCGCCGTCGAAAGTGATCGGGGTCGTCCCGAAGGGCGCCGGCCATGTCTTCTGGCTCACGGTGAAGGCGGGGGCGGAAAAGGCGGCGGCCGAATCCGGCTACACCATCGAGTGGAACGCCCCGACCCTCGAAGTCGATGCCAGCCGCCAGCGGGATATCCTCGACTCCATGATCACCCGGCGCCTCGCCGGCATCGCCCTTGCCCCCGTGGACCGCAAGGCGCTCGCCGGTACCGTAGACCGCGGCACGGCGGCGGGCATCCCCATGGCTGTGTTCGACTCCGACGTCGACACGACCAACCGCCTGACCTATGTCGCCACCGATAACCGGGCTGGCGGCAGGCTGGCCGCGCAGCGCCTGGCAGCCGTCCTGGGTGGCAAGGGGAAGGTCGCCATGATTGGCTTCATGCCGGGCAGCGCTTCGACCATGGACCGGGAGGCTGGCTTTCGCGAGGAAATTGCGGCCCACCACCCCGGGATGCAAATCGTGGTGGAGAGCTTCGGCATGGCGGACCGCGCCAAGGCGATGGCGGTGACCGAAAACGCCCTGACAGCCCACGCCGACCTGGCCGGTATCTTCGCCGACAACGAATCCAGCTCGGCCGGGGCATTGCAGGCCATCAAGAGCCGGCAAGCAAAAACGGTGAAGTTTGTGGCCTTTGACGCCAACGAACAGTTCATCGAGGACCTCCGCGCCGGCTGGATCGACGCGCTGATCCTGCAGGATCCCTTCGAGATGGGATATCAATCAGTGAAGGCCATCGCTACCCGTTTGAGTGGAGGCGCCCCCGCGCCCCGCCGGGACCTGCCTGCGACATTGGTGACGTTGGCCAACCTCGATGCCAAAGAGATCCCCGCCGATGATCCTGCCAGGCGCCCAGAAGCGGCTCACGCAGGGCGCACATTAGGCGGCTGATCCCGCCGGTTGGCCTCAAACAGGCCCTCATCCCCGCGTGTCACCGGAGGTGCGTCCGAATCCACGCGGATTCACGGAGCCGTCTGCCTTGGAAAGTACTTTCGTCCGCCGGGTCAACCGCGACGGCCTTCGACAGCGTGAGGAAGCGAATTGAACCAAATCCGCCTGAACATCGCGACGTCTCCCGTCCACCCGGGCCACCGCGCACATCCAGCGGCACAGCACCGCCACCGCGCTCCGCCAAGACCGCGCCCCAACGGCGCAGATCACCAGTGGAGGCTTTCGCCGAGGTTTGACGAACTGGGCGTCTTCGACGGTGGAATTGCTGCCGCGTCTTTGAACGGGAAAGCTGGATTCGTTTCTCCGGAAGGAGAGTGGGTCGTTGCGCCTCGTTTCGACCGGTCCCATCGTTTTGTCGGTGACCTCGCCGTGGTGCAGACTGGCGACAAGTACAGCTATGTTTGAAGGAGAGGCGAAGTTGTCTGGACATCGGAACCCTATTCGATGCCACAGGTCCCTCCACTCAGAGACTGAGGAACAAAGTTATACGGAGTGTCCGCCCGGAATGAGACGTTTGAAGCACTAGCATCGACTCTTGCTGATCGCAAGGTCAGCGTCGAAGCGTGGACAGTGGTCCTGGGGGGCGGGTATAAAGCTTCGAAAAGGTCGTAGCAGATGCCGGCCCTGTATCCGATTCATCTAAGCCATGCTGGGGCACGCGGACCTGAAGACAACCCAGATCCATACGCGAGTTGCGATCCGGCAACTGAAGGCCAAGGTAGGAAAAGCGGACGCGGCAGTCGCCGACACGAAGGCGGAACTCGGGCGGGTCGATGCCTTGCAGGCGCTTCACATCGCCAGCGCCGGTTTCGGCGAAGCGCTCGACAGCCTGCTTGAGGCGGCCAGCGATGCCCTTATCGAGACCGGCCATGTCGGACAGAGCCGCACCGGTCCATTCGATCTCAATTAGTCCAGACCAAGCCGCCGCATCGCTTCTGCGTCGGGAATGCCCTTGCCGCCGTTGTTCTGGGGCCTGGTCTTGGGGCCTGGTCTTGGCTACCGTGACGGCAGCCTTCTCTTCGTCGGTCTCCGGCTCATCGTCGAGCGGCGCGTTGCGTAAGGCGGCAGGCCTCGGAAAATACTCCCCTCCGGCGTACCGCGCACCGTCTGATAAACTAAGTGCAGAATTCGATGTTACTGCGCGGACTCTTACTGGCCGCCGGCTTGGCGGGAATCATCGGGGCCAATGACGCTGTCGCCCCGGTGGTCAGAAAATACTGCGTCAGCTGCCACGGCGCCGCCAAGCCGGCCGGGGATGTCGACCTCGCCAAACTCTCCGGCGACCCCATCTCCCGGCACGCCCGCACCTGGCAGAAAGTCGTCGAACAGATATCCCTCGGCGAAATGCCCCCCCAAGGCCTGCCGCGCCCCTCGGAAGAGGAACGCTCCAGCCTCCTCACCGCCGTCCGGGCCGACCTCAGGAAAGCCGCCCTCGACCGCGCCGGAGACCCCGGCCCCGTCGTCCTGCGCCGCCTCAATAACGCCGAATACACCTACACCGTCCGCGACCTCACCGGCGTCCCTTCGCTCGACCCCGCCAAAGAGTTTCCCGCCGACGGCGCCGCCGGAGAAGGCTTCACCAACACCGGCAACTCGCTCGTCATGTCGCCCTCCCTGGTCACCAAGTACCTCGATGCCGCCAAGCAAATCGCCCGGCACGCCGTCCTCGAACCGGCAGGCATCCGCTTCTCCAGCTTCACCTCCAGCCGCGATTGGACCGACGAAACCCTCCGCGAGATCCGCGCCTTCTACGCCAACTTCACCGAAGCCGGCGGCGCCGATACCGTCCGCCAGCAGGGAATCGACCTCGACCGCAACCGCGGCGGACGCCTCCCCCTTGAAAAATACCTGGCCGCTTCGCTCGCCGTCCGCGATGGCCTGCCCGTCGCCACCGTAGCCCGCCGCCACGGCCTCAGCCCGAAGTACCTCGCCTCGCTCGTCGCGGCCCTCCGCGGCACGAACCCGTCTCTCCTGCTCGGTCCGCTGCGCCAACGCTGGGCCACCGCCAGGAACGCCGACATCGCCCCCATGGCCGCCGCCATCGGACAGTGGCAGGAATCGCTCTGGCGCTTCAGCAGCGTCGGCCACATCGGTAAGGTCAACGGCCCCAAGGCCTGGATGGAGCCCGTCACGCCTCTCGCCGCCGAGCAGGAGTTCCGTCTGAAGCTCACCCCGGCGCCGCCGCAAGAAGAAGTCACGCTCTATCTCGCCGCCCGTCAGGTCGGCGCCGGACCCGCCACCGTCATCTGGAACGCGCCCCGGCTCCTCATCCCCGGCCGCGAGCCCCTGCCCCTCCAGCAGGTGCCGAACCTCGTCGACCAACTCCGCCGCCGCCGCGCCGTGGTCGTCTCCTCCACGGCCGCCGTACTCACCGGCCAGCCCGCTCCCGACGAAGCGCGCGCCGCCTGGGAAACCTTCCTCGGCCAGAGCCGCCCGCCATCCCTCGCCCTCCTCACCACCCGCATCGAGAAAACCGCCGACTTCGACTTCATCCGCGGCTGGGGCGGCGGCAAAGAACCCTCCGTCCTCATCAACGCCAGCGAACAGACCGTCCGTATCCCCGGCGTCATGAAGGGCCGCGGCGTCGCCGTCCTGCCCAAAGTGACCGCCCAGGCCGGCATCGCCTGGCGCAGCCCGCTCGCCGGTACCGTCCAGGTCAACCTCACCCTCACCGGCGTCCATGTCGGCTGCGGCAACGGCGTCACCTGGGCCCTCGAACTCCGCCGCGGCAACGTCCGCGTCGGTCTCGCCGAAGCTGCCAAAGCCGGCCCGGCCACCGCCTCCCTCGCCGTGCGCGAAGACGACCTACTCACCCTCGTCGTCGGCCCCAAAGACGGCAACGCCTCCTGTGACCTCACCGCCGTCGATTGGACCATCGCCGCCGCCAACCGCGCCTGGTCCCTGGCGCCCGATGTCTCGGCGGACCCCCTCCGCGCCAATCCGCTAGGCCCCTGGGCCTTCTTCTCTGAACCCGTCGCCGCCCCCGGAGTAGGCGCCACCATCCCGTCCGGCTCCCTCCTCGCCCGCTGGTTCACCGCCGCCGATCCCGCCCAGCGCGCGCCCCTCGCCGCCCAACTCCAGCAACTCCTCGAAGGTCCGGCGCCCGCCGGCGCCACCCCGGACGCCCGTCTGCGCCAGCAGCTGCGCTCGCTCGCCGGCCCCCTGTTCTCGGGTGTCACGGTCGCGTCGAAGACCGAGCCCCTCACGGTCCGGGCGCCCGGACTGCTCGCCTTCCCCTTGCCGGCCGATCTGGTCGCCGACGCCGAATTCGCCGTCTCCGCCACGGTCCCCGAAGCCGCCGGCGCCGTCCAATTGGAAGTGGCCACCACGAAGCCGTCCCTCGAAACCGGCCTGCTGCCCAGCCTCACCGCCGTGCGGGATAAAGGCGGCACCTGGAGCTCCAACAACCAGGCGCTCACCGTCGCCCGCCCCGTCGTCGCCGGCGCCGCCGCCCGTACCCGCTTCGCCGCGATGTTCGAAGAGTACCGCCAGCTCTTCCCGGCCTCGCTCTGCTACACGCGCATCGTCCCGGTCGACGAAGTGGTCACCATGACCCTCTTCCATCGCGAAGACGCTCACTTAATGCGTCTGCTGCTCTCGCCGGCCGAACAGAAGCACCTCGACGCGCTCTGGGCCCGCCTGCGCTTCGCCAGCCGCGCGCCGCTGCTCACCGTCGACGCCTTCGAGCAGCTCTGGCAGTACGCCACGCAGGACGCCGACCCCTCGGCCTTTGAGCCCCTCCGCCAGCCCATCCAGGACGACGCCGCGCTCTTCCGCCGCCAGTTGGTGGAGGCCGAACCCAATCATCTCGACGCCGTCCTCCGCTTCGCCGGTCAGGCCTACCGCCGCCCCGTTACCCCGGCCGAAGAGCAGGGCCTGCGCGCCCTCTACGCCCGCCTCCGCCAGCAGGAACTGCCCCACGACGAGGCCATCCGCATGACCCTCGTCCGCGTCCTCACCGGTCCGGCCTTCCTCTACCGCACCGAGAAAGCGCCGGCCGGCCCCGCGTCCGCCCCCGTCTCGGCCTGGGAGCTCGCCAGCCGCCTGAGCTACTTCCTCTGGTCCTCCCAGCCCGATGAAGCCCTGCGCCAGGCCGCCGCCACCGGCGTGCTGCGCACCCCGGCCGGCCTCGCCGCCCAGGTCCGCCGCATGCTCAAAGATCCCAAAGCCGCGCGCCTGTCCACCGAGTTCGGCGCCGCCTGGCTGCACCTCGCCGGCTTCGACACCCTCGACGAAAAAAGCGAGCGCCACTTCCCGGAGTTCGCTGCCCTGCGCGGCCCCATGTACGAAGAGACCCTCCGCTTTTTCACCGACTTCTTCGCCAACGGCCGGTCCATTCTGAGCCTTCTCGATGCCGACCATACCTTCGTCAACGAACCGCTCGCCCGCCACTACGGCATCGCCGGCGTCGCCGGCGCCGCCTGGCAGCGCGTGGCCGGCATGAAGGCGCGCGGCCGCGGCGGCATCCTCGGCCACGCCGCCACGCTCGCCAAGCAGTCCGGCGCCTCGCGCACCAGCCCCATCCTCCGCGGCAACTGGGTCGCCGAAGTGCTTCTCGGTGACAAGCTCCCGCGCCCGCCCAAAGACGTCCCGCAACTGCCCGAGGACGAAGCCGGCCTCACCCTCACCATGCGCGAGCTCACCGAAAAGCACACCGCGGACCCACGCTGTGCCGGCTGCCACCGTCGCATCGACCCCTACGGCTACGCCCTCGAACGGTTCGACGCCATCGGCCGCGCCCGCGACAAGGATCTCGGTGGCCGCCCCGTGCACACCGCCACCCGGCTCCTGGACGGCGCCGAAATCGACGGCCTCGACGGCCTCCGCCGCTATCTGCTCACGCAGCGCAAGGACGACTTCGTCCGCCAGTTCAACCGCAAGCTGCTCGGCTACGCCCTCGCGCGCGGCCTGCAGCTCTCCGACGAGCCCCTGCTCGATCAGATGCAGGCGCGCCTGGCGGCTAATGGCTATTCCGTCGAAACCGCCATCGCCAGTATCATCGAAAGTAAACAGTTCCGGCAGATCCGCGGCCGCGCCGCGGCCATCGAGGAGGAGACCGCCCCATGACGAAAAAACATCTTTACTCGCGGAGGCTTTTCCTGCGCGGCGCGGGAGTCACCATGGCGCTCCCGTGGCTCGAATCGATGCCGGTTTGGGGCGATACCCCCGGCGCCCGCGCCGCCGGCAGCCAGGCCCCCGTGCGTCTCGGCGTCCTGTTCGCCGGTAATGGCTTTCATAGCAAGGAGTGGTGGGCCCGGGGTGAAGGCGCCTCCATGGAACTGGGCCAGGTGCTCGCCCCGCTCGGCGACCTCCGCCGCAAGATGCTCTTCATCCGCGGGCTCTATAACGAAGAGGCGCTCAAGGGCAACATCCACAGTTCGCAAACCGGCAACCTGCTGTCCGGCGCTCCCCTCGCCTCGGGCGGGGAAATCCGCTCCGGCACCAGCTTCGATCAGCTGCTCGCCCAGCGCTACGGCGCCTCGACCCGTGTGCCGAGCCTCGTTCTCGGCTGCGAGAAGTCGAATCCGTCGGTACACAAAAACTACTCGATGCTCTACAGCTCCCATATCTCCTGGAGCTCACCCACCACGCCAACCCCGCTCGAACTCTACCCCGCGCTCGCCTTCGACCGGCTCTTCAAAGATGAAGCCTCGAAGGCCGACCAGAGTGTGCTCGACGCCGTGCTCTCGGACGCCCGTGATCTCCGGCGCGACATCAGCTCGGGCGACCAGCGCAAGCTCGACGAGTATCTCGAGTCCGTGCGCGACGTCGAACAGCGCATCGCCAACGCCGGCAAGCGGGGCCAACTGCAGGGCTGGCGCCCCACTCTCGATAAACCCAACATCCCGCGCCCGGCCGACGGCATCCCCCAGGACATCGCCGAGCACATGCGCCTGATGGCCGACATCGTCGTGCTGGGCTTCCAAACCGATACCACGCGCATCGCGACCCTCAAGCTCAACAACGATCACAGCTCGCTGCGCTTCCCCAACCTCGGCGTCGACTACATGATTCACCATCTGCTCTCGCACGCCGACACCCCGGACTGGCTCAAGGTGAATCAGTTCTTCCTCGCGCAGTTGGCCTATCTCGCCCGCAAGCTGGACTCCATCCGCGAAGGCGACCGCACCCTGCTCGATAACACCATGCTCCTGTTCTGCTCGAGCATGCTGACCGGCAGCCACGAAGCGCGCCAACTGCCCGTCGTCGTGCTCGGCGGCGGGGGCGGCCGCATCCAGGGCGGCCGCGTACTCGACTATCGCGAAAAGCCGGACCGCCAGCTCTGCCGGCTCTACCTTTCGCTCATGGACAAAATGGACGTGCGGCCCCCGCGCTTCGGCGACGCCGCCCGCCCCCTCGACGAAGTGTAAGAGACGGCGGGAAGCCGCTTAGTAAGTAGGCCGGTCCTTGCCGTCCGCTGCCCATTTCCCGAACGGCTTCAGCAAGCCCTCGGCTCCGGTCCGCAGCATCACCATATCCGACGGACCCTGGAAGAACGTAAACCCCTGGTCGATGCCCTCGCGAATCTGCGCGGCGTTCGCCACCGGCCGGCCCACGGGCAGCCCGTTCTTCTTGGCCGCCGCAATGATCTTCGCCATCGCCTCCCGGTGCTTGGGATGGTCCTGGTTCCCGCGCAAACCGAGCGAATAGCTCAAGTCGTTCGCGCCAATGAACAAAACATCAATCCCGGGGGTCGCGGCGATCTCTTCAATCTTCTCTACCGCGCTGACCTCTTCGATAATCACGATCACCAGCCCGTTCTTATCGATGAAGTCGGCATACCCCTCCGGCGCCGGCCAGCGGAACGTCCCTAACGCGGGACCCGAACCGCGCCGCCCCGCCGGCGGGTACTTCATCGAAGCCACGGCTTGCCTGGCCAGTTCCGGCGTCGAAGTAAACGGAAACACAACCCCGATCGCCCCAATATCCATCGCCCGCTTCGCCGTCCAGAGTTCGTTTACCGGAACCCGGATGAAGGGAAGAGCCTTCAACCCGCGCGTCGCCAGAATCATATTCCGCGCCGTCTCGAGAGTAATCGGGCTGTGCTCCATCTCAATCCAAATGAAGTCGAACCCCATGCCGGCCGCCTGCGCGGCCACCTCCGGGCTCGCCGCCGTGATGGTGGCGCCGATCACCGGCTTGCCCTCCTTCAGC
The DNA here is from genome assembly GCA_019931245.1 of Bryobacteraceae bacterium CoA2 C42. Lineage (GTDB taxonomy): Bacteria > Acidobacteriota > Terriglobia > Bryobacterales > Bryobacteraceae. Next base: position 49,543 of record JAINDL010000035.1, read on the forward strand.
AGCTTCCGGACCGGGTTCTCCCAGGAAGTCTGCCCAAAAATCTGACTCGCGGTGATTCCCGCCAGGACTGCACAGAAAACGAAAATGTTGCTCATACGGTACCGTACGCTATCACAAACTTCAGACTAAAACCTTGCGCACGACCTCGCCGCGCACCCCGGTCAGCCGCTGATTGAAACCCTGATAGAAGTAAGTCAGCTTGGTGTGGTCCATTCCGAGCAGGTGTAGCAGCGTCGCGTGCAGGTCAGAGACATGCACCCGCTCCTCCACGGCCGCGAAGCCGAGTTCATCGGTCGCCCCGATCGCCTGCCCGCCCTTCACCCCGGCGCCGGCCAGCCACATCGAAAACCCGTGCCAGTCATGATCGCGGCCCGGCTTGCCAACGCCTTCGCTCGTCGGGGTCCGGCCGAACTCTCCGCCCCAGAGCAGCAGCGTCTCGTCCCACAATCCGGTCGCCTTCAAGTCCTCCATGAGCGCGGCGATCGGCCGGTCCGTCTCCCCGGCGTGGAGCCGGTGGTTGGTGATGCAGTCGTTGTGTCCGTCCCAGGTATCTTCGATGTGTCCCCCGCCCGAGTACAGTTGAATGAACCGCACCCCTTTCTCAAGCAGCCGTCGCGTCATGAGGCACTTGCGCCCAAAGTCCGCCGTCAGCGGATCGTCGAGTCCGTAGCGGGCCCGCGTAGCCGCCGACTCGGTAGAGAGATCGACGACCGCGGCGGCCTCCATCTGCATCCGGTAGGCGAGTTCGTAGGAGGCGATCCGGGCCGACAGCTCCGATTCGGCGGCGTGTTCGGCGAGGTGTTCGTCGTTCAGCCGTTTGAGCAGATCGAGCGACTGCCGCTGGGTCTGGTCGGTCACCCCCGGCGGCGGCTGCAAATTGAGCAAGGGCGCCTTTCCGCTGCGGAACAACGTCCCCTGATACGCCGCCGGCATGTAGCCCGCGGTCCAGTTCGAGGCCGAGCCGATGGGGCCGCCGCGCGGGTCCGTCATCACCACAAACGCGGGCAGACTCTGGTTGTCGGTCCCGAGCCCGTAGGTGACCCAGGAGCCCATGCTGGGTTTGCCGAGGAAGATACTGCCGGTGTTCATCTGCAGGCAGCCGGAGGCGTGCGCCGCCGTATCCGTATACATCGAACGGATCACACAGAGGTCGTCCGCGAACCTGGCCGTGTGCGGGAACAGGTCGCTGATCGGCAGCCCGCTTTTGCCGCGGGGCGCGAAGGCAAAGGGCGACTGCATGAGGTAGCCGACGGGGCGGCCGTTGGAGCCGACGGCGAGGGGGCCCTTGTAGGGCTGGCCGTTGCGCCGGGTCAATTCCGGTTTGGGGTCGAAGGTATCGACCTGGCTGGGGGCGCCGTTCATGAACAGGAAGACGGCGCGTTTGGCCTTGGCGGGAAAGTGCGGCCGCTTGGGCGCGAGAATCGAGTCGGCGGCCAGGGCCTGATCGCGCTGCAGCAGGTCGAGCAGGGCGATGCCGGCGAATCCGCCACCTGTCTGCCAGAGAAAGTCACGCCTTGTCTTCATCAGCTCCTCGCTAGTTCGTGTAGGCAAACTCGTTCAGGTTCAGGATCACGCGGCACATCTGTTCGAGTGTTCCTGTCTGCAAAAAAGTGCTCATGGCGTCGCGCTCAGCGGGCTTGGGTGGGCGGGCGAGCGCGAGGCGGTAGGCCATCTCGATCTGCGCGGCGGGCTCGGCGCCGGCTTCGCGCCGCAGGCGTTCGGCCAGGTGGCGGGCCTGCCGGTTCATGAAGCCGCCATTGAACAGTTGCAGCGCCTGTGGCGCGACGGAGGTGGTTTGCCGCTTGGCGGCGGGGCGGGCGGTGTCGCAGACGTCGAGCACCTCCATGAGGGGGACGAGGAGGGAGCGCTTGACGATGTAGTAAATGGCCCGCCGCGACGCCTGCTCTTCGGAGAAGCTCTTCCAGACCTTATCCGGATCGCTCGACCCTTCGAGCGCCTCGCGCGGCACCTCCGGGTAGACGAACTCGCCGAACAGGGTCCGGTTCAACTTGCCGCTGACGGCCAGCGCAGAATCTAGAATGGCTTCGGCTTCGAGGCGGCGGTAGGGCGCCCGCCACCACAGGCGGTTTTCCGGATCCTCGGCCGCATAGGCCGGGTTACCCGTTTTCGCCATGCGGTAGGTGTTGCTGCTGAGGATCAGCGCGTGGAGTTTCTTGAGCGACCAGCCGTTATCCATGAACCAGACGGCCAGCCAGTCGAGGAGTTCGGGGTGGGAGGGCTTATCGCCCATGACGCCGAAGTCATTGGCGGTGCGCACGAGGCCTTCGCCGAAGTGCCATTGCCAGACGCGGTTGACGATGACGCGGGCGGTGAGGGGATTTTCGCGCGAGGCGATCCAGCGGGCGAGGGCGAGGCGGCGGCCGCTCGAGCGCGGGGCGGGGGTGAAGACGGGCGGGGCGTGAGCGGCGACGACCATGGGCGCTGCGGGCGGCACCTCCGGCCCCGGCGAGGTCGCCTTGCCGCGGATCAGGATATGGGTTGGCGGCGGCCGCTGGCCGCGCTCTTCGAGGAAGTATCCGCGCTCCAATTCGGGCGTCTCGCGCCGGAGCCGCTTCACCTCGTCCTCAACCGGGAGGGAGGCGAGCTCCTCGTCGAGCTTCCTGGTGTAGTCTTTGACGAGTTTCCGGGCGGCTTCGTCGCGATCCTTGGCGGGTTGCAGGAAGGCCGCGGCGGCGGCCGGGGGCATGGCGCTTTGGCCCGAGCGCAGCCATTCGGTGCGCGCGGCTTCGCGCAGCTTGATGATCTGCTCTTCGCGGGCGTCGTCCCTTTCGATTTCGGGCCATGTGCCGATGGGGCGGTCGAGTTCGGTTCGTCCTTTGCGCGGCCTTTCAAGGCCGTTGAAGACGGCGATCATGCCGTAGTAGTCCTTGGTGGTAAGCGGTTCGAATTTATGGTTGTGGCAGCGGGCGCAGGCGAGGGTGAGGCCGAGAAAGCCCTGAGCGGTGGCGTTCAGGATATCGTCGAGCTGGTCGAAGCGGTCTTCGGCGGGGTCGGCCGGTTCGTCGTCCCAGGGGCCGAGCCGGAGGAAGCCGGTGGCGAGGAGGGTTTCGGCGTTGGCGTCCGGCAGTTCGTCGCCGGCGAGTTGTTCGACAACGAAACGGTTGAAGGGTTTGTCGGCCTGGAGCGAGCGGATGACATAGTCGCGATACTTCCAGACCTTGGGCTTCACGTCGTCGCGTTCGTAGCCGTTGGTATCGCCGTAGCGGACGACGTCGAGCCAGTGGCGGGCCCAGCGTTCGGCGTGGGCGGGGCGGTCGAGCAGTTCCTGCGCGAGGCTGTCCCAATTGCCGCGGAAGCGGTCCTGTTCGGCGAGGGAGGGCGGCAGGCCGGTGAGGTCGAGATAGATGCGCCGGAGCAGGTCGGGCGGGGTGGCAGGGGGGGCGGGTCGCCAGCCTTTGGCTTCGAGCCGGGCGAGGATGAAGGCGTCGATGGGGTTGCGAACCCAGCTGGTATCGCGGACCGGCGGGAGAGCGGGCGCGGCGCGGAGGGGTTGGAAGGCCCAGTGGCTGAGGCGGGGATCGGGTTTAGCCGCCAAGGGAGCTTTGGGTTCGGCGCCGGTCCACTCGGCGCCCGCGTCGATCCACTGGCGCAGGGTCTCCACTTCGGCCGGGGTGAGCCGGGGGCCGGCGGGGGGCATGACGAGCTTGGGGTCGGCGCCGGAGACGTAGCGAATCAGCAGGCTGTCTTTACTATTTCCCGGCACGATAGCCGGGATGCCGCTTTCGCCGCCGTGCAGGGCATCGGCGCGGCGGTCGAGGCGCAGGTCGCTTTTGTGCAGGGCGGGGCCGTGGCAGCCCCAGCAGCGGCGGGCCAGAATGGGCCGGACGTCCATTGCAAAATCCGCTGCCGCGCAACCGGCAGCACCCAGGAGGATCCAGATGAGCCACACCACGGGGAGAACTCTATCACACCCGCCGGGCGAGGTAGCGGTCGACCACTGCGCGCGTTCCATCGGTGAGCTGGATGTCGCCGAGTTGGGCGACGGGCCACCAGGTGACGGCGGCGGAGTCGTCGCCGGCCTGTAAGTGACCGCCGGTGACGCGGCACTCGTAGTCGATGAGCACGTAGTGATACTCGCAGCGTCCCTCGGCGTCGGGCATCAGCCGCTCGAAGATGGTGGCGAGCTGGACGATCTCGACTTCGAGGCCGGTCTCTTCGCGCACCTCCCGCCGGATCGCCGCCTCGAGCCGTTCACCGGTTTCAACCCCGCCGCCCGGAAGCGACCACCACCCTTTGTACGGTTCGTTGCCCCGCTGGACGAGCAGGATGCGGTCGCCGTCGCGGTCGCCGTCGCGGTCGCCGTCGAAGATGAGCGCCCCGACGCCGAGGACGGGACGTTCCGGGTAGCGTCTACTGGACAATGCTGCCCCGGCGGTCGACGCGGATGCGGTAGACGCTTTTTTGCGCGGTGAGGTAGAGGGTTTGGAGATCGGCGTCGCCGAAGGCGAGGTTGGCGGCAGGTTCGGGCATTTCGAGTTTGGCGGTAGGTTTGCCGTCCTCGCTAAAGACGAGAAGGGCTTTGGCGGCTACCCAGACGGCGCCTTTTTCGTCTGTCTTGACGCCGTTGGGCGGGCCTTCGATGCCGGAGACGAAGATGCGTTCGTTGGTGGCGCGGCCGGCGCGGTCGAGGTCCCAGAGGCGGACCAAGCGTTGGTCGGAGTCGGTGACGTAGAGGCGGTCGCCTTTGGGGGAGAGGGCGATGCCGTTGGGGCGGCCGGGGGTTTTGGCGACGAGGGCGAGTTCCCCTTTGGGCGAGAGGTGATAGACGCCGTAGAAGTCGAGTTCGCGCGTAGCGGCCTGCGAGCCGAAGGCGGGATCGGTGAAGTAGAGATGGCCGTCTTTGCGGATGGCGACATCGTTGGGGGCGTTCAGGCGCTTGCCTTCGAAGCGTTCGGCGAGGACTTCGACGGCGCCTTTTTTGTCGGTGCGGGTGAGGCGGCGGGCGGCGGCTTCGCAGGTGACGAGGCGGCCCTGGAGGTCGAAGGCGCTGCCGTGGGCGCCGCCGGAGGAGGCGCGGAAGACGGCGGGCGGTTCTCCGGGCATAAGTTTGATGATGCGGCCGGTGGGCACGTCGGAGAAGAGCAGGAACCCCTCGCGGCTCCAGGCGGGGCCTTCGGTGTACTGGTAGCCGGCGGCAACCTTCTCGAGTTGAATTTTCGAGAAGTCCTGCGCCGCAAGAACGGCCGCGCCGGCAATCACCCATAGCATCCGCATGTTTTTGCAAGATATCATGTGCCATGCGCTTGCGTGTCTTTTTTCTCGCAGTTCTGCCCTTGCTGGCGGCCGATCCGCTGACCGAAAAGGTGACGGCTTGGCGGACGAAGTACGAAGCCGGGCTGAAGAGTGAAACGGGATGGCTCTCGGTGGCCGGGCTCTACTGGCTCGAGCAGGGGGCGAATGTGGCGGGGACGGCGGCGTCGAACAAGGTTGTGCTGCCGGCCGGGCCGGCCGTGGCGGGAACGTTCGAGCGGTTGGGGGACCGGGTGAAGTGGAAGCCGGCGAACGGGCCGGCGCGGACGCTGCAGTCTGACAAAGACGGCGCGAAGCCGGACCTGCTGACGATTGACCGGCTGACGCTGTTTGTCATCGACCGCAACGGCAAGATCGGCATCCGGATGCGCGACCCGCAGTCGAAGATGCGGCGCGAGTTTCATGGCACCAAGTGGTTTCCCATTCGGGCGCAGTATTCGTTGACCGGGGAGTTCAAGCCGTATCCGCAGAAGAAGGTGGTCATGGTGCCGGATGTGACGGGGAACACGCTGCGGTACGAAAGCCCGGGCGAGGTGGAGTTTGCGGTCAACGGGCAGAAGGTGCGCCTGGAGCCGGTGCTCGATGAGGGGCAGCTGTTTTTTGTGTTCCGGGATAAGACTTCGGGCAAACAGACCTACGGCGGGGGGCGGATGCTGTACGCGCCGCTGCCGGGTCCGGACAACAAGGTGGATCTTGAGATGAACATCGCCAAGAATCCGCCGTGTGTGTTCACGCCCTATGCGACCTGTCCGCTGCCGACCAAGCGGAATACCCTGAATGTGGCCATCGAGGCGGGTGAGCTGGCGCAGCCGGGTCACTAAAGCCGATTGTTAAACTAACCTAGTGATCTGCATCAGCGCCACGTTTACCGCCGAGCCGATCCAGCCGGTTTTGGAGTTCTGGGCTCGCCAGTTGGGTGAGCGGTGGCCGATTCAATTCGCCCCTTACAACCAGGTTCTGCAGACGCTGCTGGACCCGGGCGGTTTGTTTGCCCAGAACCGGGAGGGGGCGAACGTGATTCTGGTGCGCCCGGCGGACCTGGCGCAGTTTGCCGGGGCGACGGAGGCGGACGAGGACAGGCGCCTTGAAGAGATTCTGGCAACGGCGGCAGCGCAGCGGTTTGCCGTGCCGACGCTGGTGGCGATCTGTCCGCCGCGGCAGGTGCGAGTGGCGCCGCAGCCGCATCTGCTGGTGGTGAACACGGATCTTTATCCGGTGGCGCAGTGGGAGGATGCGGCGGCGGACCGGCTGGGCCGGATCCCCTACACGCCGGCGTACTTCACGGCGCTGGGCACGGCGGTGGCGCGGTTGCTGCACGCGCTGCGGCGGCCGCCGTTCAAGGTGATTGCCCTCGACTGCGACCACACGCTGTGGGCCGGGGTGTGCGGCGAGGACGGGCCGACGGGAGTGACGATTGACGGGCCGCGGCGCGCGCTGCAGGAGTTTCTGTTGCGGCAGCGCGAGATGGGGATGCTGCTGGCGCTGTCGTCGAAGAACAATCCGGAGGATGTCTGGCAGACTTTTGCCGCGCATCCCGAGATGGTGCTGCGGCGGGAGCACATTACGACGCACCGGCTTTCGTGGGGAGCGAAGGCGCAGGGGCTGCGGGAGATGGCGGCCGAGCTTTCGCTGGGGGCGGATTCGTTTCTGCTGCTGGACGATAATCCGAAAGAGATCGCGGAACTGGCCGAGGGGGCGCCCGAGGTGTTGGGGCTGACGCTGCCGGAAACGGGAATTCCGCATTATCTCGACCATGTGTGGGCGTTTGACCATCCGGTGGTCACCGAGGCGGACCGGAACCGGGCGGCGAGCTATCAACTGCAGCAGTCGTTCGCGGCGGCGGCGAGTCTTGCACACTTCTATGAAACGCTGCAGCTGCGGGTGGACATTCACCGGCTGCATCCCCAGGAGCTGCCGCGGGCGGCGCAACTGACGCAGCGGACCAACCAATTCAACTTCACGACGCGGCGGCGGAGCGAGGCGGAGCTGGCGGGGTTCGAGGCGTATGCGATTCACGTGGCTGACCGGTTTGGCGAGTATGGATTCACGGGTCTGGTGGTGGTGGTTGCCGGGGTGGTGGATACGTTTCTGCTGAGTTGCCGGGTGCTGGGCCGGGGTGTGGAGCATGCCGTGGTGCGGTGGCTGGGCGAGCATTGGGCGGCGCTGACGTTTGAGCTGATTCCAACGGCGCGCAACGCGCCGGCGCAGAGCTTTTTGCATGAGCTGGCGGGGCAGCGGCAGGGGACGGCGACGCTGAGCGCGGCGCAGATGCGGGCCGTGGCGTTTTCGGCGCCGGCGCCGGCGGAGACCGCGACGGCGGCGGAGCCGGTGGTGGCGGCGGACCGCTTCACGGGCTACCAGCGGCTGGCCACGCATCTGGACACCGTCGAACGTATTCAGGCGGCCATGGCGGCCGAGCAGCGGGAGGCGGCGCCGGCGCGGGAGGTGGCGAGTCCGCCGGTGACGGAGACGGAGCGGCGGCTGGCGGCGATCTGGTCCGAGCTCCTGGGACAGTCTGCTATCTCGACCGGGGATAACTTCTTTGACCTGGGGGGGCACTCGCTGCTCGCGGTGCTGCTGGTGACGCGGGTGCAGGAGGAGTTTGGCATGGAGCTGTCGATGGACGATGTCTACTCGGCCGATACCACGCTGGCCAAGTTGGCAATGATTGTCGAGACACAGCAGTTGCGCACGTATGACCCGGCGGAGGTAGCGGCGGTGATTGGCGAAATTGAGACGTTGTCGGAAGAAGAGGTCCGGTCGGAAATCTCCCGCCTATGCGCGTTCTTTTAACTTCCAATGCTTCGTACGAACCGCCGCGGGGCGGTTCGACGCGGAGCAATCTGATTTGGCTCGAGGCGCTGGCGGCGGCGGGGCATGCGGTGCGGGTGGTGTGCCCGGCGCACGACGAGGCGGGCGAGACGACGCGGCGGGGGATTGCGATTCTGCGCGTGCCGGAGTTGACGCGGCACGTGGAGCGGTTGGCGGCGGAGATCGAAACGTGGAAGCCGGACTGGGTGCTGGTTTCGAGCGAAGACCTGAGCCACGTGCTGCTGCGGGAGGCGTTTCGCGTGGCGCCGGGGCGGTTGATTTTCGTGGCGCATACGCCGCAGTTTCTGCCGTTCGGGCCGGAGAGCTGGTACCCGGACGCGGCGGCCACGGCGCTGGTGCGGCAGGCGCGGGGCGTGGTGGTGATTGGCCATCACATGGCGGGTTACGTGCGGGAGCACCTGGGGGTGCGGCCGGTGGTGATCCATCCGCCGATCTACGGGACGGCGCCGTGGCGGAGGCTGGGGCGGTTTGAGAACCGCTATGTGCTGATGGTGAACCCTTGCGTCGTGAAGGGCGTGACGGTGCTGGCGAGTCTGGCGCGGCGGATGCCGCAGCTTGAGTTTGCCGCGCTGGCGGGATGGGGCACGACGGCGGCGGACCGGGCGCTGCTGCGCGATTTGCCGAACGTGACGCTGCTGGAGACGGTGCCGGATATTGAAGACGTGCTGGGGCAGGCGCGGCTGCTGCTGATGCCGTCGCTTTGGTACGAGGGCTTCGGGCTGATTGCGATGGAGGCGATGCTGCGGGGCTTGCCCGTGGTGGCGTCGAATTCGGGAGGCCTGGCCGAGGCGAAGGCGGGGACGGGGTATGTGATCCCGGTGCAGCCGATTACGAAGTACCGGGCGGAGTTCGACGACAACCACATGCCGCGGCCCGTGGACGTGGAGCAGGACCTGACGCTGTGGACGGCGGCGATTGCGGAGCTGACGACGAACGAGACCGCGTGGGAGGCCGAGGCGGCGCGGTCGCGGGCGGCGGCGGAGCGGTTTGTGGGGGCGCTCGATGCGCGGGATCTGGAGCGGTACTTGCAGTCGCGGCGGAAGCTGCGGGTGGTGCTCGCGCATAACTCGCTGTACTATCCGTCGGCCGGGGGCGGGGACAAGTCGAACCGGCTGCTGATGGAGGCGCTGGCGGCGCGGGGGCATCAGGTGCGGGTGGTGACGCGCGTGGAGTCGTTTGGCGATGCGGACCATGCGGAGTACCTGCAGGCGCTGGCGTTGCGGGGGGTGAGCCCGGCGGTGGGGGAGAGTGAGGTTAGCTTTTCGCTGCGCGGCGTCGAGGTGCGGACGCTAACGCGGAGCCCGTTGTGGCGTCCGTATTTTCAGCGGCAGATTGAGGAGCTGGATCCGGACGTCATTGTGACATCGACGGATGACCCGGCGCAGCTGTTGTTTGATCTGGCGGTGCGGACGCCGCGGGCGCGCGTGGTGTATCTGATCCGGGCGACGATTGCGGTGCCGTTTGGGCCGGATAGCTCCGGGGTGAATGCGGAGCGGACGCAGTGGCTGGCGCAGGCGGATGGGGTGGTGGGGGTGTCGCACTACGTGGCGGGTTATGCGCGGGAGCACGGGGGATTGGCGCAGGCTATTCATGTCCCGATTTCGCTGCTGGAGCCGGGGCCGGCGCCGGTCTTGGGCCGGTTTGATAACCCGTACGTGCTGATGGTGAACCCTTGCGCGGTGAAGGGAATTGCGATTCTGCTGGGGTTGGCGGACGCGATGCCGGAGGTGACCTTCGGCGCGGTGGCTTCGTGGGGTACGACGCAGGAGGACCTGGCGGAGCTGGCCAAGCGGCCGAACATCCGGATGCTGCCGCGGACGGACGACATTGACGAGCTGCTCGGGCAGGCGCGGGTGACGCTCGTGCCTTCGGTGTGGGCGGAGGCGCGGAGCCGGATGGTGCTCGAAAGCCTGTCGCGGGGGGTGCCGGTGTTGGGCGCGAACGTAGGCGGGCTGCACGAGGCGATGCTGGGCGTGCCGTATCTGCTGCCGGTGAATCCGGTGACGGCGTACCGGGGATCGGTCGATGAGCACATGGTGCCGGTGGCGGAGGTGCCGCCGCAGAATCTGGAGCCGTGGATTGAGGCCCTGCGGCGGCTGACAACCGACCGGGGGCATTGGGAGAAGCTGTCGGCGCTGTCGCGCGAGAAGGCGCTCGCCTACATGGAGAACCTGAACGTGCTGCCGTTTGAGGCCTACTGCGAGAGCCTGCAGCATCGAGTGAAGCGCGGGGTGGCGGCGCGGGGCCCGGAGGCGGGGCCGCTGGCGCGGCTGAGCGCGGAGCGGCGGCGGCTGCTGGAGCTGCGGCTGCGGGAACGGGCGGCGTGGATGCCGGTGGTGCCGGTGAGCGGGCGGCGCGTGTTCTGCTTCCCGTGGGCGGGGGCGGGGCCGTTGGCCTACCGCGGATGGCAGGAGCGGCTGGGGGCGGAGTTTGCCCTGATCCCGATCCGGCTGCCGCAGCGGGAGTGGGCCGGGATTGATGAGTTAGTCGAGCAGTTGGCGCGGCAGGTGAAGCCGCTGCTGACGGCGGACGCGGTGTTTTTCGGGCACTCGATGGGGGCGGGGCTGGCGTTTGAAGTGGCGCGGCGAGTGGCTCCGGCGCGGCTGGTGGTTTCGGCGGCGCGGGCGCCGAAGTTTCGGATCGGTTACGTGCCGCCGGCAGAGCCGAGCGACGCTGAGTTGCTTGCGCAGTTGGAGCGGCTGGGGGGGGCGCCGAAGGAGCGGCTGGAGGCGCTGCTGCCGGCTTTCCGGCGGGATACGCGGCTGTTCCGGCGGTGGGTGTACGCGCCGGGTGAGCGGTTGACGATGCCGGTGGTGGCGCTGGGCGGGGCGGGGGATCCGCAGGTAACGGCGGAGCATCTGGCGCCGTGGGCCGAGGTGACGACGGGGGCTTTTGCGCTGCGGACGTTTGCCGGGGGCCATTTCTATTTCCAGACGGAGGAGTCGTTTTTCGGGGAGTTGGCGGCGATGCTCCGCGAGTAGTGATAGGCTGAGGCAGGATGCTGGCGCTGTTGCCAATGCTGCTGTGGACCGGGCCCGAGGTCACGCTGCTGGGCGGGCCGTCGCGGGATGGGCGCGTGTTGTCGAACGTGCAGGCGCCGTCGCGGGAACTGGTGCTGTATGACGTGGCGGCGAAGACGGCGCGGACGGTGGCGGCGGCGCAGGGGGGCGAGTACGCCTACTTTTCGATTGTCTCGGCCGATGGGAAGCGGGTGGCGTACGCGTGGAAGAACCGGGACGGGTTCTATGAGCTGCGCGTGGACGGGCGGACGGTGTACCGGAACGAGGAAGCCGGCTTCGTGCAGCCGTGCGCGTGGAGCCCGGACGGCACGGCCGTATTGACGCTGCTGTTCCGGCGGGATAACACGAGCCAGATTGCGATGGTGCCGCTCGCGGGGGGCTTGCCGCGGGTGTTGAAGTCGCTCGCGTGGGTGTATCCGAAGCGGATGGATCTTTCGGCGGACGGCAAGTGGATTGTCTACGACACGCTGGCGGGCCGGGAGCGGCGGCTGTATGTGCTGGCGGCGGACGGGTCGGGGGAGCGGATGGTGGGGGAGGGGGTGTTTCCGCTGTGGCGGGCGGATGGGCGGCGGGTGGTGTACGCGCTGGGCGAGGAGTTGTGGGAGTTGACGGTGGAGACCGGGGCGCGGCGGCGGCTGCGGGAGGGATTGGGGCGATTCTTGCCGCTGGGGATGTCCGCGGGGGACGTGCTGGTGTACGGGGTGCGGGCTGGGGGCTCGGAGGTTTACTACGACGCGCGGCAGCGGGCGTCGCTGCGGTTTCCGGGGCGGAACGCGGCGCCGGCGTGGAGCCGGGACGGGAAGTGGCTCGCTTTCGTCTCGCGACGGGGGGAGGAGAATTTCGGCGAGGAGGCGCGGGTGCTGGTGGTGCGCGAGGTGGCATCAACCGTGGAGCGGGAGATTGACCCGGGGCTGGCGCTGGTGGATGCGCCGGCGTGGAGCGGGGACGGGCGGCGGCTGCTGGTGCGGGGGGCGGACCGGCAGGGACGGGCGGGCGTGTTCGTGGTGGACGTGGAGACGGGGAGGGTGACGCCGGTGGCGCGGGAGGCGGGCGTGGAGCCGGGGCTGTTCCGGGCGGCGTGGGGGGAGGGCGATACGATCTGGGTGCAGCGGGGGACGGAGCTGCGCAACGGGGAACGGGTTTACCGGGAGGTGCGGGCGTTTGCGGCGCAGGGGAAGCGGCTGGCAGTGCTCTATAGCAATGGGCGGCTGGAGGTGGATGGCGAGGAGCGGGGGACGAGCAGTGCGCGGGAGATTGTCTGGCGGGGGGAGAAGCTGGTGGGCGGCGGGGCGTATGATGCGAGTGGGGAGCGGGAGGCGTGGACGGAGTCGGACGCGCGGAACGAGATCTGGCAATGGGAGCTGCCGCGATGAGCGCATGGTGGCTGGCGGCGATTGTGGCGGTGCCGTTGGGATTGGATCAGCTGATTCCGGCGCCGGCGGAGAACCCGCTCGAGCCGGGGCGCGTGAAGCGGGGGCGGGAGCTGTTCTTCGATAAGCGATTGTCGCGGGACGGGACGGTGGCTTGCGCGACGTGTCATGATCCGGCGCGGGGGTTTGCCGATGGCGCGGCGCGGGCGGTGGGGATTGGCCGGCAGGTGGGGCTGCGGCGGAGCCCGCGGATTGTGAACCGGGCGTATGGGAAGACGTTCTTCTGGGACGGGCGGGCGGCGACGCTCGAAGAGCAGGTGGTGCAGCCGATTGCGAATCCGCTCGAGATGGGGATGCGGGTGGAGGAGGCGGCGGCGCGGGTGGGGATGACGGGGGAGGAGCTCGCGCGGGCGCTGGCGAGTTACGTGCGGACGATTCTGGCGGGGGATAGCCCGTATGACCGGTTTATCGCCGGGGACCGCGGGGCGTTGACGGCGGAGCAGCAGGCGGGATTGAAGCTGTTCCGGGGGAAGGCGAACTGCGTGGCGTGCCATTTGGGGCCGAACCTGACGGATGAGGAGTTTCACGCGACGGGGCCGGTGGGGGACGACCTGGGCCGCTTCGCGGTGACGGGGCGGGTGGAGGACCGGGGCGCGTTCAAGACGCCGTCGCTGCGGCAGGTGGCGGAGACGCCGCCGTATCTGCATGACGGGTCGAAGGCGAGCCTTGAGGAGGTGGTGGAGTTTTATGACCAGGGGAAGGGAAGTGACCCGGAGATCCGGCCGTTGGGGTTGACGGCGGAGGAGAAGCGGCAGTTGGTGGCGCTGCTGCGGGCGTTTACGGGACGGGTGCAGGAGGGGTGGCCGTGATCGCGCTGCTGCTGGCTTTTCAGTTGTGGCAGCCGGTGGATTGGCGGGCGCTGCTGCCGCTGTACGAGGCGCGGGCGACGAATGAAGCGGGGGTGCGGGACGTGGCGCTGTTCCTGTTGCGGGAGCAGCAGTGGGCGTTGGCCGAGCCGTGGCTGCGGCGGCTGGGGGATGCCGAGATGCTGGCCGATTGCCTGGCGGCGATGGGGCGGAACGCGGAGGCCGAGGCGGAGTATGCCAAGGCGCCGTCGACGCGGGCGCTGGCGCGGCGGACGGAATTGACGGGGGATCCGCAGTATCTGGAGCAGGCGGTGCGGCGGGAGCGGAAGCCGGGGTATCTGAACGATCTGGCGCTGCTGCTCAAGGGTTCGGCGCGGGCCGAGGCGCTGCTGCGGGAGGCGCTGGCGGCGCAGGAGAAGACGCTGGGGCCGCAGCATCCGGAGGTGGGGACAACGCTGAACAACCTGGGCAGTGAGTTGTTTGCCAAGGGGAAGCTGGCCGAGGCGGAGGCCGTGCAGCGGCGGAGCCTGCGGGTGCTGGAGACGGCGCTGGGGCCGCGGCATGTGCGGACGGGGTTGGGAGCGAGCAACCTGGCGGATGTGCTGGCGGCGGCGGGCAAGCCGTCGGGGGCGTTCTATGAGCAGGCGTGGCGGATTTTCAACGCGCAGTTGGGCCCGCGGCACCCCTGGACCGTAGAAGCGGCAGCAGCGGCTTCCGCGGCGCGTACACCCCAATCCAATGGTTTGAAAAAGTAAGCTGGGGGCTGGCGCCGACCTTGGGCATGTGGCAGGATTCGCAGGATTGGCCGGCGGGGGGCTTGGTCGTGTGCCGGACGGCGGGGTGGCAGCTTGCGCAGGTGGCGGCCTTGAGTTCGCCCGAGTGGGGGTCGTGGCAGGTGGTGCAGCTCAGGCTGCCTTTCTGAAAGCAGGCGCTTTGGGAGAGGGAGACGGGCTGGTGGCGGACGTTCCAGGGGTCCTGCCAGTTGATGTCTTCGCCGGGTTTGGGGGGCTGGCGGTGGCAGGCGCCGCAGAGGTCGTTGAGGCCGGCGGGGTTGAGGATTTTGGGGTTGAGGAGCTGGTTGTGCTGAGCGCCGGGCCCGTGGCAGGCTTCGCATTGGACGCCGTGTTCGGCGGGTTCGATGCCCTTTTCGGCGGTGAAGCGCAGGGCGCCGGTGGAGTGGCACTGGAAGCAGCGGAGGATCTGGGCGCCGGGATCGAAGACGCGGTATTTGACGCCTTGCGGGGTGGTGTGGCCGGGGGTGAGGGCTTTGGCGTTGGGGTTGGTGTACTGCGAGAGACCGTGTTCGAGGTAGTGGTCGGGATCGAGGCGGGAGACCGGGGTGGTGGCCTGGCGGCCGGCGCCGAACAGCCAGAGGTCGTTGCGGCGGGAGAGGGCATAAGAATGGGCCGAGCGTTTCTGCGCGGCCCATTGGGGTTGATGACATTCGGCACAGGCCGCCGACCCGGTGAACTGGGCGGCGGCCGGGACGAGGAACAGGCTAGAAAATAATGCGGCCCGAATACTGAAGCTGACGGCCAAAGAATCCTCCACGCTGCGTGACGACGCGGCCGAAGTTGGGCGAGTTCACGTTGAGATCCGGGTCGGACCCGAAGAAGCTATTGGCCACATTGTACGCTTCCATGCGGAGTTCAAACTTCACCTTTTCGGTGATGGGGAACTCTTTGGCGAGCGTGGCATCGAGGTTGAGCGTATTCGGTCCGACCAGCTTCGGATACTGGAAGGGGTTCGACCGGCGGGTGAAGGCCGGCAGGATGGCGAACTTCGAGGTGTCGAACCAGCGGCTGCGGGTCGGATTCTCAAGAGTGGGGTCGCCGCTTGCGAGCAGGCCGCCGAAGCGGAGGAAGAGGCCCGTGTTGTAGGTAAACAAGGGGGCGACGGACCATCCGCCGAAGGCGAGGTCGAGAGCTTTGGGCGCGTTGGCCATGAAGCGGCGGCCTTTGCCGAACGGGAGTTCGTAGATGGCCGCGCCGGTGAGCCGGTGGCGGGCGTTACGCGCCGGTTGGAAGGTGAGGGTGCGGGTGAAGAAGTCCTGTTCGTCGTAGAACTCTTCGTTGCGTTCGCGGTTGTAGTTATATCCAACGGTGAAGTTGAAGCCGTTCGAGAAGGGCCGCTGGAACTGCATCTGGAGCGAGCGGTAGTAGTTGCGCGCACCCGCGTTCAGGGTTTCGGTGAGGTCGCCGTACTGCGGGTAGGGGCGCAGTAGCTGGCTGACCGGAAGGTTCGCCTGGGTGCGGAGCTGGCCGGGGAACTTGTCGGCGCCGAGCACGTTGAAAAACGGGTTGGGAACCGATTGGGTGACGGCGGTTTTGACGTTGTAGCCGATGCGGGGGTCGATCTGGTTGAGGTTGTAGGTGTAGGGCTGGTTCCGGCCGGTGTTCATGAAGAAGGTGATGTCGGCGAGGATCTGGCCGGGCAGCTGCCGCTGCAGCGAGACGTTGAAGCGGTCGTTAACGCCGGGGGTGAAGTCCTGCTGATACCAGGTGGCCGGGGCGCCGAGGTTGGTGTAGCGGCCGAGGGTCTTGCCGCTGACGGGGACGAGACCGCCGGGGAAGGGGTTCGACAGGCGCTGCTGCGGGACGCCCTGGATTTCGGGTACCGAGGTGCTGGTGGCGTCGAAGCCGGGCAGCGGGACGGAGCCGAGAATGTTGAGGCCGTCGGTGAGCGTGGCCGGCACGATGTAGCGGGCCCAGCCGATGCGGAGGGCCGATTTATCGTTGATGCGGTAGGCGATGCCGGCGCGCGGCATCAGGAGCGTCCTGGGGGCGTTCCAGCTGCCGCGATTGTTGGAGTCGGTGAAGACCCAGGCGCCGTTGTAGATGGGGGCCGCGGTGCGGAGGGCGGCGGCGGCCGCGGGCATGCGGGGAGCGTTGGCACCCTGGAACTCGGGGATGGGACTGGTGAGGTCGAGGAAGCGGGAGAAGCGGTCTTCGGGGTCGGTCATCGGTCCGAAGTACTCGTAGCGGATGCCGAGGTTGAGGGTGATGCGCTGGGTGAGTTTGTAGTCGTCCTGCACGAAGAGCGAGTAGAAGTTGACCTGCGGGCGCTGGATGGGAATGGAACTGAAGTTGGAAGATCCATTCATCGCGCCGAGCAGCATGGTGGCCCAACCGTCGCCCGAGAGGTTGACGTTGGGGTTGAGGAAGGTGTCGGCGGTGACGGCGGGCACGAAGTTGAAGACCGGCGGGCGGGGGCGGGAAGCGACGACGTTTTCGCGCCGGTATTCGCCGCCAACCTTCACGTAGTGGCTGCCGATGTTTTTCGACATCTTGGCTTCGACGTTCCAGGATTTCGGCTCCTGATACCAGTAGCCGGTGCGGCCGAGGGTGGTGCTGGAGCCCTGGGTGACGGTGACGCCGGGGTAGTAGATATCGGGCAAGCCGCCGAGGTAGGGCTTGTACCAGGCGTTGCCGGGCCAGAACTTATCGAGGTCGGACTCCTTGAGCGTGGCCGAGGGGACGCCGAAGGAGTCGACGATGGCGTTGGAGGCGCCGCGGATGTTGAGCACGGTGCTCGAGTTCAGGGCGTAGACCATGTCGCCGGAGAAGCTGAGGGAGTGGCGCTTGGAGCCGTCCGGGGGCTGGGCTTTGGAGCCGCCGGTGTAGTCGTCCTGGGCGGTGAAGGTGCGGAACTGGTTGTAGCGGCCGAAGAATTTGAGCTTGTCGGTAGCGTTGTAGTCGACGCGGTCGCTGAGGTTCCAGTAGCGAAAGCGGTTGGCGAAGCCAGCGATGAAGTTATTCACCTGGGTGGGGCCGGTGCCGGGGCCGTTGGGCTTCCAGAGGTCGTTCATGATGATGCGGGAGGTGGGGTCGATGCGATTGGCCGGAATGACGTTGCCAGCGAAGGGCATGCGGCTGGCGACACCGTTGGTGACGGTGGTGGTGTAGGGGTCGAAGATGGTGCGGCGGGCGCCGGCCGTGTTGAGCGACCGGGAGAAGTCGCCGGTGCGTTCGAGATCGGTGGGCAGGGTGTTGAAGGCGCTGCGCGGCTCAATGGTGCGCCACCCTTCGTAAGAGACGAAGTTGAAGAGTTTGTTCTTCTTGATGGGGCTGCCGAGGGTGGCGCCCCAGGTATTCTGCCGGGTGAGGTTGGCGCGTTGGGTGATGCGATCGGCGAGCGCGTTCAAGGCCGGGTTGCGGCCGAGATAGTAGGCGGTGCCGTGATAGTCGTTCGTGCCGGATTTCATCGAAACGCTAAGGACGCCGCCGGCGGAGTGGCCGAATTCGGCGTCGACGGCGTTCTGCTGGAGGTTGACCTCCTGCACGGCGTCCATGGGGGGCGTGTAGGAGGACTTCTGGCCGGTCATGGACGGCGAGCCGTCGAGAATGATGTCGTTCTTGGTGCTCGTATTGCCGCCGACGTCGAACTGGGAGGCGGCCCAGTGGTGGAAGGGGCTCTGTTCGGTGGAGGAGCGGATGACCGTGGCCGGGTTCAGGCTGACCAACAGGAAGGGGTTCCGATGGATGATCGGGAGGTTGTTGGTCATCTTGGTGTCGAGCGTGAGGCCCATGGTCGAGGTGTTGAACTGCACGGCGACGGGGGAGGCTTCGACGGTGATCGACTCTTTGGTGGAACCGGCTTCGAGGCGGGAATCGACGGTGACGTCGGCGCGCGCCTGCACGAGAATGTTCTTCTGGACAAACTTGCGGAATCCGGCTAGCTCGACACTCAAGGTGTACTTGCCGGGCAGCACGAGGTCGAAAATGTATTGCCCCGTGGCGTTAGACACCTGCGTGGACTGAATATTCGTGTTGTCGTTCTGCAGAACGACAGTAGCGCCGACGATAACGGCGTCGGTGGCGTCGGTTACTCGTCCCTGTACCCTGCCGCGCGTATCCTGTGCGAGCAGCGGCAGCGAGAACAGAGTCATTAAAATTACTAAATGGCTTCTCTTGTCCAACATAAACCCTCCCTAACGGTTCGGGCATTACATCACAGATAGCCTCGGGAAAACAACCGGGCCGCGGAGCGGCACTTACTGCGAAGGACGCCGCGGCGGGCGGCGGTGTGGCATCCGGCAGCCAGAGATACGCATGGGGTTGGGCATGGCGGGCATGCCGTCTTCGAGCTCCCAGGGCGTGATCTGGCGCAGGGCTTCGGCAACGGTTTGCACGCTGCCGCAGGGGACCCCTGCCGTGTTGAACCGCTGCTGCCAGTCGGCGCGCGAACGCGCGGTGAACAGCGGAGTCAGAAGCGGGAGTAGTTCGTCGCGGTGCCGGACGCGCAGGGCGTTGCTGGCAAAACGCGGATGCGCTTTCCATTCCGGCTGCTCCATCATGTCGCAGAAGCGGAGCCAGATGCGTTCGTTCGGAACGCCGACGGCAAGCTGGCCATCGGCGCAGGCGAATACCTGATAGGGGACGATGCTGGCCAGGCCCAGGCCGGCCGGCGCCGGGTCCACGCCCGCCAGGAGCGCCGCCGAGGTGAGCGGCGACATACCGGCGAGTAGGCTATCCAACAGGGAGACGTGAATCCGGGCGCCCTCTCCGGTGCGCTGGCGGCGGAACAGGGCGGCGAGAATGGCTTGGCTGGTGAAGAGCGAAGCGAGGACGTCGGCAACGGGGAAGGAGGTTTTGCCAACGGTGTTCCCGGGCAGCGCGCTGGTATGCATGAGGCCGCTGAGGGCCTGCACCATGAGGTCGTAGCCGGGCTGCGTGGACTCCGGGCCGAAGCCGCTCACCGAGGCATAGATGAGCGCAGGCTGCCCCAGTTGCTCGTAGCCGAAGCCGAGGCGGTCCATCACGCCGGGGCGGAAGTTTTCGACCAGTACGTCCGAGGCGGCGATACGGGCGAGGACGGCGGCGCGGTCGGCCTTGAGATCGAGCGCGACGCTGGTCTTATTGCGATTCAAACCCAGCCAGTAGGTGCTGTCGTCGCCGTGGAAGGGCGGGCCCCATTGGCGCGTTTCATCACCGGCGTCCGGCTCTTCAACCTTGGTCACTTCGGCGCCGAGGTCGCCCAGCATCATTGTGCAGAACGGCCCGGCCACCGCCCGGGTCAGGTCGAGCACCCGGATACCCGCCAGCGGCAGGCTCATGCCGGGAGCACCTCTTGGCTGGGCGGCAGCAGGGAGACCGGGATGAGGTAGCCCCGCTGCAGCAGCCCGCGCAGAATCGGCAGCGCGGCGTCCACAATCTCGGGAAAGCTGACCCCGACGGCCTCGCCCATGGCGGCGATGAGTTCCCGCAGGGGAACGGTTCCATCGCAGCGGGCGAGCAGCCCGGCGGTGTACTGATCGATGCGCCCGCTGTAGGGCAGTGGCTCTTCGAGAAAGATCTCCGCTTCGGTCGAGGCCCAGCGGCTGCTCACCTGCTGGTAGACGTGGCGCATGCGGGCGGCGCTGGCGAGCTGGTAGGGTTGGTCGAGCAGTTCGTCTACCGTAGCTTGGTGGAGCAGCGTGTGGATAGCGAGTAACTGCAGCAGCGTTTCTCCCCAACGGCCGCGGATCACCGGGGGCGCTTCGTCGATGTACAGCCAATTACCGCCGGCGCGCTTGCGCAGAACGACGAGTCCGGTTTGGATTCCGGTCATGTGGAGATCGTCGTAGTAGTCCAGCCAGCGATTGTAGGTGCGGTGGAACTCTTCGGGGGAGAGATGGGCCCGGTAGGAGCGGAGCCACGACATGGCGTAGCTGGGCAGATCTTCCCCTTTACTTGTCGACACCCAGACATCGCAGCCGTTGCCGGCGACCCACTGCCGGAGCCGGTCGCTCGGGCTGGTGCCTTTGAGCACGGCCCACTCGCAGATAATCACGGCGATGCCGCCTTCGGCTAAGTGCTGGGGGGCGCCGCGAATGACGGTTTCGGTGACGCGGTCGGCGCCGAGTCCGCCGTCTCGGTAGTGAAACTCCGTTTCGGGCGAGATCACAAACGGAGGATTGGAGACGATCAGATCGAAGGTTTCGCCCGCGACCTCCGCGTAGAAGTTCGACAGGCGGAAATCGATGTTCGCCGCCCGGTTCAGCCGGGCGGCCAGGCGGCCGAGGCTCAGCGCGCGGGGGTTGATGTCGAGGCCCACCACCTCGTCGCAGTGCGTGGCGAGATGGAAGGCTTGGAAGCCGCCGCCGCAGCCAACGTCGAGGGCGCGGCGGTAGTGGCGGCGGGGCGCCGCGTTGGCGGGCGCCAGCGAACTAGTGCCCACGCCCATCACCAGATATCTGGCCACCGGCGACCGCTTGGCCGCGAGCGTGTCGTAGACAATGTAAAAACCGCGGATCGGGTGCACGATCACCGGGCAGACGAGGCCCCCGGGCGCGGCTTCGAGTAGGCCACCGGCGGTGAGGGCGGCGAGCAGGCTTTCGCCGAACAGTTCGCGCAGGGACTCCGCGGGCACCGGCACCGTAAGCAGGAACAGCCGGATCAGCAGGCTGAGCGGCGTTGTTTCGTCGAGAGCGCGGAGAACCATGGGGGCCGCGCCCTCGGTGGTCGCATTGCCGTTGAGGCCGGGCGGCAGGACGGCTTCGAGCGACTTTTCGTCGAAGCCGACGCGGTCGAACAGGGCGCGGAGCGCAGGCAGCGCTCGCGGGTCGAGCCGGGAAAAGGGGGCGAGGATCGCTGCGTTGGTCAAGAGGCGGTGGTTCCTTTTAGAGGTGCGCGGTAAGCCAGAGAGAATTCCATCAGGAGAAACCCATCAGAAGAAACCCATCAGAAGAAACCCATCAGAAGAAACGATGATGGGGTCATGTTACACCTACCGCGTGTATAATCGGGAGCGCCATGGCGAAAACTGCAATCTCTGAGGTCTTTTTGGATGTCGATCCGCAGCGGCGCTCGACCGCGCGGCCGGAGCCGGATGCGCCGTTTTCCATCCTGATTCTGGGCGATTTTTCCGGGCGGACGAGCCGCGGAGTGGTCGAACCCCTGGCCGGGCGCCGTCCCGTGGCGATCGACCGCGATGAGATCGACGCCGTCATGCGGCGTTTCGAGATCCGGCTGCGTCTGCCGCTGGGTGCGGGCGGCGCGGTGGCAGACCTAAGCATTGCCGAACTCGACGATTTTCATCCCGATCGCATCCTGGCCACGCAGCCGCTGTTCGCCGCGCTGCGGCAGATGCGCCGGCGTCTTGAAAATCCGGCGGCGCTGGCGGCCGTCACGGAGGAGATTCTCGGCGGGGCGGCGCGCCCGCCGGCGCCCTCGGCCGCGGTGCCGGAATCGGGCATCGTCACGGGAAGCCTGCTGGACGCCATCGTCGAAGGCGCGGAGCCGCCTGCTTCCCCTTCCGCCCGCAGACGGCCGGCCGACCCGCTCCTGGCCTATGTACAGGACCTGGTGGCGCCGCACCTCGAACGGACAGACGATCCGCGCCAGAAGGAGCTGCTGGCGCAACTGGACGAAACCATTGCCGGGCAGATGCGGTCGTTGCTGCACCAGCCGCAATTTCAGGCCCTTGAGAGTGCGTGGCGGGCGCTCGATTGGCTCGTGCGGCATACCGAGACGGATTCCCAACTGCGGATTTACCTGCTCGATGTGAGCAAAGCGGAGTTGATCGCCGATCTGGCGACCGCCAGCGATCTGCGCACGACGGCGCTGTACCGGCTGCTGGTGACGCAGCCGGTCGACGGGGAGCCGTGGTCGCTGTGGGGAGCGGATCTGTACTTCCGGCCGTGGATCGACGAAATCGAGCTGCTGGCCCGGCTGGCGATGATTGCCGATCAGGCTGGTGCGCCGCTGTTGTCCGGGGCGGATCCGTCGATTCTAGGGGTGAAGAATCCCGAGGACCTCCGGCATACCGAAGAGTGGGAGGAAGGGGATCCGGTCTGGCGGGAGATGCGGCAGCTGCCCGAGGCCCGGCGCATCGGACTGGCGCTGCCCCGCTTTCTGGTTCGTTTGCCATACGGGAGGCTCTCAAATCCGGTTGAGGGCTTCGCCTTTGAGGAGATGCCGAATCGAACGTCGGTGCACGCGGGCTATTTGTGGGCCAATCCCATGTATGCCGGTGTGCAGTTGATCGCCCATGCCTTCGCCGTCGAGCGGTGGCAGATGCGTCCCGGGCAGTTTCAGAACATCGATGGATTGCCGCTGCACGCCTATCTCGAATACGGCACTCCGGAGGTCAAGCCCTGCGCCGAGGTTCTGTTGACTCTGCAGGCGGCGGAGCGTATGATTGCGCAGGGATTGATGCCGCTTCTGACGATGAAGGGGACCGATACGGTCCGCATCGGCATGTTTCAGTCGATTGTGGATCCGCCGGCGGCGCTGGCTGGAAGGTGGGGATAACTGGCGGGCGATCCGTTTCGCGGTATACTAAGGTAGAAAGTTTTTAATGAATCAACCTGACAGAAAGAAGTTCCACGCGATGCTACTCGCCAAGCAGATCGAGTTGCAGAATCGGTTGGCTCGCCGTGACGACCTAGAGGTGCAGGTATCCCCTGACGAATTCGATGCCCGGCTTCAGTTGGTAGACCGGGAATTCCAGAGCGGCCTGTTGCATCAGACAGCGTTGGATCTTCGCGAAGTGCGTGCGGCTCTCGTCCGCATTGAGGACGACAGCTACGGCGTTTGCGCCGAGTGTGACGACGCGATTTCGCCGGCCCGGTTGCAGGTGATTCCGTGGGCTAACTACTGCGTGAAATGCCAGGAGCAGATCGAGGTGGAAAAACAGATGGAAGACCTCGATGAACGGCCGCAGGAGTTAGTGCCCAGCGAGTAAGCCGGGCTGGCGTTCCCTATTTCCTAGTGGTTGAGGCGGATCTGCTGGCCTTCCTGGAGACCGCCCAGGATGGTGGCGTGGGTGTCGTTGCTGAGTCCGATGGTCACTTCGCGGGCAGCAAAGCCGTCTGCAGTCTTCACGTCGACAAAGGCTTTGCCGTCCTGTCGGTAAATCGACTGCCGAGGCACGATCAAGGCGGTCTGCACCTGGTCGAGGACAACATCGGCGGAGCCGGAAAGGTCGGGAATCAGGTGGGAGTCGGAACCCTCGATGGCAAGTTTCAGAGGAATCGTACGGATGTACGGGCTCTGGCGCCAGCCTCCGGCGGCGATGGCCCCAATGCTGAAGACCTTGGCCTTCATGACCATTCCAGGGAAGGCGTCGAGGCGGACTTCCGCCGTTTGTCCCAGGCGGAAGTCGTCACTTTCGGCCTGATTGATCCGGGCATCGAGCATCATGCTGGCCGGATTAACGACCTTCATGAATGGCTGCCCGGGAGTGACCTGATCTCCCTGTTCGACCGTGCGCATGGAACTGCCGCCCCAGACGGATTGCAGAACCACCAGACCGTCCATCGGCGCCGTAATGGTGAACCGCTTGACATCGGATTCATGGCGGGCCAGATGCCGCTTATGACGCTCCAGGGTGAAGCCCAGGATCGCCAGATCGGCCGCCTGCTGCTTCTTGGTATTTTCAAGGTCCGACTGCAGCTGCTTGTAACGAGCCTGAGCCTCTTCAAAGGAGAGTTGCAGCAGTTGGCGTTCGACCTCCGTCCGGACTTCGGCGGCGGAGGCTTCGAGCCGCGCCTTGTCGAGATCGGCCTTGGCTACCAGAATGGTTTGCTCAAGGTTCTTCCAGTCAATTTCGAGTTCCGCCTTGCGCTTCCGCACATCAGCGATGGCGGCCTCGACGGTGTCCTTGACGTCGTCGATATGGTCCTGCAAACTCTGCCCGTCAATGCGGGCGATGACATCCCCCTGCTTGACCTGCGCCCCCGAGTTGACCATATTGAGGAGGACCATCGGACGGTTGCCCTCCGGGCCGCGAATCATGGGGGCCGTGATCGTGGCGAAGTTTTTCGCCGCGGTAGTCCCGGCGATGCGGGTCCGCTTCTGCAGCGTACCGCGCTGCACGTTCGTGGTAGGGATGACTACCTCTACGGACTGCGCCTTTTGGGCTTCGCGCGGCTTGTAGCCGAACTCGTAGCCGGCCCAGACCGCGCCGGCCACGAGGGCCAGAACCAGGAACGATTTCCAGCGCTTGCCGGACGGTGCTTCGGGAGGCAGCGCCGGAGAGAGCTTGGCCGGTTGGCCAGAGGGGGTCGGTTGCGGTGTGGGGTTGAGAATCGCCGACATAGAAAGTAGGACCAAGATCTTGGATACAGGATCACGGAGACGGGCCGCGTCACGAGGGAGGACGACTGGCGTCAGGTCAAGGTTACGCCTCTTTCACTCTAGCACCCGGATGTCAGGGTGCGCGAAGGGGTAAAGTTTTGCACCGGGTCGGACGATGAACCACTCGGGAGCGGTCTCCCAAAGGTTTTTTGATGCGCCATCTCTCATTCGGAATTTTCCTACTCTGGACACTCGCCTGTTGGGCGGGCGCTCCCCGTTTGTCGCCGCCGGAACCCATCGGTATGGTGGTGGACCCCGAGCAGGGTCACGTGCTTGCGATTGAGGGTGTCGTCGGACGCCTGAGTCTGGGGCGCCGGCTGTTTGACGGGCCGGTTGACGGGGTTTGGTCGGCAGGGCCCCGTGCGCTGGTGCGCGCCGCCGCGGGATGGCAGTTGCTCGAATGGAGCGAATCCTGGTCGGTGGTCAAGGGGATTGACCTGGGGGCGCGGGATTGGTCGGCCCCGGTCTGGAACGGGCGCGGTTCGGCTTGGTTTGTCTGTGGCGAGGGTACGGGAATCTGCGGGATTTATCGGGGGGAGGATGGCCGATTGGTGCGGGAGTTGCGGGGCGGCGTTGGGCTGCGGCCGGTCGGGCTGTCGGATAATGGCGTCGATGCGCTTGTTTCGGAGGACGGGCGTGCCTTTTTGTGGACCGACAGTGATGCGCTGGTGCCCGTAGCCGCGGGGGAAGGGCTTCTGGGCGCCTTCGCGCCGGGCGGTGAGCGGTTGGTGACACTGGATGCGGCGGGCGCTCTGACGTTTTTCGACGTGCGAACGGCGGCCTCGCGGCAGATGGAAGCACCTGCGGGAGGCGTGGGTGTGGCTTGGTCCGGCGGCTCTCTGGTGTCTGTCCACCGGTCGGGTGAGATCCGGCGGTGGGATGAGCGGGCTGAATTGGTCTTTGCGGGCAGTTGTGGCTGTGAACCGGTCGGGGCCTGGGCCGCTGGGCAGGGCCTGATTCGGCTGCATGACTCGCTCAAGCAGGTCGGTCACTTTATTGACTTTAGAGGCGGAGAGGCTGTGGTTACGCTGCTTCCCGCCCTGGCGCCGGAGGTCCGCTAATGGCAATCGAACGCCATGACAATGTGCTGCCGGAGGAGGCAGCGTTCACTTCCGATCTTCTCGCCCTCGCACGGGCGGTAGAAGCGGAGGGCGGTGCTGAGTCTCCCCGGCCAGAGGCGGGAGGGGGGGCTGAATGGAACCGCATCCGGATGCCGCAGGCGCGGAGCGTGTTGCCGCTGTTGGCCCTGTTTGCCAGCGGTTTCATCCTTTCCCCGTCCTTGACGGCGCAGGCCATCCGGGACCTCCCTGGATTCAAGTCCCGCAGTGTGCCCCGCAACGATGATGGCTCCGGCCCTTTTGTGTCACTGCCCTTTCCGATCAACTTTTTTGGCCGGCTGCGGGGCGGTTGCTGGGTGAACAACAACGGAAACATCACTTTCGACCGCGCCTTGTCTACCTACACCCCATTCGGACTGGAGAGCACACGGACGGAGATCATTGCTCCATTTTTTGCTGATGTGGATACGCGGGGTCAACGGTCTCGCCTCGTCACCTTCGGCGAGGATACCGTGAATGGACGTCAGGCCTTTGGCGCCAACTACCTGGATGTGGGTTATTACGCCAGTCATGACGAAAAGCTGAATCGCTTCCAGGTTATCTTGATCGACCGATCCGATACGGGCTCCGGGAACTTCGATGTTGAGTTCAACTACGAGCGGATTGTTTGGGAGACGGGGGATGCCTCAGGGGGGTCGAACGGCTTCGGCGGGGTTCCGGCGGCGGCAGGTTGGTCGAACGGATCCGGACTTCCCGGGACCAGTTTCCAACTGCCAGGTTCTCTAACCGCCGGGGCGTTTCTAGACAGCGGCTCGCAGTCCCTGGCGCGGCGCCGGTTGAACTCACCGGTCATCGGCCGGTATCTGTTTCGCGCCCGGGACGGTCAATTGAGTCCCGGGCTGCGGATCACATCAGGAAGTCCTTTACCGAATGGACGGCTTGGGTCGGCCTACTCCACGGTCCTGAGTGCCGAAGGAGGCTCCGCCTATCAGTGGACTCTCCTGCCGGACCCGGGTCAGTCGTTGCCCTGGCTGTCCCTGTCCCCGGCGGGTATCTTGAGCGGGACCCCTACGGTCGCGGGCACCTACCAGTTCACCGTGCGCGTGACTTCCCGCATCGATGGGCTGGAGGAGTCGGCCGCGCAGCGGGTTACCCTTGTTGTTCTCCCGGCGACTCTTCAGATTTTGAGCGGTACCTGCCCTTTGCCTGAGGCGACCGAGGGTGCCGTTTACCGGCAGACTCTGCGTGCGGCGGGGGCGCCCGGCCCCTACCTCTGGTCCTGGGGAGAGAATGGCGCAAGCCCGGTTTCCGGCCTTGCACTGAGCGAAGACGGCGTCCTGGCGGGAACGCCTACCACGGCGGGCTCCTACAACTTCGTCGTGCGGGTCGCCGGCAACCCCCGATCCGAGGTCGAGGCGGCCACCCGGGTGTGCGCCTTGACAGTCCGGGCCCGTCCCTCTCAATTGACTGTGTCATCCTGCCCCTCTCCCGCAGGTACGGCCGGCGTTGGCTACGACGAAATGGTTCAGGCCGCCGGAGGAGCGCGTCCATACCGTTGGCGAGCGCTCGGCGCATTACCGCCCGGTATCTCGTTTTCGGAGTCTGGCCGTCTTACCGGCATCCCCGCGGGTACCGGCGGCTTCGTCTACGCCGTGGAGGTCAGCGACGCCGTGGGGCTCACCAGCCGCCTTACCTGCAACCTGAATATCGAGGAGCCCGGGCTGACCGTCGAGACCGCGTGCCCTTTGGCGCCGGTCGACACGGGCCAAGCGTTGCGTATCCCCCTCGATGTGTCCGGCGGGATGGCGCCCTACGTCTGGAGCGCCGTTGGTACACTTCCCCCCGGGCTGGTCCTGAGCCCGGAGGGAACACTGCAGGGGACTCCGAACGGGGCGGGAGCGTATCAATTTCAACTCGTCGTTAGAGACCGGGACGGTCGGGCGGCGGGAAAACCGTGTGCGATTGGCGTACGCCGTGCGCCGCTGAGTATCTCCTCCTGCCCGCTGCCGCCTGCCCAACTGGGCCAGTCCTACGAAGCGAATCTCGCTGTCGAGGGTGGCGTGGCGCCGTACCTCTGGACGGCTAATGGCGCACTGCCTCCCGGGTTAACTGTTAGCTCCGAGGGCCGTTTGCGTGGTATCCCGGCCCGGCCAGGCACCTCCACCTTCCAGTTGACCGTACGCGACGCAAACGGCCTGGTCGCCACCCAGCAATGTGAACAGTTCGTTACTCCGAACTCCCTCCGTCTCCAGGGTGAATGCCCGCTGCCCCCGGCCACGGTCGGTTCGTTCTATCGCGCGCAGGCTATCGCGGACGGCGGCATCCCGCCCTACCGCTTTCGCGCCGAGGGACAACTGCCGGCCGGGGTGGTGCTGAACCTGGATGGTTGGTTTACGGGAACCCCGCGTGAGCCGCGGAAGGGGGAGGTCACCGTGGTGGCCGAGGATTCCCGGCGGGCTATCGTAACCCGCACTTGTGCGCTGCAAGCGGATTTGCCCGAGCCGGCAAACCTGCGGTTAGTCGGCACGCCCTCCGTTGTCAACCCCGCCGGCGGTAGCCTCCCATTGGTATTGCAACTCGATCGCGCGTATCCGTTGCCTATCAGCGGCTTGCTGTCGCTCGAGTCCCAGCCCGACACCGGTGTCGCCGATGACCGGGTCAATCAGGCCGACCCCGCCGTTGTGTTTGCCGCCAATGGTCGCCGACAACTCCCGTTCTCGCTTCCGGCCGGGCAACTGCGGTTTGCGGCCACCATTACCGGACCGGGTTCGGTCGCTGGATATCTCATGGCCCGCGTCGAACGCTTGGAGATTGCCGGGCAGGCACAGGTGGCCACGCCAGGGGCGGCCCGGGTTACCGTACTTCGGACCGCTCCCGGTTTGACGGATGCCTGCTACGCCGTGGCGGCGGGCCAGTTGACTTTGCGCGTCACCGGAGCCAGTTCGACGCGGGACCTTACGGCGATCACTGCCTTCCTGAACGGGAACGAACTCAAAGATCTCAGTATTGGACCCTATGCGGCGGACTACTTCTCGAGCGAACTCAGCATCCGCACCGGTGGGACCTTCCAACTCGAAATCCCTCTGCCCACCCCCTCTTCTACCAACGCCATCCGGGTAGACTCACTCCGTGTCTCTCTTGGGAACAAAATCGGGACCTCGGTGGAAAGAACCGCCCGAGCCTGCAATTGATCAGGAAAAAACTACTGTCATCTAGGCACTCTTGCTGATTGGGCACCGGCCGCTTTCTTTCTAAAATTGAGGAAAGGTCAGAGCCAAGGAACCCAATTCATGCTAGCTACCCGAGCATCCAAGTCGTATTATTCCGAGTCCGAAGCGGCGGAGGCTTTGGGAGTTTCCATCGAACAGTTCCGCTCTCTCGTGCGCACTCACATCGCGCCCTCCGACGAGGAGCAGCACATGATCCCGTCGACCACCTTCCAGCCCTCGGACCTCGTCATTCTTCGCCTCCTCGCCAACCTCCGATAGCGATACAATAACCGGGGTATGGCGAAACTCGGCTTTCTCGGATTGGGCATCATGGGATACCCCATGGCCCGGCATCTTCTCGACGCAGGGCATGATGTGGCCCTCTGGTCTTACTCCCCCGCCAAGGTCACC
The DNA here is from genome assembly GCA_019931245.1 of Bryobacteraceae bacterium CoA2 C42. GTDB lineage: Bacteria > Acidobacteriota > Terriglobia > Bryobacterales > Bryobacteraceae. The sequence goes on from JAINDL010000035.1 coordinate 78,640, forward strand.
GACCTGGCGTCCGGTCGGTCCAACGCCCGGCCCTGCGCTACTCCGAAAGAGGTAGCGGAAAACGCCGATTGCATCTTCCTGATCGTCGGCGACACCGCCATGTCCGAAGCGGTCGTCTTCGGCCCCGACGGTCTGCTTGCCGGAGCGAAGCCCGGCGCCGTCATCGTCGATGCCTCGACGGTTGCCCCCGCCTACAGCCGGTCCGCCGCCGAACGTTGCAAACACAAGGGCGTCGAGTTTCTCGACGCACCCTGCACCGGCTCCAAACCCGGCGCCGAAGGCGGCACCCTCACCTTTATGATTGGCGGCGACCCGAATGTCTTCGCCGCCGTCAAACCCTACTTCGAACCCATGGGCAAGCAACTCTATTACTGCGGAGGCCCCGGCCTCGGCATGAACGCCAAGCTCACCCAGAATCTGATCCTGTCCAACCTCCTCCAGGCCTTCAACGAAGGCATGGTCCTCGCCACCAAGGCCGGCGTCGATCCCGACCTCATGGTCGATATCCTCAGCAACTCCGCCGCCCGCAGCGGCCTGATCTCCTTTAAAGCCCCCTACGTCTTCCGCCGCGACTTCTCCACCAACTTCTCCGTGAAATGGATGCACAAGGACATCGGCCTCATGCTCGACTCGGCCAAAGAGATCGGCGTACCCCTCCCGCTCACCGCGTTAACCCAGCAAATGTTCCAGGCCGCCATCTCCCTCGGCTCCGGCGATGAGGATATCTGCAGCACTATCAAGGTGTTAGAGGGAATCGCCGGTGTTGAGGTCAAGAGCAAGACGACAGCATAAACCGTCGTCTCCATTTTTCAGAAAAAAACTCTTGCGATTCCAAAAATCATATTCTAATATTGAAAGTAAGACGGGGGGGCAACTCCCACCAAAGCGAGACTAACCTCAATATAGACCCCTGAAGCATCCCTCCCGTCGCCCTTCGGGGTTCCTTGTCTCCCGGTGCTTCCTTCCTCCAAACTCCTCCTAACCGAGTGATACCATAGACTTGTCTGCTTGGATGAAGACCCTTACCTTACTCGGCTCGACCGGTTCGATCGGTACCAGCACCCTCGACGTGGTCCGGCATCGCCGCGACCAATTCTCCGTCCACGCCCTCGTCGCCGGAAGTAATCTCGATCTCCTCGTCGAACAGATCCGCGAATTTTCACCCGCCCTCGCCGTCGTCGCTGACGCCAAACTCTGCGACGAACTCGCGCGCAAGCTCCATGCCGCCGGTCTCGCTCTTCCCGAACTGGCCCACGGCTCCGCCGGACGCCTCGCCGCCGCCATCGCCCCGGAGGTCGACATCGTCATGTCCGCCATCGTCGGCGTTGCCGGCCTGGAGGCCACCTACGAAGCCGTCCGCCGCCGCAAAATCATCGGGCTGGCCAATAAAGAGGTGCTCGTCGCCAGCGGCCAACTCGTCATGGCCGCCTGCCGCGAAGCCGGCACGGAGATGATCCCCGTCGACAGCGAGCACAACGGCGCCCACCAATGCCTCCGCGCCGGCCGTCGCGACGAGGTCACCAAGCTCATTCTCACCGCCTCCGGCGGCCCCTTCCGCCGCACCCCGGCCGCGGAACTCGCCCAGGTCACCGTCGCTCAGGCCCTCAATCACCCCACCTGGAAAATGGGCCAGCGCATCACCATCGATTCGGCCACCATGATGAATAAAGGTTTCGAGGTCATCGAAGCCTGCTGGCTCTTCGATTTCCCCCCGGCCGAAGTCGAGGTCGTCGTCCACCCCCAGTCCTCCATCCACGCCATGGTCGAGTACAACGACGGCTCCGTCATCGCCCAGGCCTCGGCCACCGACATGCGGATGCCGATCCAGTACGCCCTCACCTACCCCGCCCGTGCCTCCGCCCCCGTCCCCCGCATGGACTGGAAAACCGCCCGCACCTGGGAGTTCGAACCCCCGGACCTCGACCGCTTCCCCCTGCTCGCCCTCGCCTACGCCGCCCAAACCGCCGGCGGCTCCGCCACCTGTACCCTCAACGCCGCCGACGAAGTCGCCGTCGAAGCCTTCCTCGCCGGCCGCATCTCCTTCCCGGGCATCGCCCGCGTCGTCCGGGAAACCCTCGAAAAGGTACCCAATCGCACCCCCCGCGCCGTCGAAGAGGTGCTGGAGATTGATCGCGCCAGCCGCCAGATGGCCCGCGCGCTCCTAGGATAGCTGTCTCTTATGATCTTCTTTCAAAACGTCTGGTGGGTCCTCGTCCTGCTCGGCATCATGATCCTCATTCATGAACTGGGTCATTACTGGGCCGCCCGCTACTTCGACGTCCGCGTCGAAGCCTTCTCGTTCGGCTTCGGGCCACGCCTGTTCGGCTTCCGCCGCGGCGAAACCGATTTCCGTGTCTCCCTGGTCCCCTTCGGTGGATACGTCAAGATGACCGGCGAGCAGACCGCCGACGAAGACGCCCCCGACGGCGCCGTCGCCGCCGACCCCCGCAGCTTTCTCGCCAAACCCCGCTGGCAGCGCATGATCATCGCCTTCGCCGGTCCCGCCATGAACATCCTGCTGGCCCTCGCCTTGCTGACCGGCCTCTTCCTCTACCGCTACCCCAAAATCGTCGGCGCCGACGGCCCGGCCGTCGTCGGCTACGTCGCCAAGGACTCCGTCGCCGCCAAAGCCGGCATCCTGCCCGGCGACCGCATCGCCCGCTTCGACGATATCGCCGACCCCACCTGGGAGGACGTAACCATTGCCGAAGTAGCCGCCACCAACCGCCCCGTCCCCGTCGTCCTCGCCCGCGGGTCCGGCCAGGTCATCGTCACCGTCACCCCGGCCCTCGATGAGCAGATCGGCGTCGGCTCCCTCGGCTGGGCCGCGCAGCATGAGATTCAACTGGGCGGCGTCAGTCCCGATATGGAAGCCGCCCGCGTTGGCCTGCGGGCCGGCGATCTGCTCGTAGCCCTCGACGGTGTCGCCCTGCGCTCCACCCAAATGCTGCTGTCCCTCCTCAAAGAAGGGCAGGGAAAACCGGTCGAACTCACCTACAGCCGCAGCGGCGAAATCCGCAAGGCGCAGGTGACACCCCGCGCCGTCGGCGAAGGCGACGCCAAACGCTACATGCTCGGTGTCCAACTCTCGCCCCGCGTCACCTTCGTCTCACTCCCCTTCGCCGAAGCCCTCCGCGAATCCGCCCGCCAGAACTTCCGCAGCGCCGGATTAATCGTCCAGTTCCTCCGCGGCATGGTCGAACGCCGCATGTCCCCCAAAAATCTCGAAGGACCCGTCGGCATCGCCCGGCTCAGCGGCGACGCCGCACGCGAAGGCCTCGCTTCCTTCGTCGGTCTGATGGCCGCCGTCAGCCTGAATCTCGCCATCTTTAACCTGCTGCCCATCCCCATCCTCGACGGCGGCACCATCCTCATGCTCGCCATCGAAATGATCATGCGCCGCGATCTAAGCCTCCAGATCAAAGAGGCCATCTTCAAGCTCGGCTTCGTGTTCCTCATGATGCTCGTCGTCTTCGTCCTGTACAACGATATCTCCAAACTCCTCCCGGGCTAGAACCTGAGTCTCTCCTGCTAAAATATTACTTGACAATGGATCGCGCAGATTCAATACTTGTAGTACACTAAAGCAGGAGGCAAAAGTTCTTGTCATGAGCAGAATCATTGGAATTGACCTGGGAACAACCAACTCCGTCGTTGCCGTAATGGAAGCGGGCTCGGCGGTCGTTATCCCGAATCAGGAAGGTGCGCGTACCACCCCTTCCGTCGTCGGCTTCACCAAGGGCGGCGAGCGCCTGGTGGGCCAGGTGGCCAAGCGGCAGGCGGTCACCAATCCCGAAAACACCATCTACTCCATCAAACGCTTCATGGGGCGCCGGTTCGACGAAGTCGACGCCGAAAAGAAACTCGTTCCCTATAAAGTCACCCCGGGCGACAACGGAGATGCCCGTGTCGAGTCGCAGGGCAAAAAGCTCTCGGCGCCCGAAATCTCTTCGATGGTCCTCACGAAGTTGAAGGAAGCCGCCGAATCCTACCTCGGCGAAAAGGTCAGCAAGGCGGTCATCACCGTCCCGGCCTACTTCAACGACGCCCAGCGGCAGGCCACCAAAGACGCCGGCCAGATCGCCGGCCTCGAAGTGATGCGCATCATCAACGAACCCACGGCGGCGGCGCTCGCCTACGGGCTCGATAAAAAGAAGAACGAAACCATCGCCGTGTTCGACTTCGGCGGCGGCACCTTCGACGTCTCGATCCTCGAAGTCGGCGACGGTGTCGTCGAAGTGAAGTCCACCGATGGCGACACCCATCTCGGCGGCGACAACATCGACGACCGCATCATGGAATGGATCGTTGCCGAGTTCAAAAAAGAGAACGGCATCGACCTGATGAACGACAACATGGCCCGGCAGCGCCTCAAGGAAGCCGCCGAAAAGGCCAAAATCGAGCTCTCCACCACGCTCGAAACCGAAGTCAACCTGCCGTTCATCACCGCCGATGCTAGCGGCCCGAAGCACCTGGTCATGAAGTTGACCCGCAACCGCTTCGAGCAGATGATCGACGACATTCTCCGCAGCACGCTCTCTCCCTGTGAGCGGGCGCTCAAGAATGCCAAGCTCTCGCCCTCCCAGATCGACGAAGTCGTCCTGGTCGGCGGCTCGACCCGCATCCCGAAGATCCAGCAGATCGTCCGCGACATGTTCGGCAAGGAGCCTAACCGCTCGGTCAACCCCGACGAAGTGGTTGCCATCGGCGCCGCCGTCCAGGGCGGTGTGCTCGGCGGCGAAGTCAAGGACGTCCTGCTGCTCGATGTCACCCCGCTGTCGCTCGGCATCGAAACGCTCGGCGGTGTCTTCACCAAGCTCATCGAGAGCAACACGACCATCCCCACGCGCAAAAGCGAGACCTTCTCGACCGCTTCCGACAACCAGACCTCGGTCGAAATCAAGGTCTTCCAGGGCGAACGCGCCATGGCCGTCGATAACCGGCAGCTCGGCGTCTTCCAACTCGGCAACATTCCGCCGGCGCCGCGCGGCGTGCCGCAGGTCGAGGTGACCTTCGACATCGACGCCAACGGCATTCTCCATGTCACGGCCAAGGACAAGGCCACCAACAACGAGCAGAAGATCACCATCAGCGGCTCGTCCGGCCTCAGCAAGGAAGAGGTGGAGAAGATGGCCCGCGAGGCCAAGGAAAACGCCGCCGCCGACCAGAAGCGTCGCGACAGCGTCGAGGCCCGCAATAAGGCCGACGGCATGATCTACTCGGTCGAAAAGACCCTGAAAGATCATCGCGACAAGGTCAGCGAGGCCGAAGCCAAAACGGTCGAAGCCGCCCTCGAAGAAGCCAAGAAGGCCGTCCAGGAAGGCGATGCCACGAAAATCAACGCGGCCATCGACAACCTCACCCAGGCTAGCCACAAGCTCGCCGAAGTGATGTACAAGTCGCCAACCGGCGAAGGCGCTCCCGGCGGACCCGCTCCCGGCGCCGAGCCCAAGGCCGATCCCTCGGCCGATTCGGTCGTCGACGCCGAGTTCGTCGACGTCGACGACAAAGGCAAGAAGTAGTTACCAGCCAGGAGCCGGTGGGGCCGCCGCTGTGCGGCCCCGCCGCCGAGGTGTGCCATGCCGGAACGCAAAGACTATTACGGCACCTTGGGTGTCGACAAGAAAGCATCGGAGGATGAGATCCGCAAGGCTTACCGCCGCCTCGCCCGGAAGTATCATCCCGACCTCAACCCCGGCGACAAAGCCGCCGAAGACAAGTTCAAAACCGTCCAGGAAGCCTACGACATCCTGAGCGAGCCCAAAAAGCGCGCCATGTTCGACCAGTACGGCTTCTACTCCGATAGCGGCTTCCCCCCGGGCGGACCCCCTCCCGGCGGCGGCCCCGGCATGGGCTTTGAAGGCTTCGACTTCTCCGATTTCGTCAATCAGCAGACCGGGCGTCGCTCCGCCCCCGGAGCCGACACCGGCGGCCGCTTCAGCGATATCTTCAGTCAATTCTTCGGCGGCCGCTCCGGCGCCCAACCCCAGCAGCCCGAAAAAGGCGCCGATCTCGAATACACCCTCAACATCGACTTCTGGCAGGCCATTCGCGGCACCCAGGTCCGCCTCAGCATCTCCCGCCAGGAGTCCTGCGCCACCTGCCACGGCTCCGGCTCGGCCGGCGGCAGCGTCGCCTCCTGCCCCGAATGCAACGGCACCGGTCAGGTCAGCCAAACCGCCGGCGCCATGAAATTCAACCTTACCTGCACCCGCTGCAACGGCGCCGGACGCCTCCGCAACGTCTGTCCCTCCTGCCGCGGCGATGGCCGCGCCGCCCACATCGATTCGGTCGAGGTCCGTCTCCCGCCCGGTGTCGCCGCCGGCTCCCGCCTGCGCGTCGCGGGGAAGGGAAATGCCGGGCGCATGGGCGGCCCCGCCGGCGATCTCTACATCACCGTCCGCGTCGAAGAGCACGCCTTCTTCAAACGCGACGGCGATACCATCGAAATCAAGGTCCCCGTCACCCTCCCCGAAGCCGTTCTCGGCGCCAAAATTGAGGTCCCCACCATCGACGGCCGCGCCATTCTCAAAATCCCCCAGGGCACCCAGAACGGCCAGAAGTTCCGCCTGCGCGAAAAGGGCGTCCCCAACTCCCGCAAAGATACCCGCGGCGACCAGATCGTCGAAGTCGTCCTCCAGGCCCCGCCCGCCAACGACGAGCGCACCCGCGAACTCCTCCGCGAACTCGCCGAGCAGTATCCGCCCGACCCCCGGAGCGAACTCTGGACCAAGGTATAAAGGTAGAGGTCCCAAGCCGATGGCGAAACGCAACAAAGCTGCCTACATGATCTCGGCCGTGGCCGAGCAGTACAACCTCCACCCGCAAACCCTCCGCATGTACGAACGCGAGGGCCTCCTCAAGCCCTCCCGCAGCGACGGCAACACGCGCCTCTACACCGACGACGATATCGAACGCCTCGAAGTCATCCTCCAACTCACCCGCGAACTCGGCGTCAACCTCGCCGGCGTCGAAATCATCCTCAATATGCGCGAAAAAATGGAGGAGATGCAGCGGCAGATCGAACAGTTCGTCGCCTCGCTCAACTCGGAAATCGCTCAGCGCGTCCGCCACCCCGCCCCCGGCCCGGAGTCTCAGGCCCTCGTCCCCGTCATCAGCGTCTCCTCCCTCGTCCGCGTCGAAACAGAAGTCGCTCCCCCGGAATCCAAACCCCGCCGGAAGAAACTCACGCTCTAGCCCCGATACAATAGGAGGCTGAATGCGGATTGCCTTGGGGCAGATCAATACCACGGTTGGCGACCTTGCCGGAAACGCCAGCCTCATCATGCGCTACGCGCGGCGAGCCGCCGAAGGAGGCGCCGAAGCCGTCGTTTTCCCGGAACTCGCCCTCACCGGCTACCCGCCCCAGGACCTCCTCGAACGCCCCGCGTTCCTCGAAGCCGCCGAAGCCGAACTCGAACGCCTCGCCGTCGAATCCGCCCCCCTGCGTATCGCCATTCTCTGCGGCACGGCCGAAGTCGCCGACTTTAACGAGGGGAAACGGGTCTCGAACACCGCCGCCATGCTGCAGCGCGGCAAAGTCCTCTTCCGCCAGCACAAAATGCTGCTCCCCAACTACGACGTCTTCGACGAGCAGCGCTACTTCCGCCCGGCCGAAAGCCAGTCCCTCGCCACCATCGGCGCCACCCCCGTCGCCATCACCATCTGCGAAGACGCCTGGAACGACCAGCACTTCTGGCAGAAACGCCTCTACCAGCGCGACCCCGTCGAAGAGCTCATCGGCGCCGGCGCCAAAGCCATCCTCTCCATCAACGCCTCCCCCTACCACCTCGGCAAACGCGCCCTCCGCCAGCAGATCTTCTCCGCCACCGCCCGCCGCTATCAAACCCCCCTCGTCTACGTCAATCAGGTCGGCGGCAACGATCAACTCGTCTTCGACGGCTCCAGCTTCGCCATGGACTCGACCGGCAAAGTCATCGCCGCCGCCTCCAGCTTCTCCGAAGAACTCCTCTTCGCCAACCTCCATACCGGCACCGGCGACCTCCACCCCTCCCATCCCGACGAACTCGACGCCGTCTACGAAGCCCTCGTCCTCGGCACCCGCGACTACTTCCGCAAAACCGGCTTCCGCAAAGCCCTCCTCGGCCTGTCCGGCGGCATCGATTCCGCCCTCGTCGCCTGCCTCGCCGTCGAAGCCCTCGGCAAGGAAAACGTCACCGGCGTCGCCATGCCCGGACCCTACTCCTCGGACCACTCCCTCACCGACGCCCACGCCCTCGCCGCCTCCCTCGGCATCTCCTGCCCCACCGTCTCCATCAACCACGCCTACGCCGCCATGCTCGAAACGCTCGGCCCCGTCTTCGCTGGCGCCCCCCCCGACGTCACCGAAGAAAACCTCCAATCCCGCCTCCGCGGCCTCACCCTCATGGCCCTCTCCAACAAAACCGGCGCCCTCGTCCTCTCGACCGGCAACAAAAGCGAAACCGCCGTCGGCTACGCCACCCTCTACGGCGACATGTGCGGCGGCCTCGCCGTCATCAGCGACATCCCCAAAACCCAGGTCTACGACCTCTGCCGCGTCGCCAACCGCCGTCTCGCCAACGCCATCCCCGAATCGGTCTTCGTCAAGCCCCCCTCGGCCGAACTCCGGCCCGATCAGAAAGACTCCGACTCCCTGCCCGAATATCCCGTCCTTGATGCCATCCTCGCCCTCTACGTCGAACAGATGGTCTCCCCCGCCCGCATCGCCGAAAAGCTCAACCTCCCGCTCACCCTCGTCCGCGACGTCACCCGAAAAGTGGATCGAAACGAATACAAGCGCCAACAGGCCGCGCCCGGCCTCAAAGTAACCACCAAGGCCTTCGGCTTCGGCCGCCGCCTTCCCATCGCCCAGGGGTACAGCGAATGAGAACTCTCCTCTTCACCCTCGGCGGCACCCTCCTTGCCGCCTTCCTCCTCGTCTCCCAGTCCGGCGTCACCGAACGCGTCGGCCCCCGCCCCGATGGCGCTTTCCTCCTCAACAGCGGCGCCCTCCTCACCCCCGCCGGCCGCCAGCAGGCCACCGACACCTTCCCCATGGCCTCCGCCCTGTCGCCCGACAAGCGCTGGCTCCTCGTCCTCCACGGAGGCTATAATCCCCCCGCCGTCGTCGTCTTCGACGCCCAGTCCATGACCGAAAAAAGCCGCGTCAACCTCCCCGACGCCTGGCTCGGCCTCACCTTCTCCCCCAACGGCAAAATGGTCTACGTCGGCGGCGGCAGCCAGGCCAACGTCCACGAACTCAGCTTCGACCCCACCGCCGGCGCCCTCCAACTCCTCCGCTCCATGCCCATCGTCCCCGCCGCCGACCGCAAACATACCGACTTCATCGGCGATGTCGCCCTCTCCCCCGATGGCCGCCTCGTCTACGCCGCCGCCCTGTTCCAAAACGCCGTCCACGTCATCAATCCCCAGTCCGGCCGCGTCATCGAAACCTGGAAAACCGGCCGCCGCCCCTACCGCATCCTCTTCCACCCCGACGGCCAAAGCTTCTTCGTCTCCCACTGGGCCGACGCCTCCGTCGGCCAGTACGCCGCCAATACCGGCGTCCGCCTCGCCCTCCTCCGCGCCGGCCAGCACCCCACCGACATGCTCTGGAGCAGCCGCCAGCCCGACGCCGGAGAAGGCGACAGCGACGCCCCCAAACTCACCGGCCGCCTCTTCGTCACCAACGGCAACGCCAACTCCGTCACCGTCATCGGCGTCAACGACAGCAACACCGCCTCCCCCCTCGAATCCATCAACGTCTCCCTCTCCCCCGAACAGCCCGCCGGCATGACCCCCAGCGCCCTCGCCCTCAGCCCCGACCAGAAGCAGCTCTACGTCGTCTGCTCAGACGCCAACGCCGTCGCCGTTGCCGACATCAGCCGCCTCCGCAGCCAGGTCCGCGGCTTCATCCCCACCGGCTGGTACCCCCTCGCCGCCCGCGCCCTCGACTCCCAACTCCTCGTCTTCAACGGCCGCGGCCCCCGCAGCTATCCCAACCCCAAAGGGCCTAACCCCACCCTCCGCCCCGCCCCCGTCCACGAAGGCAACGCCGCCGTCGAATACGTCGGCCGCCTCCAGCGCGGCTCCGTCTCCGTCATTCCCCCCTTCGACGATGCCCAACTCGAAACCTGGACCACCGCCGTCCGCCAAAACCTCCCCTACAACGACCGCCGCCTCTTCCTCGCCCACTCCGCCACCACCCTCGCCCCCATCCTCCCCCTCCGTCCCGGCGATCCCTCCCGCCTCGAACACGTCATCTACATCGTCAAGGAAAACCGCACCTACGACCAGGTCCTCGGCGACCTCGGCAAAGGCAACGGCGACCCCTCCCTCACCCTCTTCCCCGAACGCGTCAGCCCCAATCACCACAAACTCGCCCGCGAGTTCGTCCTCCTCGACAACTTCTACGTCTCCGCCGACGTCTCCGCCGATGGCCACAACTGGACCACCGCCGGCATCGCTCCCGACTACGTCCAGCGCATGTGGCCCAATAGCTACGCCGGCCGCCGCAAGCACTACGACTACGAAGGCGGCGAACCCGCCGCCCTGCCCCCCGCCGGCTACCTCTGGAACAACGCCCTCGCCGCCGGACGCACCGTCCGCAACTACGGCTACTTCGTCGAAAACACCCCGCTCAAAGACGTCACCGCCTCCACGCCCCACGTCAAACTCGTCCGCGACCCCGCTCTCCTGCCCCACACCAATCGCCAGTACCGTGGCTTCGACATGGACTACCCCGACGTCGAACGCGCCAAATCCTTCCTCGCCGATCTCGCCAACCTCGAAGCCGCCGGCAAGTTCCCCCATCTCTCCGTCGTCCGCCTCGGCAACGATCACACCAGCGGCCTCGCCGCCGGCAAAATCTCCCCCCTCGCCGCCATGGCCGACAACGACTACGCCCTCGGCCTCATCGTCGAAGGCCTCTCGAAAAGCAAATTCTGGGAGAAAATGGCCATCTTCGTCATCGAAGACGACGCCCAGAACGGTCCCGACCACGTCGACTCCCACCGCTCCCCCGCCTTCGTCATCTCCCCCTACACCAAACGCGGCGCCATCGACAGCTCCTTCTACAACACCACCTCCATGCTCCGCACCATCGAACTCATCCTCGGCATCCGCCCCATGACCACCTTCGATGCCGGCGCCCGCCCCATGACCGGCGCCTTCCAGCTCACCCCCAACGTCAGCGCCTACTCGGCCGAAAAACCCCGCTACCCCCTCGACGAACGCAACCCCGGCCAGGGCGCCCTCGCCGCCCGCTCCGCCCGCATGGACTTCGACGAAGCCGACGAAATCGACGACGACGAACTCAACGCCATCCTCTGGACCGCCATCAAAAAAACTACGCCCCCCGTCCCCGTGCGCAGCTACTTCGGAAAGTAACCCGCATGGCCCAAATCGATCTCTGCTTCGTCTGGCACATGCACCAGCCTTTCTATAAGGATCTGGTCACCGGCGAATACAAACTGCCCTGGACCCGCCTCCACGGCCTCAAAGACTACTACGGCATGGTGGAGATCCTCGCCGCCTTCCCCTCCATCCACCAGACCTTCAACCTCGTCCCCTCCATGGTCGCCCAGCTCGACGAATACGCCGCCGGCGCCGCCGAAGACCCCTTCCTCCGCCTCGCCCTCAAACCCGCCGAAGAGCTCACCGACGCCGACCAAGCCTTCCTCCTCCGCTACTTCTTCCAGGCCAACCTCTCCCGGATGGTCTACCGCTACCCCCGCTACGGCGAACTCTACGAACTTAGCCTCAAAGCCGGCCGCTTCTTCGGCGCGCAGGAGTTCCGCGACCTGCAAATCCTCTCCCAGCTCGCCTGGTTCGACGAAATCTTCCTCGCCGCCGACCCGGAAATCCGCGACCTCGTCGCCAAAGGCCGCCACTACTCGCTTGCCGACCAGAAACTCATGGGCCGCAAACAGCTCGAAATCCTCGGCCACGTCGTCCCCGTCTATCAAAAGTTCGCCGCCACCGGCCAGATCGAAGTCTCCACCACCCCCTACTACCACCCCATCCTCCCCCTCCTGTGCGACTCCGACATCGCCGCCGTCGCCCACCCCCACGTCCCCCTCCCCACCCCCTTCCGCTACCCCGAAGACGCCCGCCACCAACTCCTCACCGCCCGCGACTACATGCAGAAGCGGCTCAACCTCACCCCCCAAGGCCTCTGGCCCTCGGAAGGCTCCGTCTCCGACCAAGCCCTCCTCCTCGCCGCCGACTGCGGCTTCCGCTGGTTCGCCACCGACAACGGCGTCCTCGCCCGCACCCTCGGCCGCGCCGCCGGCGCCGCCGAAACCTACCGCCCCTATCTCTGGCAGCACCAGGGCCGCCAACTCCACTGCCTCTTCCGCGATCACTACTTAAGCGACCTCGTCGGCTTCGTCTACTCCAAAATGGGCCCCGAAGAGGCCGCCGACCACTTCCTCGGCCGCATCCGCGAAAACTGCAACGGCCGCGACTCCCTCGTCCCCATCATCCTCGACGGCGAAAACGCCTGGGAGTACTTCCCCGAAAGCGGCCGCGAATTCCTCCGCCAACTCTACGCCCGCATCGCCGCCGACCCCGGCATGCAGGCCGTCACCGTCAGCGAAGGCCTCGCCCGCCACCCCGCCCACACCCTCGACCGCATCTTCCCCGGCTCCTGGATCAACGCCAACTTCGATATCTGGATCGGCGCCGACGAAGACAACCGCGCCTGGGAGTACCTCCGCCTCGCCCGCGCCGCCTTCGACCAACACAAAGACAAAGTCACCCCCGAACAACGCGCCCTCGCCTACGAAGAGATCCTCATCGCCGAAGGCAGCGACTGGTGCTGGTGGTACGGCCCCGAACACGAATCCGCCAACCGCACCGAGTTCGATCAACTCTTCCGCGACCACCTCGCCAACGTCTACCGCGCTCTCGAACTCCCGCCCCCCGCCGAACTCTCCCGCCCCATCCTCCGCCTCGAGTTCCTCGAACACCACCACCTCCCCACCGGCCACATCGATCCCACCCTCGACGGCCAGGTCTCCAGCTACTTCGAATGGATGGGCGCCGGCGAGTACCACATCGACCAGCGCCAGGGCGCCATGCACGGCGGCCGCATCGGCCTCCAGCAACTCCTCTACGGCACCAACGGCCAACGCATCTTCCTCCGCTTCGACTTCGACCCCCTGCCCGACTGCACCCACCTCGAAATCCGCATCAAAGCCGGCGCCGCCGAAACCACCCTCCACCCCGGTCAGTTCATCGCCGGACGCATCATCGAAGCCGCCGTCCCCCTCACCGAACTCCAACTCGCCCCCGGAGACCTCGCCCGCTTTCAGGTCTCGCTCTGGCAGTCCGGGCTTCCCCTCGAATCCCTCCCCCGCCAGGGCGTCTTCGAATTGGCTACCCTAACCCCAAAAGACTGGAACTAACAAACTCATGAACCTCTCCTGGCATGGCGTCTACCCCGCCCTCACCACCCAATACCACCCCGACCTCTCCGTCAACCTCCCCGCCACCGCCGCGCACCTCGAAAAACTCATCGCCGCCGGCATCCACGGCGTCATCCTCCTCGGCAGCGTCGGCGAAAACACCGCCCACGAATATGAAGAAAAATTAATCATCCTCCGCGAGCTCAAATCCGTCGTCGCCGGCCGCATCCCCGTCCTCTCCGGCGTCGCCGAAAACACCACCATGGTCGCCGCCCGCTTCGCCCGCGACTGCGAAAAGCTCGGCCTCGACGGCCTCATGGTCCTCCCCGCCATGATCTACAAAGCCGACCGCCGCGAAGCCATCGCCCACTTCCGCACCGTCGCGCAGTCGAGCGGTCTGCCCGTGATGATCTACAACAACCCCCCGGCCTACTACGTCGACATGCCCCCGGACGCCTTCGTCGAACTCGCCAACGAGCCCACCATCGTCGCCATCAAAGAGTCCTCCGACAACGTCCGCCGCATCACCGACCTCCGCAACGCCGTCGGCCGCCGCTTCATCCTCTTCAGCGGCGTCGACGACCTGGTCCTTGAAAGCGCCCTGCTCGGCGCCGAAGGTTGGGTCTCCGGCCTCGTCAACGCTTTCCCCGACGAGAACCGCGTCCTCTGGCAGTTAGCCCAACAAGGCCGCTGGGCCGAAGCCCGCGAACTCTACCAGTGGTACACCCCGCTCCTCCACCTCGATACCAAAATCAAGCTCGTCCAGTACATCAAGCTCTGCATGGCCGAAGTCGGCCTCGGCACGGAACTGACCCGCCCGCCCCGCCTCCCCATCGCCGGCGCCGAAAGAGAAGAGGTGCTCGGCATCATCCGCTACGCCCTGGCCCACCGCCCGGACCTCACCCGCTATGCTGACCACTGACCCCATCGCCGAAAGCTTGGCTTCGTTTCGCCAAACGCCCGCCCACCGCCCCGACCTCACCCGCCCCGCCGACCCCCATGCCAACGATTGACGTCATCGACTCCCACACCGGCGGCGAACCCACCCGCCTCGTCATCGCCGGCGGCCCCGACCTCGGCTCCGGCTCCA